>CAYVBP010000015.1:0-24771 GCA_964449155.1 uncultured Rhodospirillaceae bacterium | reverse complement strand
GGATGACGGCGTTTGTTGTTGTGGAGTCACTTCATGGGCTCGTCGGTATGACGCCTTTCACTCACTCGGGGCGCGGGGGACATAATAAAAATGCCCAAAACGACAGCGCGGAACGGACAACAGCGTTTCGGGCATTTTTTCGTAGGCTCAAACTGGATCCCCGCTTTCTGGGGGATTACCTCTTTTTGGGTTTCGGTGTCGGTTTGTCTTCAAGCGCGGCTTGAGCTGCTGCGAGCCTTGCGATGGGGATGCGGTAGGGAGAGCAGGAGACGTATGTCAGGCCGGCTCGATGGCAGAATTTTACCGAGGCGGGATCGCCGCCGTGTTCGCCGCAAATGCCAAGCTTGATGTCTTTGCGCGTCGCGCGGCCTCGGTCAGCGGCAATTTTTACAAGTTCGCCGACGCCGTCCTGGTCGAGGGTCGCAAAGGGGTCGGTTTCGAAGACGTTCGCGTCGTAGTAATCGGGCAGGAAGGTCGCGGCGTCGTCGCGGCTAAGACCAAACGTCGTTTGAGTCAGGTCGTTTGTGCCAAAGCTGAAGAACGCGGCGGTTTGAGCGATTTCTCCGGCGCGTAGGGCCGCGCGGGGGAGCTCGATCATCGTGCCGACAAGGTATTTAAACTTGGTTTTGTATTCTTTTGAGATTTCGGCGGCGACGCGGTCGATCATTGTCTTGAGGACGTCGAATTCTTTTTTCGTCGCGATCAAGGGGACCATGATCTCGGGCGTGACGGGCTTGCCTTTCTTTTTCATTTCAACTGCGGCAAGGAAGATCGCGCGGGCCTGCATTTCGTAGATTTCGGGGTATGAGATTCCGAGGCGGCAGCCACGGTGTCCGAGCATTGGGTTCGATTCATGAAGCTGATGAACGCGCTTTTTGACTTTTTCGGGCGCGACGCCTGCCGCCGATGCGACGGCGGCGACTTCTTCATCGCCTTGGGGCAGGAATTCGTGCAAAGGCGGGTCGAGAAGGCGGATCGTTACCGGCAGGCCTTCCATGATCGTGAAGAGATCGACAAAGTCCTGTTTTTGCATTGGCTCGAGTTTCGACAACGCCGCGCGACGGCCTTGTTCGTCGTCGGCGATAATCATCTCGCGCATCGATGTGATGCGGTCGGTGTCGAAGAACATGTGCTCTGTTCGGCATAGGCCTATGCCTTCGGCGCCGAATTTGCGGGCTGTGCGCGCGTCAAGCGGCGTTTCGGCGTTCGCGCGGACTTTCAGACGGCGGATTTTGTCGGCCCAGTTCATCAGCGTTCCGAAGTTTCCGGAAAGCTCGGGTTGAACCGTCGGGATTTCGCCCAGCATCACTTCGCCGGTCGAGCCGTCGATGGTGACGATGTCTCCCGCTTTGATAAGCGCGCCGGATTTGGTTGTCATTTGTTGCTTGGCATAGTCCATCATAAGGTCGCCAGCGCCCGCGACGCATGCGCGGCCCATGCCACGCGCGACCACTGCCGCGTGGCTGGTCATGCCGCCTCGGCTTGTCACGATGCCTTTTGCGGCGTGCATGCCGTGAATGTCTTCGGGACTTGTTTCGATGCGGCAAAGGATCACTTTGTGGCCTTGCGCCGTCATTGCCTCGGCTTCGTCGGCGCTGAAAACGACTTTGCCGGAGGCCGCGCCCGGAGAGGCGGGCAGACCTTTGGCCGCGACCGTTCTTTTCGCTTTCGGGTCGAGAGTCGGGTGCAGAAGTTGGTCGAGCGATTTCGGATCGATGCGCTTGACGGCTTCGTGCGTGGTTATCAGCTTTTCCTTGACCATGTCGACCGCGACCCTGAGCGCCGCTTGCGCTGTGCGTTTGCCGTTGCGCGTTTGCAGCATGTAGAGCTTGCCTTGCTGGACCGTGAATTCGATGTCCTGCATGTCGCGGTAGTGTTTTTCGAGCTTCGCGCGGACTTTGCAGAGTTGCGCGAAGACTTTGGGCATGACTTCTTCCATCGCGGGGAGGGTAGAATTTTGCTCTTTCTTGCCTTTGATCGTCAGGTTTTGGGGCGTGCGGATTCCTGCGACCACGTCTTCGCCTTGCGCATTGACAAGGTATTCGCCGTAAAACGCGTTCTCGCCCGTGGATGGATTGCGTGTAAAGGCGACGCCCGTGCAGCAGTCGTCGCCTCGGTTGCCGAAAACCATCGCTTGCACATTGACCGCTGTGCCCCAGTCGGCGGGGATATCGTTGAGCTTACGGTATGTGACCGCGCGCGCGTTCATCCACGAGCCGAAGACTGCGCCGATCGCGCCCCACAGCTGTTCGCGCGCGTCTTGCGGGAAGGGCTTTTTAAGGTGCGTTTCGACGGTCTTGAGATAGGCGTCGATGACGTCTTGCCAGTCCTTGGCCGTCAGGTCCGTGTCTTGCAGGTAGCCGCTCGCGCGCTTAACGTCGTCGATGATTTCTTCGAACAGGTGGTGTTCGAGGCCCAACACCACGTTGCTGTACATTTGGATGAAGCGCCGGTAGCTGTCGTAGGCAAAGCGCGGGTCGCCGCTCTGGGCTTTCAGGCCTTCGACCGTTTGCTTGTTGAGGCCGAGGTTCAGGACCGTGTCCATCATCCCCGGCATTGAGGCGCGCGCGCCCGAGCGCACTGAGACCAATAGCGGGTTTTTCGGATCGCCGAATTTCGAGCCGGTTTGCTTTTCGACTTTCGTTAGGGCCGCGTCGATCTGGGCTTTCAGGTCGGCGGGGTATTTTTTGCCATGGGTGTAAAAGTAGGCGCAAACGTCCGTTGTGGCCGTAAAGCCCGGAGGGACGGGGAGGCCCAAGTTCGACATTTCGGCAAGGTTTGCGCCTTTGCCGCCCAAAAGATTGCGCATTGCGGCGCGGCCTTCGGCTTTGCCGTTTCCGAAGCTGTAAACCCATTTGTGTTTTTTTGTCGCCATGGTTGGCTCCTTTAAGGACGATGACTTTGGATTGATATTAACTGTCCGATAAAATGACTCCTCGCTCTCCAACCATCGTCATCCCAGCGAAGGCGGGGATGACGATGCATTTTTGATTGAGTGCCATTTTATAAGGCGGTTGGTATCGGGAGTTAAAGCGTTTGGGCTGGATACAATGAAAATACGGCTGAGCGGTTCGTCGGTATAGACTTTTCTCTGTTGGGCGCATTTTCATTATATCTCCTTTCTCATAAAGCCTGTCTTTGACTTTAATGCCTTGGAAATCAAGCTAGTTTGGTTTGCAAATACTCATTAACTTTGTCGAGGTTTACGCGTTCCTGTTGGGCGGTGTCGCGGTTGCGGATCGTAACGTTTTGGTCTTTCAGCGTTTCGCCGTCGATTGTCACGCAGAAGGGCGTTCCGGCTTCGTCCATGCGGGCGTAGCGTTTGCCAATGCTTTGCTTGGCGTCGTATTGGCAGGTGAATTTTTGGCGCAGGTTGAGGTAGAGCTTTTCCGCGACTTCGGGCATGCCGTCCTTGTTTACGAGCGGGAAGATGCCTGCTTTGATTGGCGCGAGGCTGGGTTTCAGCTTGAGCCATTCGGGCGAAGCGCGGCTTTCGTCGTAACGATAGGCTTCGCACAGCAAGACAAGCACGCCGCGCGTCAGGCCGCTGGCCGGTTCGATCACGTGCGGGATGTAGCGTTTCTTGTTTTCTTGATCGACGTATTCAAGGTTCGTTTTGCTGAACTTCTGATGCTGCGTCAGATCGTAGTCCGTGCGGTAGGCCACGCCTTCAAGCTCGCCGAAGCCGGGGGCCGTGAAGGGGTATTTGTATTCGATGTCCGATGTCGCCGCCGAATAGAACGAGCGGTCGGCTTCGGGAATTTCGTGGCGGAAGAGGTTTTCAGACGAGACGCCTTGTTCTTGCCACCAGCGGATGCGCTCGGCAACCCAAAATTCGTACCACTTCATGCCGTCTTCGGGTGGGACGAAGAATTCCATTTCCATTTGTTCGAACTCGCGGGTGCGGAACACGAAGTTGCGCGGCGTGACTTCGTTGCGGAACGATTTGCCCACCTGCGCCACGCCGAACGGCGGTTTGACGCGCGAGGTGTCGAGGACGTTTTTGTATTGCAAGAAGATGCCTTGCGCCGTTTCGGGGCGGAGGTAGACTTTCGAGTCGTCGTTTTGGAAGACGCCGACGTAGGACTGGAACATCAGGTTGAAGGCGCGCGGCTCTGTCAGCGTGCCGGGGTTTTCGGCGTCGGGGCCGATGACTTGGGCTTGTTGATCGGGCGGAAGATTCGTCAGCGGGACTGCCGTCGCCATGTCGATGGGGAGAAGCTCTCCGCCGCCGCTTTTTGCGACGATTTTCTTGGCTTTCTTGGCCAGCGCTTCTGGGGCTTCGTCGCCCTCGAGCGCGCTAATATAAGCCGGGTATTCCTTTGTTTCATTGCCCTTCTTGTAGAAAAAACGCACGCAGGCGATGTGGTCTGCGCGGTAGCGCAGTTTCGTTTCCTTGCAATCGACCATCAGGTCGGCAAAGCCGCTGATGTGGCCGGAGGCTTCCCATGTCTTCGGGTGCTGGATGATCGTTGTGTCAATGCCGACAATTGATAGAGGCTCGTTGTCCGGACCCATCGGGGGGCACAGGACCATGCTGCGCCACCAGGCGTCGCGCAAGTTGTTTTTCAGTAATACGCCCAAGGGGCCGAAGTCCCAGAAACCGTTCAGGCCGCCGTAGATCTCGGAGGCGGGATAGATGAACGCGCGGCGCTTGGAGAGCGATACGATCCGGTTCATCAGGGAGGTCTCAGGCTGGGCCATAATTCGAAAAGTCCTTCTTGTTATTGTCGGTTCGGTTGAAAACCGTTCTCTTTTGTGCTCTTTGCCTTTTGCAAATGCATCGGGGACACAAATCAAAAAGGCCTTTGGGGTCGGGAGATGTTTCTTCGATGCCGGAAGGGGGCCTTTTGCTTTATGTCCCCTTTTGAGGGCGAGCAATCGCCCTCTTTATTAGCATACGGAGGGGCCGCAACAAGGGCGAAAAGCTGTGTTTTTATATATTTTTAAAAACGCCTTGCCCTGTTGGCCTGAATTGAGCCAAATATATGCCTTCGACCAATTATTAATGTTTTTGTCATGCCAACTTCGCACACGACTAAAGTTCTTGTTATCGGCGCAGGCCCTGCTGGGTATACGGCGGCCATTTATACGGCCCGCGCAAATTTGAAGCCTATTCTCGTTCAAGGAATGCAGCCGGGAGGGCAGCTGACGATTACTTCCGAAATCGAGAATTTTCCGGGCTTTGCCGAGGCCGTTCCGGGACCGCAGCTTATGGATCAGATGGCCGCTCAGGCCGCGCGATTCGGGACGGTTATGGTTTCCGATACCATCGTTGGCACCGATTTCTCGAAAAGGCCCTTTGTTTGCACGGGCGAGTCGGGCGATACATACGTCGCGGATACGGTTATTATTGCGACGGGCGCTCAGGCGCGGTGGTTGGGATTGCCGAGTGAAAAGAAGTTTTGGGGCTTCGGCGTTTCGGGGTGCGCGACGTGCGACGGGTTCTTTTATCGCGGCAAGGAAATTTGCGTCGTCGGCGGCGGCAATGCCGCGCTTGAGGAGGCTTTGTTTCTGACGCGCTTTGCCAGCAAGGTTACGCTTATTCATCGTCGCGACTCTTTCCGTGGCGAAAAGATTTTGCACGATCAGGTGGCGGAAAATCCGAAGATCGAAATTGCTTGGGACAGCATTGTCGATGAGATTGTCGGCGACGAAAAGCCGGTGCTTTCCGTTACCGGCGTGCGGCTTAAGAACGTTAAGACAAACGAGACCCGCTTGCTGCCTGTCTCGGGCGTGTTTGTCGCCATCGGGCATTCTCCGGCTACGAAGATTTTTGCCGGTAAGCTCGATATGGACGAGGAAGGCTATTTGGTTACGAAGCCCGGTGCGACCGCGACGAATATCGAGGGCGTTTATGCCGCGGGCGATGTCAGGGACAAGGTTTACCGCCAAGCCGTTACGGCTGCGGGGATGGGGTGCATGGCGGCGCTTGAGGTCGAGAAATTCCTTGCGGGCCACGTGGATCCCGCGCGACGGAAATAAACGGTTTTTTATCGGGAAGGTGGAGTATGTCATACGTCAGAAAGGCGCTGCTTCCTGAGGAGAAGATTGTTTATATGGGCATGCTTCATTGGATCGTGTTCATTCCGGGATTGATGATCGTTATTGCGGGCGGCCTTTTGGGACTTGGAAGTCATGGCATTGCCTCGGCCATTCTGGGCGACGGCGAACCTGGTCGGGTCGTCGGGAAGGCTTTGGCCGGGATTGCTTTGGTCGTTTCTTTGGCGGGACTGTTTTTGTCTATTGGCGCGGGCGTGCGTCAGTCGTCGACGGAACTTGCGATTACGAACAAGAGATTTATCGCCAAGTACGGATTCATTTCGCGCACGACTTTCGAAATCATGATTAACCGGGTTACGGGCGTGAATTTCGATCAATCGATTTGGGGGCGCATTCTCGGGTACGGCACGGTCCTTATTCATGGACAGGGGGGCGATGTTTCTCCGTTTACGATGGTTGCCAATCCTAAGACGTTTCAGCATGCCGTTATGCGGGTCTTGGAGACCGTTCATGCGCGGGGGCCGTGAAGAGACGGTATGCGGAAAGTAGGGGGCATGGCTAAGCGAATTGGGATTTTGGCATTGCAGGGGGACTTTGCGGCGCATGCGGCTGCATTGACTGAGGCGGGGGGCGCGCCCGTTCTTGTGCGCGATGCCGATGCCTTGGCGAATGTTGACGGGCTTGTCATTCCGGGCGGTGAAAGCACGACGATGCTTAAGCTTTTGCACTACGATAATATGATGGATGCGCTGAAGGCGTTCGCTCGGGAAAAACCCGTTTTTGGGACGTGCGCGGGCGCTATTCTTTTGGCAAAAGCGGTCACCAATCCGGCGCAAGAGTCTCTTGGCATTGTGGATATCGCTGTCGAACGCAATGCTTATGGGCGGCAGAACGAAAGCTGCATTGCCGTTCTCGATCCGGAACCGGAGTTCGTTCGGCAAACGGGAATCGAAAAGCTTGAGGCCGTTTTTATTCGCGCGCCCATTATTCGCAGCGTCGGTCAGGGCGTCCGGGTTTTGGCTCGGTTTAAGGGCGATCCTGTTCTTGTCGAGGGCGGCCTTCATATGGTCGCGACGTTCCATCCCGAATTGTCCAAAGGAACCGGGGTGCATAAGGTATTCGTCGATAGGGCGTGAGGGATATTCCGGAGGAAGGCTATCTTTTCGGTTTTAGGACGTCGCCGAGCTTTTTTAGGAGATAGTCCACGTTTTCCGTGTCCAAGTCTTCGTATTTCGTCAGGACGCGTTCGATGACTTTGGCCCGGTAACGGTCGCGGTCGCCTTCTCCTCCGTCCATTTCTGTTTCGCCCAACACTTCCATGGCGGCGCGGACGATCGGGAGCATATCCATCGGCATGCCGGAACGCTCGTAGAGCGCTTTCAGGCCGAGTTGTCCGGCGTCGTGCAGAAGAATGCGGGCGTTAACCAGCGGGATGTTCGCCATCACGGCTATCGATACTTCGAAAAACGAGATGTCGCCCAAGCAGAGCGCGCGGATTACGATTGTCGGCGTTAAACGCTTGTTTGCGTTCATTTGAAGAATCAGTTTTTCCAATTCTTCGATGCTTGATTTGCCGGTTAGGCTGATCGTCGCGCGCTCGCGGCTTTGCATCACGATGTCTGCCGCGATGGATGGCGAAACTTGATGGTGCGAGATCAGATGTTCGCGCAAATTTTCTGCGACCATCGTTACCAAGCGCTCCGTTACCGTTGGGGGCAAGGTTGGGCGGCGGACGATTTTTTCTTTGACGGCGTCGTTGTTTGCAAAACGGTCTACCGCCGAGTTGAGGGTCTTTTCGTTTATTTTCGCCGTCGTGTTGTCCATCAGCTTGGCGACCGCTTTTTCGCTGCCTTTTGACACAAGCACATCGGCAATCGTTTCCGAGACGTTTTCGCGCGCTGCGATTGTTTCCTGCTTGATTGGGGCGCCCGCGCGGACAATTTCGACAAGGTCTGCGTCCGTCAGCACTTTCGAGCTTTCGAGAATTGGCAGCGCCACGCTTTCGATGTCGTTCGCGAGCTTGACCGCGACATCATGGGGCAGACGATCGGCATCGCGGAGGTTTTGGGCCAGCGCGACGCGCACGCTCGCTTCGACATCCTTTGCCATGATCCGGACGATGTCTTGGGCCAATGCCGTTTCCGTCGCGTTAAGCTCCGGGTTGTCTATCTCAACGCCGATCTTGCTCGCCAATTCGGCCCGCACGGCCGGTGACGGTTCGGACATTAACCTCGCTACGTCGGCTTGGGTCAGGGTCGAGGGCATTCAATCACCATAGGAATGTTTATTGTATTCGAATGAATATACGGCATTCACACGCCGCTTTTTACCGGCCTGTCGATACGGGCGGGTTGCGAATGCGTATCTCTCAGTATAAGCTACACTCAGGTTACGAAACAGTTAACGGAGTATCCCTTGCTAGATCTTAAAGAACACATTCGTACGATCCCCGATTATCCCAAACCAGGCATCTTGTTTTACGATGTCGGGACGCTGCTTGTGAACGGAAAGGCTTGGCGCGAAACGGTTGATCGCCTTGCCGAGACAGTTTCGAGCCTGCGCCCGGATGTATTGATCGGGATCGAGTCGCGCGGATTTTTGGTTAGCGCTTCTTTGGCGGCTCATATGGGCCTTGGCTTTATCATGATTCGCAAAAAGGGAAAGTTGCCGGGAAAGATCCTTTCCAAGTCGTATGCCCTTGAATACGGCGAAGACGTTATTGAAATGCAGGAAGGCTTAGTCAAGCCCGGATGCCGCGCCGTTTTATGCGACGATTTGCTGGCAACAGGCGGCACTGCCGGTGCCGCTGTCTCGCTGGCTCGGCAGGCGGGGATTGATGTCGTTCATGGGGCTTTTGTTATCGAACTGGCCTTTCTTGAAGGGCGCAAGCGGGTCGATATTCCCATTAGCAGCCTTGTATCTTACGATTCCTGAATTGTGGTTTCCGCATCCGTTTTCCTTGCGGGCGGGGGGGGATTCAATATGTGGTATACCGGAGGATGCCAATGCAGCTTTTAGTTGAAAAAACGAGAGCCTGTGTTTACCCTATGCACATCTTCCGGTATTCGGTAACGGTTTGTTTATTTTCTTCTCCTAGGCTCTTTTGGTAGGGGGTCGGCGCGTTTCTGTCTTCCTTGGTTTTTTCCGGTAATGCGGGTGCTCTATGGCTGTTGATATGAACATGAATGTCCTGATCGTGGACGATTATAAAACCATGCTCAGGATTATTGAAAACCTGCTTAAGCAACTTGGATTTAAGAACATTCATCAGGCGACAGACGGTTCTATGGCGCTTAAGGTTTTACGCGAGGTTCCCATCGGTTTGGTCATTTCGGATTGGAATATGCAGCCGATGACCGGATTGCAGCTGCTTAAGGAAGTCCGTGCGGACGCTACGCTTAAGCCCACGCCTTTTATCATGATTACTGCCGAGAGCAAGACCGAAAATGTCGTTGCGGCCAAGGAAGCTGGCGTGAGCAACTATATCGTTAAGCCGTTCAATGCCGAGACGTTGAAGCAGAAGATTTCTGCTGTTCTCGGAAATTTTTAACGAGGGTGCGTCATGGCCGGGGTTTCGCAGGATTTTCAGGATCGTTTGCAAAAGGAAATCAAGGCTGCGCACGAAGCGACAAAGACGCCTTTATCCGCCGAGGAAGTCGCGTCGATTGTGCGTCAGGTCATTCAATCGCTTGAGGGCGATGTTTCTTCCGCAGATCTTAAATTTTATTCCGAGCTTGAGGAGCTGGCCCGCTATATCCGGCAGGCCAAGAACGAGATCGCTTCCGTCAGGCCCGACGATATCAGCACGAATTTCATTCCGAACGCCACCGACGAACTTGATGCCGTTGTCGGCGCGACGGAGGACGCCACGAACCGGATTATGGACGTTTGCGAGGAAATGAGCGCGATTGCAACCGAATGTACGCCGCCGATTAACGAACGGCTTATCGGATGCACGACGAAGATTTTCGAGGCCTGCAACTTTCAGGACATTACCGGGCAGCGCATCACGAAAGTCGTTGAGACGTTGAAGCATATCGACGTTCGTATTGAGGCGATCGTTAAGGCCATGGGCGAGGAAATCCATCGCGTCGGCGGACGTCATGTGCCGAAGAATATTCATTCGGCCGATCCGGATAAGGGGCTTTTGAACGGGCCTCAGCTTCCGTCGAGCGCAATTACGCAGGACGATATCGACAAGTTGCTTTCCGGCGGGTAGGGCGCGCCTCTTTTTCCTGTTTATTTGGGGATGCGCGGTTAGCCGTGGCTTTTTCTGTGGGAGTAGTCGTTCGGTTCCGGCATGCCGATGCTGTGGTACCTTTCCATGTCCGCTTCGATCATCGCCGTGTAGTCGGCTACTTGCGCTTCGAATTGTTGCGGTAGCGGCGGGAGGGGTTGTTCGGGCGGCGCGGCGGGCGCGGGCATAAGGCCGCATACTGCGTTCCACAGCGATGTGGCCAGAGCGCTGACGGAGGTGGATTGCGTCTCGGACGCCGCATAGGCGTGCGCGCCTACGGCGTGCGAGACGATTTCGGATTCGGTCAGCGACGTTGCCGTTGCGTTGTATGTTGTTTGCGCGTTTTTATGGTGCGGCGCAGGTGGAACTGGCGCAGGCGGCGCGATGGCAAGGCGATATTTGACGATACCCGTCCTTTCGATTTCCGCAAGTCTGGGCAGAACGTCGTCGATGTGTTTCAAGAGCGTTTCAAGCGCGTGCTTTTTCGGGGATTCCGACGGCGTTCCCGTCGCGGCGTGAGCGTAAAAGGCGGCGTAGTCTCCGGACTGGCCGTAAATTGAAGCGATTTGTCGCGACAGGTCCGCGCCAAGCATTCCAAGGCGTCCGACGTAGGCTTGATAGAGAGTCGATCGGATGCGGGGCCAGACAGCGGCGTTGTCTTCTTCTTCTGTCGAGATGCTTTTAGCTCGTCCGTGACAGATGCTGCGCGCGGCCATCAGTTCGCCGCGCAATGCCGCCGCCAACGCTTTTAGTTCTTCGCGCCGGTCGCGTTTTCTTTGCAGCCTGAGGGCATTCGCGATGCCCATCGCCGTCGTCAGCATCAGCAGACATGAGATCAGAAGCTGATATCTTTCGAAAAAGCCGATGTTGTCGTCCGTTCGCTCCGGCCAGTTTTCAAGACGCGCTGCCTCTTGATCGGAAAGGATATCTGCCGCGACTTTCGCCTGAAGCTGCGCTTCGGTTTGTGATGGCGGCGGGGGAGGCGGCGCTTTTGCGGGGTCTTCTTTTTTCGTTTCTGGATCGGCTTTTGTGGTTTCGGGCGCGGGGTCCGCTTTTTTTGAGCTTACCTCGGTTGGACGCAGCGCCGAGGCTACCAACGGCGCAACCGCAGCGACTTGGGCCGCGACTGCCGGGGAGGGAGCCGCTGCTTGTGTTGGGATGGGCGTCGCTGGCTGTTGTGCGGCCGCTTGCGCCGCTAACGACCAAACGCCAAGCCTTTGGACTTGCGCTGCGCGCTCGGCCGCGACGTAGGCTCCTGCAAGTTCGGTTCCGGCCACGGATCCGCGCGCGGCCACGGCATAGCCGCGCCTGAGAAGGTCTTGCGCGATGTCGCTGCCTGCCGGCGTTAGGCAGGTTGCAAGAAGGCGGCCGTCGCGGTCGCGATCGCGAATTTTGCATGTTATGGTCAGGCCGTTGACGAGCGCGTCAAGATAGGCGCGCGCTTGCGGGCCAAAACTGGCGGAAAGTTGCGGCGGCACGATGCCGAACAGTCTTAAATCGGTTTTGTTTATCCGAATCTTTTCCGCGTCGATGACCGCGACAGAACCTTGGACCTCGTGCGAGACCGGGACGGGTTCACGGCCGCCTTGCAACAGCTGGCTTGTGACCGGCACGCGAGGCATTTTGCGCGGCGGCGGCGCTTCTTGCGCCAAGACAGGCGTCGCTGCTGTCAGCGGGACAAGGAGAAAGGCGAGGATACCTGTTCTAATCATAAATACCCGGAAGTTAGCCTTGCGCAAATCAACGATTTCCCGACGCGGCGGCGACGGGCGTTTCGTTACCGTCAAGAAAGCCCTTGGCGGCGGCTTGGCTGATGAGATCCATACGTGAAAACTCGGCTATACGTAAAGCCGCGTCTTTCGCTTCGGTTTCGTTCAGGATGTGCTGGAAAAAACCACAGGCGTTGACAAGCCCCGTCAGGGCTATCGTTCGAGTCGAGGGAACGTTCGTCCCTAGAATTTCTCGCTTTAGGCTTGCTTTAAGCTCGTCCGTTTTCGCCTCGTCGATTGCGGGGCTGCTTCCGAATCCAAACATCCAGAACAATCCGATGTTTGGGCGGACGATCCCGCGCCTTTCGAGCCGCTTGAGGCCTCTTTTCTGAAGCGCCGGGCTTTCTTTCGTAAGCTGATTGAGCCAATAGGTCGTTCGATGCGGCGTTAAGACCGGCGCTACGGCGACCATGTTTAGGACTGGGTCCAATATGTCGTCGCCTGTGGGCGTCGGGTCCACGACAAACAAATCTTTTAAGTCATAGTCGATTCGGTTGCATAGCGATAAATCCAGCAGGACGGCGCTGGCTATGGCTCGGTCGAAGACGTCCGAATCTACGGGATGGTACTGTCCGGCCTTGGCGTTCAGGGCCAGAAGCAGAAATTCCTCAAGGAGGTTTAGAGGGGCGTTGTTCTTCATGGCCAAGACGTTACCAAAACTGGGCCTTCGGGAAAAGCGGGAAATGGGGAAAAGGAAGATTCGGGGTTTGGGATTCAGGATTCTGAAAAAGTATGTTGTTTTGAGGCATTTTCTTGCACGTTCGAATTCGGTTAAAGCACTTCTCCGACAATTTCTCCGACGCCTGCCGTTGCTGCCATCGCGATGGCTCCCCAGAAAAAGACCCGAATCGTCGCTTTGTATACGCTTGATCCCCCCGTCTTCGCGCCGATGGCTCCGAGAATTGCGAGGAAAAACAACGCGGAGATAAACACTGTCGATTCCAGATATTCGGGTGGGGGAAGAATCGCGGCGAGAATCGGGAGAATCGCTCCCGCTGTGAAGGCTCCGGCTGAGGCAAGGGCCGCTTGGACTGGACGCGCGGTCGTTATTTCCGTTATGCCGAGTTCGTCCCGCGCGTGGGCGCCGAGCGCGTCTTTCTTCATCAGCTGGATCGCTACTTCACGTGCCAGCGGCTTTTCAAGGCCTCGGTGAGCGTAGATCTCCGCCAGCTCCTCCGTTTCAAAGTCGGGGTCGTCAAAAAGTTCCTGTTTTTCACGCGCAATATCTGCGCTTTCAATGTCCGATTGCGAGCTTACCGAAACGTATTCCCCTGCCGCCATCGACATCGCGCCCGCGATCATGCCTGCGAATCCGGCTGTCAGGATTTCGCTTCTTGTGCTTGAGGCCGCTGCGACGCCGACGATCAAGCTTGCCGTCGAGATAATCCCGTCATTCGCGCCGAGGACGGCTGCGCGTAGCCATCCGGCGCGTTGGACTCGGTGCTTTTCGGGGACGTGGGGCATGGGTGTGGGCCTTGGGGTTGACGCGTGACAATTCTAGCAAAAGGATTTTGCCTGTAACGGATTTAGTAGGCAATTTCAAACAGCATCAGATTGCCGGAAGTAGGAAATTGAACGGGTTTGAGCCATACGGGGATATGTCCGTTGACGATTTGGCGGGCGAGGCTTGGGGCGTCGGGGTTTTCGTAGATTCTCATTTCCAGCCTTGAGGGGCAAAAGACGACGAGTTCAGCGTTTCGTCTGCGCGCAATTTCTTTTGCTTCGTTCGGATTGGAGGCGCTAAAAAAATGCGCGGCATCGAAGTTGCCACCGACGTTTGTGTGATAGGGGCCAGCAAGGACTTTGTGCGGCGTCAGGTAGATGATTTCCGGCCCTTCGTTGATGCTGTTTATGATTATCCGCGAGCGGTCGCCGTAGATAAAAGGGTCGTTCAAGACTTGCGCGACGGTCGCCATGTTGCAGTTCGCTTCGGCGGACGTTTTGCCGTCCTTGGCCGCTGTTCCTTGATAGTCGTTGTCGTATTTTCCTGCGGCCAGCGCGGACAACGGGATGACGATCAGGACGAAGGCGAACCGCGCTTTCGATATCAGTCGTTTGAGACGGATGGGGGATGATGTGGTTTGCCAGTCGCGGCAGGCGATGGCGGCGAGCGGCAAGGCCGCAAAGGTATAGGCGAAATAGAGTAGCCGCATTTGGTAAAATGCCGCCAGCAGGACGGATATCGTTTGCGTGGCGGCAAGCATTCCCCAAAGCCAGCGATCCGCTAGGCGTCGCGTTTGCCAAATCATGTATAGGCTCGCCCAGATCGCTATCGTTGGGCAAAGAAGGGGGAAGACTATTTTGTTCCATGAGATGCCTTCGCGGACGATGGGCCACGATTCAGGCGCGATGGCGAATATCATACGCGCGATTTCATCAGGGACGCCGCTGTAGGGGCCTTTTAAAAGTTCGGGGAAATGGCATAGGAAGAGATAGCCGCAGGCTGCCGCCAAGATTCCGCCGACGGTCAGGCGCAGGGCTAAGGGCTTCTTCGCGACCGCGTAGATGCCAATAAAACAGGGCGCGATGTATGCAGTTAAGAGGACGTATGGGATGGAATAAATATCGATGCGAGGCGTAAGGGCTTGCGTGGGCGTTTGGGTGGCGAAAAGGAATGCGGCGCTGAAGGCAAAAAGAGTAAGAGCAAAGACAGCGGCGCTTCGCGCGCTTTTGTGACTCTGAGAGATGGCCCAAAGACCCATGCCGAGCGTTAGCGGGATGAGGATTGCTATTGTTTCAAGGGAAAGGGCCATGCCGAGAGCAAGGCAGGCTCCGGCAGTAAGAGGCATGCGGAAGTCGGTTGGGTTTTTGACCGTTTGGACGATAAAAAAGAAGGCGGTCGTAGAGAGCAGGATAACGGGGCCGTGATGGTCGATGTATCCCGGCATGAATTTCGATAAAACGCAGCCGGAGAAAAAGATGACGTAGGCGGTTAGGCCTCCCCAGTCTTTATGAACGAGGGTTCGGGCGGTCATCTCAAGCGCAAAAAGGAGAAAGGCGAGAAAAATCGGCGGGAGGACTAAGGCGGCTGCGAATGCCGCTTTCGGAAGACTTATGAACGGCCATAGAATGGCCGTCGCTCCGGCGTATAATCCGCTGAGAAGACGCGAATAGTGGACGACCGTTCCGTCGGGCGGGTTCATGCGGTGCTGGATAAGGTCGAACCAGTTTTGGCCTTTGAGCAAATCCATAGCTTGGACGAGGTAAAGATAATTGTCGGGGTCCGATAGGGATCCGGACCAGATGGGGTCGCTTCGGTCGACAAGGAACATCAAGACCAAATAGGTCCACAGGAGAATGGCCGCGCCTTTAAACGGGGGGATTATCGGCGTTTCGAGGAGCGAAAACAGGTTTGAGAAAATGCGCATGGCCGCTTTAAATGTGTGAGCTGCGTTATTAGGCAAGGGGGAGGAGATTGTAGCGCTTTTTTTCCGACTCTTGTGCTGCAACTGGTTTATCATATTCAAATTGACAGGAACCAGCTTTTTGGGGTTCAGATGAGGGGATTGCGGGGGTTTTATGCTTCTTGGGATTTATCGGTTTTTAACAGGGGTGGGCGCGCCGGTTGTCGGGGCGTATCTGCGGTTTCGCCGCATGAGGGGGCGCGAGGATGCTCGGCGCTTTAGGGAGAGATTTGGGCGGCCCTCCGTTCAACGCCCTTCCGGAAAAGTCATTTGGTGCCATGCCGCAAGCGTCGGCGAGGCCTCTTCGTTGCTGCTTTTGATCGAGAAGATTCGCGAGGTTTATGTTGACGTGTCTTTCGTTTTGACCACGGGGACTGTCACCGCCGCGCATGCCGTCGAGAAAAGGTTGCCTCCTTATGCGGTGCATCAGTACGTTCCGGTCGATCTTGCTGCGGGGGTTTCCAGATTCCTCGATCACTGGACGCCGATGTTTGCCATTTGGATCGAATCCGAGTTGTGGCCCAATACGCTGGCGATGCTCAAAAAACGCTCGATACCGGCCGTTCTTTTGAATGCTCGGATGTCCGAGCGGTCATTTCGTAATTGGAGCCGCGTGTCTCGGCTTGCGCGGAGGCTTTTGTCTACGTTTTCTCTTTGCCTTGCCCAGACGCAGGCTGATTTGGAGCGATTCAAGGCTTTGGGAGCTTCTTCCGTTAAATGCGTCGGAAACCTGAAATACGTTTCTTCGCCTTTGCCTTTCGATGCCGCAGAGCTGAGCCGACTGCGCGCGCAAATTGGTAGACGGCCTGTTTGGCTTATGGCCTCGACCCATCCGGGCGAAGAGGAAATGGCGGTGGCGGCTCATAAGGCGCTGGCGGCGGAGCATCCCGGGTTGTTGACCGTCATCGCCCCGCGCCATCCCGTCAGGGGGGACGATGTCGCTAAATTTATTATCGCTAGCGGATATGTTTTGTCTCGACGGTCTTTGGGCGAAAGCATTGCCGCGAATACCCAAGTGTATTTGGCCGATACAATGGGCGAGATGGGGTTGCTTTATTCGCTGTGCTCCGTCACCGTTATTGGCGGCTCTTTCGAGGGCACCGGCGGGCATAATCCCATTGAGCCTGCGCATTCGGGATCGGCTATCGTTTTCGGGCCTTCGATGCATAATTTCTCGGAGATCGAACGCGAGTTCGTTGCCGATAGGGCTGCTATCGGATTGATTGGCGCGGAGGAAATCGCGCCTGTCGTCGCGCGTTTGTTGGTTGACGAGGCCGAGCGCGACAGGCAAATCCTCGCCGCTAGGTTGCTTGCGCAGAGAAAACGCTCTATTTTGAGCAAGATCATCCTTGAAATGGATCCTTGGCTTAGAGGAAAGAAGTGAAAGCGCCCGGTTTTTGGTATCCTGAACGAAAAACGTTGTTTTCGGAGCTTGCGGCAAAAGCTCTTTCTCCATTGTCGTGGCTGTTTGCGGCTGGGACCCGGATCCGTAAGGCGTTCGCTTATCCTTATCATTCGCGTAGGCCCGTCGTTTGCGTTGGCAATGTCGTGGCGGGCGGCGCGGGAAAGACGCCTACGGTTTTGGCCTTGGCAGAGATTTTAAAAAAACGCGGGCATCATCCCGTTTTCGTAACTCGCGGCTATGGGGGCAGGGAAGTTCTTGCGCGCATCCATCCGGCTCAGGACGATGCCGGGGGCGTTGGCGACGAGGCTTTGCTTTTAGCCGCGCGTGCGCCGACGTGGGCCGGACGCGATCGCGCGAAGGCTATTCGCGAGGCCGAGAAGGAAGGCTCGATGATCCTTGTGGATGATGGGCTGCAAAATCCTAATATCAAGCCTATGGCTTCGATCCTTGTTGTCGATGGGGAAACGGGTATCGGCAATGGGCGCATGATTCCCGCAGGGCCTTTGCGCGAACCTTTGGCGGCGGCGCTGGCGCGCGTTTCGGCCATGGTTATCGTCGGAGAGCGAGACAGGCAGAATATTGCTGCGGCGTCGACGGTTCCTGTTTTTCGCGCGCGTCTTGTGCCGGATATTCCGGCGGGGTTTCCGAATTTCGGAAGCTTTGTCGCTTTCGCGGGCATCGGTCATCCGCGCAAGTTTTTTGCGACGGCTCGGCAGATGGGGCTTAAGGTCGTTTCCGAAATAGAGTATCCGGATCACTATGCTTATGCCGAGGAGGATATCGACACTTTGCGCCTTGCGGCCGAGGAAAAAGGCGCGCGGTTGTTGACAACGGAAAAAGACGCCGTTCGGTTGCCCGCAGGGTTCCGAGAGGAAGTCGTCGTTTTGCCCGTTCGGCTTGTCTTCGAAAGCGAAGAGGCTGAGCGGGCTTTGGCGGAAATTGTGCTTGGAAAATAGCCTGCGGTTATCTCGTTTCGTTCATGCCGGGCATGTCGACGTTCGCGACGATCTCGCGGGCGCCGACTTCGGTCGAGTCCGCGTCGCGTGCGGCCAGCTTGGGCCATTCGCCGTGCGATAGCTGGGCGATAGCCGTTTCGGGTTGGGAGAGACGCGCTTTGTACATCCAATAATACAGCAGGACTTGCTGGACGTAATACCGCGTTTCGCGGACAGGCAGACTCTCGATGAACAAAAGCGGGTCCGTGCTGTCGTGACCGTCGATCCAGCGCGAGAGGTTGCCGGGGCCGCTGTTGTATGCCGCTAAAAGAAACAACAGGTTGTTGCCAATCATTGGCGTTTCGGACAGGGTGCGGACGTACTTTTGGCCCATGTTCACGTTCGTCGTCGGGTCCAAAAGCGCGCCACTGACGCATTCGGATGAGCGACCTCCGTGCTTGATCTTTTCGATCAAACGCGCCGTTCTCGGCATAATTTGCATCAGCCCGCAGGCGCCGCGCGTGCTCACCGCGTCGGGGTTGAAGTGCGACTCGTGGCGCATGATCGCGTAGATCAGCGCGCGGTCCACCGTAAAGCCGCCGGAAGGCTGCCATGGCGGCAACGGGTATAGCGCCGCGTCGAAGGGTTGCCCGTTTTTGCTGGTCGTTACGCCGCTGAGCGCGAGAACCAGCGAGGGCATGCGCGCTTTTTCGGCTAGCGCCAAGGCTGCCGTTTGCATCTTTCCGGACGTCGAAAGCAGGCGGCGAAGCTCGCCTTCGGCCAAGTCTGCGCGGCCGACTTGAGTCAGGGCCAAGGCTTGCCAGCCTGCGGGCGCGGAGGCCAGAAGTTCGATTGATTTGGATTCAAGTTCCGGCATTTTCCACGAACGCTCGCCTTGACGACCCATCAGGTTCGCGGCCATCGCTCCGTAAAAGCTGTGCGGGATGTTCGCCGCTTGCGCCAGCCAACGGTAGGCTTCCGTTTTGTCGCCAAGACGGCTGTATGCCCGGTAGGCCCAGTAGGATGCCGTCGCTTGATTCCATGGCAGAAGGTCTTCTTGTTTGGCCAGCTTGGAGAATGAACGTGCCGATTGCCCGAAATCTTTCAGCTTCCAAGCGGAAAGTCCTTCGACCCACAGCCCTAGCGGCGCTCCGGTTTTGGCTGCTATGTGGGCGACTTTGCGCGCGGCGTCCAAATCCCTCTTATGAAAAAAGCTTAGGGCGATCCGTCCGGCAACGTCGCCTGCGGCGTTCGCGGGGATCACGTTTTGGTTAATGGCGCGGGTCAGAAGCTCGTTTGCTTTTTCAGGAGTATCCCGTTTGAGCGCGGCGTAGATCTCTGCTTTCGCTAAGGCGGCTTTCGGTCCGCACTCGGCGTTATTGTCGTTTGAGCTTTGGAAGCCTCCGGCGGGCGAGAGCGAGGCGCTGCCACCTTGCCATTCTGATGCGTTCGCAGGGCGGGGGATGGAGGCGGAGGTAAATCCGCGTAATTTTCTTGCTTCAACGTACAGGTCTTCGGCTTCGGATAGATCCGCATAGGAAGCGAACCATTCCTTCGCTTCGTTCAGCGTCATCCCTCTCCGCGCATAGCGGTCGGCCAGAACATGCCCCGTTAGCCGTTTATCGGTGATTTTGGCCAGCGCTTGGTCGGCCACGTTCCAGTCGGCCCTTTCTTGTGCGGTAAAGGCAACGCGGTATAGGGTCGCGTCTCGAGACGATAATACGCGCACCCCTATGTCCCCTTCCTGAGGCGCTATATGAGGCGGTATTTCTTGGCGCAGCCAGACAGGGGCAGCGTCCAATGGGGCGCTTGAGCTTAAGCCCCAAAAGACGAATGCTATAGTTGCCAGCTTCGGCAAACGCACGAGAATATGTTTTTGCGTATGGGTATCCATATGCGGCCCTCTAATAGCAAAAATACTTTCGGGCAAGCAAAATCGGCTACCCCAAAGGGGTATTTGATATTTATTCTTTTGTTTTCAATTAGTTATTTCTGAGATGCGTTTTTTGAGCAATAAAATGTCGTTCCAGGCTTGACGTTTTGCATTTCCTTGACGCAACAGGTAGGCCGGATGGTAAATCGGAAGACACGGAATGGGGAGGTTCATACCCGAATCCGGTGGCGGCATATAGTCTGTCCATCGTCCGCGCAGTCGCGTTATTCCCGTCGTCGTGCGCAGCAGGGTTTTAGCTGCGACGCCGCCAAGTAAAACCAAAATCTTTGGCTTTATCAATGAGATATGCCTTTCTACAAACGGAAGACAGGCCGCAATCTCTGCGTCTGTCGGCGTTCGGTTGCCGGGCGGACGCCAGAAGAGGACGTTCGATATATATATGTCTTGGCGCGACATGCCTGCCGCTGTCAGCATCCGGTCGAACAGCTGGCCGCTGACCCCGACAAAGGGCTTTCCTTGGCGGTCTTCGTCTTCTCCGGGGGCTTCGCCGATGAACATGACGGGCGAATCAGGGTTTCCGTCGGCGAAGACCAGATTCATCGCCGTCGTTCGCAGCCCGCAGCCGTCGAAGGTCAAAAGTTGCCCGCGCAACTCGTCGAGCGTTTGGGCTGGGGAGGACAAAATCCGGACTTCGGGGCTCGGGATTTGGGGGGGCGGTTCCGGCTGGGTGGCCGAAGGTTTCGGCTGTTTCATTTGCTCGGAACCCCAATGCATCAGTACCGGCGCTTCGGCGATGGCTTCGTCGGCTCCGATGTCGATTTGCCATTTCAGGTCGGCAAGCATTTGTTGCGGATTCGTCATAAACCGGGTTTAGCAGCTATAGGGGGCGAATTCCATATGGCTTTGCTCTTTTTGATTAAATCACGCCTTGAAGATGATCGCGGTTTTTGTATTATGCCTTACAACACCAACCCCGGATCGCAATGGATCGAAGGTGCACGGGGGACACAATAAAAATGCCCGAAAAGGCGGTATGGAACGGGCAACAACGGTTCAGGCATTTTTATTGTGTCCCCTTCGCTTCATTTTGATCCGGGATTGGTATAAGGATAGCTTAACGAATAAAAGGAATGCAGCACATAGCCTCGCGTTTAACGGATAGATTTTCCTAAAAACATCGTCATCCCGCGAACGCGGGGATCCGGTTGAAGGTTCTATAAAAACAAACCTTTCCGGTGTATCTTCGGATGTTCAAACTGGATCTCCGCGTTCGCGTGGATGACGAGGAGAATTATGGGGGAGAGGATTTTTGCATATTTGCCGATTTAGCTCAGGGGT
Organism: uncultured Rhodospirillaceae bacterium; assembly: GCA_964449155.1. Taxonomy (GTDB): domain Bacteria; phylum Pseudomonadota; class Alphaproteobacteria; order UBA9219; family UBA9219; genus CAIXLI01. Next base: position 3,786 of record CAYVBP010000015.1, on the reverse strand, counting down.
AGAGCAACCGCCTTGTAAGCGGTAGGTCGTCAGTTCGAATCTGACAATCGGCACCATTTCTTCTTCCAAGAACGTCTCAAGCAATTCAAAAAACATAGTATTTTAATAGAGTTATAGACAATTATCATCTGTAGTCGTCCAAAGAAAAATATTGAAATCCACGTTCGTTTAGGGGTAACTTTTGGGGTAGGTGACTGGGTCAATTTTGGAGTTACCCCAAACATGCCTCTGACAGATACCGCCATCCGCCGCGCAAAGGCGAAAAATAAGCCCTACAAGATATTTGATTCGGGAGGCTTGTTCCTTCTGGTCAACCCTAACGGCGGCAAATGGTGGCGCTTTAAATATCGCTATGCCGATAAGGAAAAGCTTTTGTCTTTGGGAACCTATCCCGATGTTTCTTTAAAAGACGCGCGCGAGCGGCGGGATCAAGAGCGTAAAAAACTCGCCAATAGCGTCGATCCGGCCCTCAATCGAAGGGCCATTAAGGAAGCGTATGCAGAAAGGCAAGCCAACAGCTTTGAGGTCATCGCAAGGGAATGGCTCGACAAGCAAGCCTCCGTCTGGTCTCCCGTCAATACGAAGAAAGTCACAAGGCACCTCGAACGCAATATTTTCCCTTGGCTTGGAAATCGCCCGATTGCCGATATTCAGGCCCCCGAGTTGTTAGCGACCTTGCGGCGCATGGAAAGCCGAGGGGCTCTTCATTCGGCCCACACGGTTTTACGAACCTGCGGGCAAATTTTCCGCTATGCGATAGCAACAGGCCGAGCGATGCGAGACGTAGCTGCCGATTTGCGCGGAGCCCTACGACCCGTGAAGGGCGGGCATTTTGCCGCCGTAACTGATCCGAAAGCGATAGGGGCCTTGCTTCGAGCTATGGATTCGTACAGAGGCGGCGTCGTAATCTGTTGCGCCCTGCGGCTTGCGCCGTTGTTCTTCGTGCGTCCGGGGGAATTAAGAAAGGCGGAATGGAAAGAGATAAATTTCGAAAAGGCCGAATGGAACATTCCTGCCGAACGCATGAAAATGAGGGAACCCCATCTCGTTCCTTTATCGCGTCAGGCCTTGGAGATTTTAAACGAACTTCATCCCTTGACCGGGCGCGGCAAATACCTATTTCCAAGCCTTCGCAGTACCAAAGAACCGATGAGCGACAATGCCATTCTAAGTGCCTTGCGTCGTATGGGCATCGGCAAGGACGAGATGACGGGCCACGGATTTCGAGCGATGGCGCGGACGGTTCTTGACGAAATTTTGCATGTCAGGCCGGATTATATCGAACACCAGTTGGCCCATGCGGTGAGAGATCCTAATGGAAGAGCCTATAACAGAACGGCACATCTGGAAGAGCGGAAAAAAATGATGCAGTTATGGGCGGATTATCTCGATAAAGTGAGAGAGCAAAAATAGCCTATCGTTTTTATGTATGCCGCGACACCGATACTCGCGCGGCGATCCATGCATCGATCTCTTTCTCAAGCCATCCGACAGCGCGCTCGCCCAGAGATACTTGCTGAGGGAACGAACCGTGAGCGATGTAGGCATAAATTGAGGCGCGTTTCAGTCCAACGCGTGCGATGACTTCGGGAAGGCGGAGGATACGGTTGTCTTTCCGTATCGTGTTCGAGCCGACAAAACTAGGAACCGGATGAGAGGCTGAAGTTGAAATTGTTTCCATGATAATTTCTCCTTTGATGCTATCGGCTAAATCAAATGAAGTGCGGGGCAATATTTAGGGAGGTGTACTCCTTGATGTGAAGACTTGAGAAACGATCTCGATCCCGATGGGTATATGTTGCGGTTTTCTGAGGAGATCGGCGTTAAGAAAGTTTCGTCGTAATCTTTCCTATCCGTTCAGCAAGTGCATTGAGGCGGATTTGTCTTTGCCGGGGCGGGCAATGTTGCGCGTGTGTCATTGTTTATCGGTATTTCTTCCAGCACCGGTTGCAACCCCTTCAAATAATCCACGGCGCGGCTCGCATGCGAAGCGGCGCTGAAGATGAACTTTTTGTCGTTGTTCAACGCTTTCAGCCAATGGCCGATGTAAGCCGCATGGTCTTCGCGAGGTTCTGGTGCGAGGCCGAGTTCGGCGCAGAGGAAGGCTGCGCCTATTTCAGCGACGAGTTCTTCTTTGGCATAGGCCGCGTCGAACTTTTCCTTTTGGCCGAAGTCTCGGTTGAGGCGGTCTTTGTGGCTTGTCCAATGTGTCGTTTCGTGGGTGAGGGTGGCGTAATAGCTTTCCTGATCGGCGAAGGCGTCGAGGGGAGGCATTTGGATGTGGTCGCTGGCGGGAGCGTAATAGGCTTTTTCTCCGCCGTGCCGGATGACGGCCCCGGTGTTGCGGATAAATTCATCGATGTGGGTTAGGCGCTCCGTTCGGGAGGTTGCGGCGAGGGAAGACGGATTCCAGATGAACTTTTCGGGCAGGCCTTCGATTTGCTGGGCGTTGAAGACGCTGTAGCCGCGAAGGAAGGGGATTTCTCGTTCGACGTCTTGGCCGGTTTCCTGATCGGTTTCGGTTTTGACGATTTTGTTGGCATAGACGACGAGGGCGGCTTTCTCGCCCTTTCGGATATGAGCGCCGTATTCTTTCGCTTGCTTGAAGGTCATCCAATAGGGATTTTCAAAGCCGTAAGTGAAGGCGGCGTCCCAAAGGAGGAGGATGTTGACGCCGTTATAGAATTCTCCGTTATGGCGGCGCGGGCGGACGATGCGAAGGGCGGCTTTGTCGTCGTCCCAAGGTTTTTGCCAAGGGCAGACGCCGCGTTCTAGGTCGGCGATGATTTTCTTGGTGACGCGGTCGTAGATGTTTTGGGGCGTATCGCTCATGAAAAGTCTCCGAATAAAAAGCCATGTAAGGCGGGGCCTTACATGGCGTTGTTTGCGCGAATTGTTGGGAGTTTCTAAACGCGCTTGATGCGGAAGAGGCCGACCAAGAGGCTTTTGGGTTTTGGGCGTGGGCGCTTTTGAGGGGGGAGGTCTTCAGGCCGGAAGACAGTCTTTTCCATGGCTTTTCTCCATATTTTTGGGATGAAAAAAGCCGCAAAACGGAGTTTTGCGGCATTGCGGGCGGGGGCGGGCAATTTCGGGGAGGGGATGGTTCTTCTTGAATTTTCCGTATTTTCCGTCATTGTGAACGGCAGAGACGGGTGGCAGCCTGTCTTCGGAGCTTGAAAACTCCCTCTAGTGAAGGACGGTCGCAACGCGGCTGTCTTTGGCGTTGCCTCAACGGTTATCTTTGACGACCGGAGGGCGGCCTTCTGTCCAGAGCGCGAGCTTAAAAGGGTCGCGCCGTCTCACTAGAGCGGTTTTCAACCTTCGGTCACCAGAGCTAAAACTCTGGTGGCTTCTCCTGTCGTTCGATAAGGGAAGCGTTATGAAAATCGGAAAAGTTATTGATCCCGTTGATGTTCATCTCGGTGCTAAATTGAAACAGGCGCGGATATTGGCGGGGATGAGCCAAAACAAACTTGGGCAACTCTTCGGCGTTACATTCCAGCAAATCCAGAAAAATGAACGCGGCATAAATCGTATGAGCGCAAGCGGCTTGGTTCGGTTTGCCCAAATTCTTAATGTTCCGTTGCTGTATTTCTACGAAGGCTTGCCGAGGGATGCTATAAAGGCGGATGCGCCCAAAGAAGCCGCACAGAAAAATAACGATCTTTTGCTTCGACGGCGCGAGACATTGGATTTGGTGCGGGCATATTATCGACTTCCCAACCAGAGGCTACGCTGCGCTTTTGGGCAATTTCTTAAAACACTTGTTGAGAAGTAGCTTTTTTA
>CAYVBP010000014.1:15541-26351 GCA_964449155.1 uncultured Rhodospirillaceae bacterium | reverse complement strand
AAGTATCGCTGCACAAGGCTTCGGTAAGACGCCGACAAATCCATGACAACTATCCTGACGCTTTGGCGGCCCTGAATGCGATTGAGCACGTCTTGAAGCGAGCTTTCGGCTTTGCCGGGAAGAATGTCGTAAATCTTATGCTTACGCAGGTCGCACAGCGTTGTTACGAAAGACTGGCCCCGGCCAAAATGATGTTCGTCGATGCCAAGAATTTTTGGACAAGGCGTGTTTTGCCGCTCTCGGTATTTAAGCGAAAACATCTCTTTAACGTAGCGCTCGCAGCTCGCCGATCCCATGATCATGTCTTCCGCTAATTGCTTTTGGCTGATCCCTTTGATGTGCTTGGCAAACAGCTCTTCTTTCAGAGGCTGGCTCGTTCGGCTGTACTTTTTGACGCCGGGGATCTCTTGCCGAAACGTTCGCCCGCAGCTCCGGCATTGATACTTGGGGACAAGGATCTGAAGCTCAGACCGCACATCTCCGTGCGTTATCCCTTTGATCAACCTTCGTTTCTTGTCTTTAAGCCTTAGATTATCGCTTCCGCAGCGCGGACACTCGGCCTTCTGTTCAAGTCGGCACGCAATCTCAAAACACCGTCCGCGCCGGACTTCTTCGACTTTGAGATACGGCAATCCAGTGATAATATCGTCGCTAAGCATTGGGGGGCTCCTTCGATAGTGGTTTGGCGACTTCATCTTAGCCGCTTTCCCCAATGCGCCCCATCCTTTGATGTAGACCCTTTATTATTATATTTTTGCGCTTTTCTCAAAATAACGGCTTATGCGCATTTTCGCCCCAAAAACCCCTTGCGGTGCCTCCGATAACGTACTTTTATGCTTATTATTTGGGGAATGAACGGGGCTAAAGCGGCAAAGCGTAATAAACTATTCCTCAACCATTTGTTTAGCATAATTGTATACGTCCGCTGAATATTTGTGGGATGGGGATATATGAAGCTATTGCACGCAAATATGTTGCTGGCCGGGGTGCTTTTTATGAGCGCGCCTTCTTTTGCGGCGGATAAAAAAGAGGATGTTAAGCTGGAGGTTCATCCCGAATGCAATCTTTCGGGCGTTGCCGACAGCAAATTTGGTCTAAAGGGATGCAAAGGTGCGCCCACGGACAAAAAAACATACACCAATGGCTTGTTTACCTCAAGCTACGTCATTAACGGCGACAGAAACTGCACGAAAGATGCGAAGAGCGCTGGGTATTGCGGCGCTAAAAGCGACGCCGGATCTATGGCTGTTGCCCCGATCAACGCATTTGGCCATTGCCGATGGGTGGATAATTATACCGATAAATCGATATTCATTCCTTTCGGCGGTAATTTCCCGTCGACTGGCCAAGATGACTGGGTGCATTTTATTAAAAACCATCCGCCGTCAACTGGCGAGAAGAACGGCATCGTTCTGACGCATTGCGCTTTCCCCAGTTTCGATCCGAGCGCTACCGCGCTCATTAAACCATACGAGGATCGGCCTTATGCGGGATGCGAGTACATTTCGCAACCTGTTCCCGTTAAAGTTTGGGGCCGCACCTGCGCGCCGCTTACGTCGGCCGAAGAAGGCATGGGGGTCGACGGCGCTGCGGCCCGCGGATACTCGCTTCAAATGAGCGCAAAAGCCACTCCCGACACTTCCGGCGGAGGGGGAATGACGGCAAAAGGAAACAGTAACTGGGGCGTCGTCGAACTCGATAACGATCCGTGCAAGTCGCTTTATCCTCAAGTGCCGTTCGGGGGAATGGGATCTCTTTGGAGCATGCGTGTCGGCAGCCAGATTAAGCCGATGCCAAGCTCGCGGTATTGCAAAAGCGCCGACGGGAAGAAAATCGCGCCATGCACTTGCCATTGCTCTAGTGCCGGGGACGTCGCACATTGCGAACAGGAAGACGATGGAACCATTCCCGGCACGGTCATTTCATCCTATCTTCAGTGGCGCGCCGGGGATTCCGAGCCGGACTGCGTTGGAGATCGGTCGGTTGACTGCAAACAGGTTCTCGACAAATTCTCATGGGATCCTAAAAATCGCTACAGCCCCGATATCTCGCTTTTCCTGACGAAAAATGGCGTGACGGGTCCTGTGATTCCCGCCATGGTCGAAGAACTGATGAACGGTTCGATTTCTCTTAGCTGGAATATCGGAACCGACGATGCCGGGTATTATCCGGAAAGCTGCAGTCTCTCAACCTCTCTTTCTCCGACATCGATCAGCGTCGATTTTACCCGCAGTAAGACCCATTCGACGCCGCTTAAGCTTTCGTCCGATCAGGTGGTTGCGCTTCTTGAAGCCGGAACTACGTCTATCGTTTACTCCCTTGTATGCAATGGATATCAGATCGAAAGCCGCTTTGGCGACGCGACGGTCGTTCGCGACAGGCTGGCATCCACGGCCTCGGCGATTATAAAAATCGGCGCTTGCGGTCCGGGCGCGTTTCAGGTCTTACAAACGGTTCCGTCGGTCGGCACGATGTGCGGAGGAAACAGCGTCGTGGGCGAAATCTCCGAGACCGAAACGACGTGGAATTGGACATGCACGGTTCCGGGAAGCACTAACCCGACGGAAAGCTCCAAGTGCTATGCGACCAAAGTTGTTTCGTCAGAGTCGGATTCGAGTTACCCGTGGACTGAATGCATTCCTACGGGACAGGACGAGCCGATCGGGCAGACGCATTGCCCGACCGAGACGTGCTTTTTACAAATTTCCGGCGGAAACATGCAGGATATCGTTGATGCCAGCTTGTTCTGGCCGCCGGGATTTCTCGACAACGTGTTTTGGCCCAATTATTACGATGGATACCTCATCAGCGATATCGTCGGTAAGGGGGACTATGCCGAAACCTCGCCGTTTAAGAAATACGAAGGGTTCGGGGATTCGAAAGATCCTGCGGGATACAGCGAGGCTAGATATCCATTTTTGTATGCTGACGCCAAGACGTTCGATTCGATAGCTATCGGGCCGAAAACGCGCGTGGAAATTTTCAAGGGCGAAAACTTCACGGGAGAAAAATGGCTCGACGCCCATGGGCCGAAGATTTTGTACAACTTTAATCAATTTCCTCCTTATTGCGGCGGCACGGATTCATCTGCGCCGGAATGCATTCCCGAAGAGGGGATAAACTATTTGCTTAACGAAGAATGGCCGTATGCGCCGGAATTTCCAGTAAGCACGCGCGAAATGTCGACGACGAACATGCAGGAATGGGGCCGTGGGTCGAGCGTCCGGGTTACCTGCGATCCGTAAGGGAGAGAGAGAATATGCATAAACGCTTTGCCGTCGGATGTTTTCTGGCATTGGTTGTGGCCGTGCCGTGCGTGTCGTCCGTCCGCGAGGCCGTTGCGGAAGAGACAATGGAAGAGTTTCTTTTAAGAAAACCTCAGAATGCGGACGAGCGCTATCAGCAATATGTCATTATTAACAAGATGACGCGGGAACAGCGCAAAGAATTGTTTGCCAAGCGTAGCCAAATGCAACGCGAGACCTCCCGTCAGATGTACGAAAGTTTGACGCCCGAGGAACAGCAGAAGTTCATCTCGAAAAGCGGGCTCAAGACCGGAAGGGCCCGTACGGCGTATTGAAACCCGCTATTAATATCAACCCCCGATCAGACTGAATCGAAGTATTCCCGTTGCTTCGCTTCGATCCAGTATCGGTATAAACTAAACCTTCTCAACCTGTCCGTATTCCAGTTCGACCGGGGTTGAACGACCGAAGATCGATACGGCGACTTTGAGGCGCGCCTTGCCTTCGTCGACATCTTCGACAACGCCGATAAAGGTTGCAAACGGACCGTCGGAAACGCGAACCTGTTCCCCAACTTCGAAGGTGATGGACGGCTTCGGATGCTCGACGCCCTCGATGACTTGATTCAGAATGCGCTGGGCTTCGTTTTCGCTGATGGGTGCGGGGCGTCCGCCGCCGCCTAAAAAGCCGGTAACTTTCGGCGTGTTTTTGACCAAGTGCCAGCTTTCGTCCGTCAGGTCCATTTTGATAAGGACATAGCCGGGGAAAAACTTGCGTTCTGCGTTGACTTTCGTGCCGCGGCGCACTTCGACGACTTCTTCGGTTGGTACCAGAATTTCGGAAAAGAAGTCCTCAAGGCCCTTCTTAAGCGCGGTTTCGCGAACGGACTGGGCGACTTTCTTTTCGAAGCCGGAGTGAACGTGAATGACATACCAACGATGAGCCATGATAAACCTCTGTTTCGATAAAAATTTACGATTGCATGCCGAGAAGCTTGGATACTCCAAGCCCGAGAATCCAATCGACGACCAAGAAAAACACGCCCGTAATCAGGGCAAAAATAATAATCAATATCGTCGTCGTTACAATTTCCTTGCGCGTAGGCCAAGTGACCTTTGCGATTTCGCGCCGTGTTTCGGTGACAAAATCGACCATGCCGCTTTTCGTCTTTTCGGCTGTTTGCGTTGTAGGTTCGTTCATCGCGTTTTCTCTTTCTCGCCAAAATCTCGTCGGCAAAATAGTCGGCTTTTACCCATAGTCCCCGGCATGCCCTGTTCCGCTTTCAAACCGCGTCAGCGGCAAAGCTGGCAGGAGTGGAGGGGCTCGAACCCCCAGCCCCCGGTTTTGGAGACCGGTGCTCTACCAATTGAGCTACACTCCTAAAAACCTATTCGCAAATCCGTCAGGTTGGCCTGCAAATCGCGCTTTTTTGCGCTTCCGGTGCTCACGTACAAGAGTACGCTGCGCTCCGGTTCTCAAAAAATCGCGCTTTTCGACTCAACCTGCCGAATTTTCGAACAGGTTTTTCTACCGCCGTCTAGTCACAGTCCCCCACCCAGTGATTTTCACCGGGCTGGATATTGTAACCATGTGGGGGATAATGCTTTTTAGCGTATCCATGATTTTTTTGCCAGTAAAAAATGCATGCCTATTATAGCTTGAATCATAAGGAAATAAATGGGCCAGATAAGGTAAAAAACGGCGTTTGCTACCGAAATTGCTACCGAAACTTTTTGCTATCCAGATTTAGCCAGTTTTGGGCGTTTGGTTGTGTAGAGGAGGAAGAATTATGGTCGTCGAGACCAATCACCTTTTTATGCGCCAGCGAGGATACGTTTGTTTACTCTTCTGAAAGTTTTTTCCCGACTGATCTCAAATACATCGCCTATTGGGACACATTGCGAGATGATCTTCGCCTGTTTCCCGAGTTTTCTGTCGCAGCAAAACGCGCAAACCTTTCTCACGAACAGGCCGTCGATCTTCTTTTCACGGCGGTAAAAACCCAAAAGCACGAAGAGCGTTTTGATGCTTTTGACCCAAATGCCAATACAACCAACGTGCTTAAGCTGCTCACAAATATTTTCGACCGTTGCGTAGAAAAAGAAACGGGATTTACCGAACGCCAAATCGAGAAATACAAAGAGTTGTTGAGTCGCCCAAAAAGCGATATCAAAAACGAAGATGTTCTCTACATACTCGAAATTCTCCGAGGGAGCCTAGCGGCGTGGCTTCCTCTCGATCAGGGGTTTGAAATTGTCGACAGAACCCATCGGAAAGTTTGCGACATAAAAAAAAGCGAAGATCACTATTCTTTTGAAGAAACTGTGCCGTACCATGAAGTAGCCGCCCAAATATATTTGCTTGCCCCCCATAATGTCAGCACTGGACTCTTCTACGACGCTTTACTTGCGACGATTGATACGGAACATATTTCCAGGCTCGCGGACGTTCTCTATGCCGCCGTATCTACAGGGCTTTCTCAGGAACAGGCATTTACAACTATTGCCAACACGGCGGAAAACAGAGAGGACGCCGACAAAGTCCACAAAGAATGGCAAAATGAATACAGCAAAAAATTTCACTCCGGCGTTGACCTGCCCGCCGAGGATTATTTCCCCGATATCGGAGTTGATCATATCGTTCCCGGCATTCTACCTTACCGCATCGAAAGGAGCTGGCAGGCAGGAATACATGATTTACGTTCAGCCATTGACGATGGGTGGCAAGTCGGCGCCTTCATTTTCGATCCTGACCGTGAAATTTGGTATTCTTTGGGAGGGCATACGCATCACGGCGCCCATGAATTTTTTTCATACGATGCTTCAAAGCTTAGCAAAGACCCTTGTTTCGTTTGTGTGCATCCGCGGGTATTTGAATCGCTTCCTTACGAAGTCTTTTATAAATCTCACGTGGATTTTGATTCTTATCCAAAGGAACAGAGGGAAACGGTGGAATCCTTACTGGAAAAAACGCTCTATGTTCTTCCCGGAGGACTGGATTACAGAAGTCTTGCTGACTTGGCCGAACGTTTGGAGAAACCCGTTCCTCTCAAAGGGTATTTTGTAACGTCCCACGGACTGACCGAAGTTCAGGTTCCGTCGAATGCGGGACGCATTTCGGATTTTAGGGATAACGGTAATTGGGAATGGAAGCTGCTACGCGATCTCGACATAACGCCTTATTTAGGTTCCGACAATTCCGAGAAGAACGAAAAAGCTCTTGTCTCCCGCCTTATAGCAAAAGCCAATGAGAACCTTCCGGAGGGATTCAAGATTGAGCTTTGTTCGTATGACGACTTGTCTCGTCGGAACAATAAACCCCTTCTTCAAGACCCGATTAAGAAAACCGGATATATTCCCCGGCAAGGTAGTTAACCAGAGTGAAGCGCTCTGGAGTCATTGGTTCTTAGCGGCTTGGTGCGTCCTTGAAGACAAAATTTTCAGGGGCCAATTCCGGCCAGAGCGCAAAGAAGCGTTGCGGGTTTTCATGGCCCCACATTTCCCAATCGACGATGGCTTGTGGGGGCCAGCCTTTTTTCGGTTTGGTTGGGAGTTTCGGCCCGCGCTCAGTTTTTTGCGTCGTTTCTTTTGCGGCTTTTCCGAAAGCGGCCTTTGTTAATCCATAAAGGGCTGTATGACGGGGCTGGCTGGAAGATTCCTTGAATCTGTTTCCGCGACGGTGGGCTTTGATGCGCCGGATGATTTCGGAAACGGGATAAGGGCGTATTGCGGCTAGATCTGGAAACTTATCGTTGAGTTCTTTTGCCGCCTTCTCGCCAAGCAACGTGTCTATGTCATAACGGCTTCCGTTTTTGTCGATGATCGCGAAGTCCTTTAGTCCGCGTCCAAGGGAATATTGTTTCTTGTTTAATGCGGCGAAGAATTCCGCGCCTGTTTTTGCATCGTCATAGGCTTTCTGAACGTTGTTCCTAACGCTTTGCGGGTCGATAAATTCAGGAGGCGGTGTTTTTTTCATTCTTGACAAAACGCCGTTTTATGTATACACATAAATTCCATGAAATACGAATGGGATGAACTCAAAAACGAAGCCAATCGCAAGAAGCATGGTTTCGATTTTTCCTGTGCCGAAGACTTCGAATGGGCGGACAGCTTCGTTTTTGAACGCTCCCGCCCGCAGGACGGAGAACGGCGTTATGTTGCGGTCGGATACCTTTACGGGCGTATTTGCACCGTGATTTTTGTCTCTAAAGGCCAATCGTTTCGCATCATCAGCTTGCGCCGCGCCAATAAACAGGAGGAAAAAGCCTATGAAGAACAGAAATGACGATGCCCCTTTGACCAAGGCCGAAATCAAGACAGGTCGCCCCTTTGCGGAAGTGTTTCCTCAACACGCCGCATACGCTCGCAAGAGGGCAAAGGCGGGAGAAGCGCATAAAATATCCGTGCATCTCCGCCTTGACCCCTCTGTTATTGCCTTCTTCAAGCGCAAGGGTAGCGGTTGGCAGACGCGCATAAACGATATGCTGGAGGCCATTGTAAGGGCGGGGGAGTAACCATGAGGTTTTCCCTTGCTGGGGGGCGTCCCCGCCACCTCCCGCAGGGTTGTCCGGCGGGAGGTGGTTCTATGTCTTCCGATTTTGAGAGGATAACGGGGCACGGGGGACACAATAAAAATGCCGGAAAAGGCGGTATGGAACGGGTAACGGCGGTTCGGGCATTTTTATTGTGTCCCCTTTGCTTCATTTTGATCCGGGATTGGTATAACCTCTTCCAAACGGCATCTGTAAAACGGTCGATGCGGCGGCGCGGGCATAAACACAACAAGCATCGCGGTTTTAAACAAGGCCTCGACTTCGGGGACGATTTTTTCGATTTTATTGTTGCAGCTACATATGGCTGCCACTTGTTCATTTAATGAAAAACCCGCTAACCCATTGAAAAATTATGAACTGGACTTTTGAGAAAAGTCCGGTTGCACACATAAAAACGGTGCAGACATTGGCCTGTTTGTGCATTGATTAGAAAACAAAGAATCCAGATTTGTAACAGCAGATGGCGGACCCGACGCGATTCGAACGCGTAACCTTTGCCTTCGGAGGGCAACGCTCTATCCAGTTGAACTACGGGTCCTTATGAAAGGATGGGGACGGTTTGCCATAATTGCTGGGGAATTTCTACTTTTTGTTTCTGGCGTTCAGGAAAGCGGCGCATAAGCGGCTTTGTTGGAAGTTTGCCCGCTATATCTTCAGCTTATACATCCTTGCCGAATCTACAAAATACGTTAATAGTCTCGAGCATGCGGATTCTCTTAATCCTAATTGGGCTAATAGGGCTTTTATCGAAAGCCGTATACGCTGGCGAGGTTGCGCCCGCCACGGCTTTTTTCCCGGTATTGCCGTTCGGCGCGGGCAGCGATGCGCCGCCCCAGCTTGTGCCGTTTGCCGCCAACATGCCCTTAGACGGTGTCCATGCGGGCGTGACCCGGGCGATTGTCATCATTCACGACGATACGCGCGACGCGCGCGCGGCCCAAGCCATGATGTCCACAATGGCGGGGAATCTTAACGAGGCGACATTGATCGTCGCGCCACAGTTTTTGTTGCCGTCGGATATCGTCAGATACGCAGACACCTTGCCGTCAAAAGGACGAGGATTTACGGCATGGCAGGTCCGGTCGTGGATCTGGGGCGATGACTCGATGGGCGTTCCGGGACAAAAAAGCGTCAGCTCATATGCGGTTCTCGACTTGTTTTTAATGTACCTATCTGATCGCGCCTTTTTTCCCGATTTGCAAAGAATCGTGATCGCAGGCTTCGGGGCAGGGGCCAATTTCGTCCAGCGATATGCGGTTTTTTCGTCTGCGGTTAACGTCGTATCTGGGGTGCAGGTGCGTTTTGTCGTCGCTGGGGCGACGTCATACCTGTATCAAACGGCCTCGCGTCCCTTGGGCGGCAGCAAAGGCTTCGGTCTTTCCGATCCCGCCGCATGCCCAAGCATCAACAAATATCCCTACGGCATGGAGGACCTTAATCCATACGCCCGGCGTTTAGGCGTAAATGCTGCCAAGGTCGGATACGGCACGCGCGCCATCACATATCTAAGCTCGACATCGTCGCGAACATCGTCCGACCCCAGCTGCGCGGCTTTGGCTCAGGGTAAAAACTCATGGGTTCGCACGGAAAACTACCGTCTTTATCTTCATACGATCTACGGCGCGAACGCCGAAAAAATGCATACCTTCGAAAAAGTCGGCGGGGACGCCTCCGACCCCGTCGCGTTATTTGGATCGTCATGCGGCATGTCGGCGCTGTTCGGAGACGGCATGTGCGCGTCAGCAACGCGCGGGGGAGACGGGGATTTGACGTCAAGGTAAGAAGCTGCTTTCTATTCGCGCTTTGCCTGATATACTTACCGTCTTGCGCGTTCCTTTGAACGCAGGCAAATCGATACTTGTTGCGGAAATAAGATGGCTCGGAAAACTGTTTGTACGTTATCGACGGCAAATCTCCTTCATAATCTGAACGTTATCAAGGCAACGGCGCCGAAATCCAAGGTCATGGCGATGGTCAAGGCCAATGCGTTTGGGCACGGAATACGTTCGGTTTCTCTAAGGCTCGAAGGCCATGTCGATGCGCTGGGAGTTGCCTCAATCGACGAAGCGCTGGCGTTGCGCAAGGTTGGGGTCACAACGCCGATCACGCTGATCGAAGGCGTATTTTCAGCAGACGAATTACGAACGGCGGCCGAGCAGAAATTCCCCGTCGTCTTTCACAGCGACCATCAGCTGAAATGGCTTGCACAGGCGAAAGTCGCCGCGCCACTATATGCGTGGCTGAAAATCGACACAGGCATGGGGCGGCTCGGTTTTTCTCTCGACAAAGCGCGCGAAGCGTTAAAAGCCATGTCTGAAAGCGCGTCGATCATCCAACCGGTCGGCGTGATGTCGCATTTTGCATGCGCCGACAATCCGTCGCATCCGATGAACGCCAAGCAGATCGCTGCGTTCAAGGATTTTATAAAAGACCACAGCGGAACAAAAAGTTTTTGCAATTCCGCGAGCTTGTTCGCTTTCCCAGACATGCACTTCGATTGGGTGCGGCCTGGCCTTGCGCTGTACGGTGCGTCGCCGTTGGCGGAACGGTCGGCGGAATCCCTCGGTCTTTTGCCGGTGATGACGTTCAAGACTGAACTGATCGCGATACAGAACTTCAAGCGCGGCGATACGGTTGGTTATGGCGCGGATTTTATATGCCCCGAAGACATGCCCGTGGGCATAGCGGCAGTCGGTTACGGCGACGGGTATCCAAGGCGCATCCGGACGGGAATGCCCGTCCTTGTGAACGGCAAGCGTTGTTCGCTTGTGGGGCGCGTGTCGATGGATATGATGGCCATCGATCTTCGCGCATGCCCGGATGCGGACGTAGGCAATCTTGTTACCTTATGGGGCGAAGGGCTTCCGGTGAACGATCTCGAAGGATACTGCGACCACGTTTCGTACGATCTTCTCACCTCTGTGCAAAACAGGGTCCGGTTCGAATGGGAAGACGACATCGGCGGAAAAAAGGTTCTTCACCCCTTGGTTGTCGGCGACATTTGCCACGAACT
>CAYVBP010000014.1:0-15441 GCA_964449155.1 uncultured Rhodospirillaceae bacterium | reverse complement strand
ACCGTATGAATAATAAACGGATTGCATGGAAATACTGCGTCCCGAATGTTGCAAAACGCTTGGTTTTCGCCTAAAAAGGCTTGCAAGGCCGATGTAGTATGGCGCGTTTGGGAGGCCTTGCCCCAGCGTGTGCTAACCGGCCTGAAAATCATGAAAAATGTCGTTGTTGTGGGTGCCCAGTGGGGCGACGAGGGCAAAGGGAAGATTGTCGATTGGCTTTCTTACCGCGCCGATATCGTCGTGCGTTATCAAGGCGGGCACAATGCCGGGCACACCCTCGTTATCGATGGGATCACCTACAAGCTTAGCCTTCTGCCCTCAGGCGTCGTTCGCCCGGGGAAATTGTCTGTCATCGGTAACGGCGTCGTCGTCAATCCGTGGCATTTGCTCGAAGAAATCGCAGGCATGAAAGAAAAGGGCATCGATATTTCGCCCAAAAACCTGATCGTTGCGGAAAACTGCCCGGTTATTCTTCCCTTCCACAGCGCGATAGACCGCGCGCGCGAGACCGGACGCGGCGATTCCAAAATTGGCACAACAGGTCGGGGGATAGGGCCTGCTTATGAAGATAAGGTCGCGCGGCGCGGGGTCCGTCTGTGCGATTTTGCGGAACAGGAGACGTTGCGGTCAAAGTTAGACTATCTCGCGCTTTACTATAATCCCATGTTGCGCGCGCTTGGTGGCGAGCCGTTCGATGTTGCGGATGTCTACAGCCAAATCATGGACATCGCGCCCAAGGTTCTGCCCTATGTCGGCGTCGTTTGGTCCCGGATCGAGGAAGAACGCAAGTCGGGCAAGCTGATCCTGTTCGAAGGCGCGCAAGGCGCTTTGCTTGACATCGATCACGGAACCTATCCTTTTGTAACGTCCAGCAATACCGTCGCTGCAAACGCCGCCATCGGCTCGGGCACGGGCGCGCGCACGATAGGCCGCGTTTTGGGCATATGCAAAGCCTACACGACGCGCGTTGGCGCAGGGCCTTTCCCAACGGAAGATATGGGCCCCGACGGCGATACGCTAGGGACTCGCGGGCGCGAATTCGGAACCGTAACAGGGCGCAAACGTCGGTGCGGATGGCTCGATGCCGTCGCGGTCAGGCAAGCGGTCAAAACGGGCGGCATTGACGGAATAGCGCTGACGAAGCTCGATATTCTTGACGTTTTCAAAGAATTGAAAATCTGTCGCGCCTATAAACTGGGGGATAAAGTCATCGACTATCTCCCCGCAGGCCAACAGGCGCAAGGCAAGGTCGAGCCGATCTACGATATCTGCGAAGGCTGGACCTGCAACACGAGCGGCCTGCGCAGCTGGGCCGACTTGCCCGCGCAAGCGCTAAAGTATATCCGCAGGATCGAAGAACTTATCGAAGCGCCGGTCATTTTGCTTTCGACAAGCCCCGAACGCGACGATACGATTCTGATGAAAGATCCTTTTGCGGATTAGGGTTTGGTGGGACAAATGCCGAAAGCTTCATTTTATAAGGCGGCGGCGATGGCCGTTCTGTGCATTGCGGGGGCTTCCATGCCGGCGCAAGCGTCGATGACGTTTTGCAACAGGACATCCGGCGCGATAGAAACCGCGTATGCCTATCGCGGAGAAACAGGGGACAGAAAAGAAGTCTGGGTCTCCGAAGGCTGGTGGAGAATCGACGCAGGCCAATGTGCGCGGATTTCTATAAATCCTCTTTCCCAGCGGTTTTATTTTTACTACGGCCGCGCGCTGTCTCGCGCTGACAAGGACTCCGAGCTTAAAGAATGGGCGGGAAAGAACGTGTTTTGCACCGACGGAAAAGCCTTTCGCATCGAAGGCGACAAGGATTGCGCGGCGCGCGGATACCGCGCGACGGGATTCCTAGAAGTCGACATCGGCGCGAAAACGAAGGATTATTCAGTTGATTTCAAGGATTCGCTGGGTGGGAGTAAGGTGTCGGAAAAACCACTTTAAAATGGTAAGCTTCCGCCGAGTTCAAGGTTAAGGAGTATCGTCATGCCGGTTATTGTCGCGTCCGAGGAAATTCATCCGTACCTGCCATCGTTGGGCGGTGTTGGCGCCATCGAGCGCCAAAGAGCCGAGCAACAAGACATCCGGCCTCTTGAATTCGCGATCCTCAACCTGATGGCTGACAAGGTCGCAACCGAAAGGCAACTCGCGCTATGGCTTGGTCATACGCCGCTTCAAGTCCGGCTGACGTTCGTCGCGACGGACAGATATGTCCGCGCCATCGAAGCCGGGCGCGAGAGTAAGAACACGTCTTCCGACCATATCCGCAAGTTCTACAGCGCATGGAGCGATATCAAGGACAAGAAGTTCGACGGTCTGATCGTAACAGGCGTCAACGCGCTGAAAGATCGCGTCAGCGACGAGGAATTTTGGGACGAAGTTCAAGAAATTTTCCGATGGTCCGAAACGAACGCCTTTTCGTCGCTCTTTCTCTGCTGGGGCGCAAAAGCGGCCATGAAGCATTTCTACGACATCGAAAGCGCAAAGGCCGACAAGAAAACGTGGGGCTTGTTCGAACACAGGATTGTCAGCGACAAAACAAATTTGCTGTTCGGATTCCCCGACAGGTTTTCGATCCCAATCTCGCGCTGGAAATCGCCCGACGCCGAGGCGATATCGAACTGCCCAGAGCTTGAGGTTGTCGCATTTTCAGACGAAGTCGGCCCGAACATTTTGGTCGAATCCGCCGCCTACGGCGAAGGAAAAGCATATCCAAAACGCGTCTACGTCTTAAACCACCCAGAATACGAAACCGAAACGCTCCAACGCGAATATCTCCGCGACCGCGAAAAAAGCGCAGTCTTGCCGCGACATTATTTCCCGAAAGACGATCCCTCGCAGCCGCCCATAAACAGTTGGCGATATACGGGATATTTGTATACCAACTGGGTCCATGCCGTCTACGAGGCGACTCCATACGACTTGGCGCAAATACCGAACCCGATGAAAATATAAGACCTGAAAAAAGAAAGGAGACAAAACGAATAAAAATGCGCCATCCCGCACTGGTCTAATATCAACGGCCCTATGAACTAGCCTCTTGCGCTTAAACTGTCGTCATCCCCGCGAAGGCGGGGACCCAGTTTGAGCGTGCGAAAAAAATGTCGGAAAGGCCTATTATCTCAAGCGCGTTTTTATTATGTCCCCGCTGTTCGGAATAAGGACTTCGTCCCCCATTAACAGGAAAGAAAAGATGCCACTTACCCGCGAATTTGCCCCAGCTAAACTTAACCTATATCTGCACATCACGGGCAGAAGGCCCGACGGCTATCACGATCTCGACAGTCTCGTCGCCTTTGCCTCGATAGGGGACGAAGTCGCCGTTCGCAAGGCAAAGGACTTCCGCGCCGAAATAACAGGCGCGATGGCGTCCGTGCTCGAACACGAGAATATCGAAGACAATCTTGTCGTCAAAGCCGCGCGTTCGTTGGCCGAGCTGACAGGCCATACGCTCGACACGCATATCGTCTTGGTGAAAAATCTTCCGGTCGCCTCAGGAATCGGCGGCGGATCAAGCGACGCGGCCGCAGCTCTGCGGGCATTGGCGCGCCATTGGGGAATAGCGCCTGACGATCCTCGTTTGTTGGAAGCGGCGGCGCGGCACGGGCAGGACGTACCTGTTTGCGTCAAAATCGAAAACGTATATATGACGGCAACGGGCGTTATGCCCGCGCCGAAATTGCCGCGCGCGGATGTTGTGCTTGTTAATCCGGGAAAGGGATTGCCGACCCCCGCCGTTTACAAGGAATTTCGCGAAGGCGGATATAAATTCTCGCCCCTGTCGCGGCTCGAAAAAACGCCTGCGACGGCAGACGAACTTATCGCCGCGCTTAAGCTTCGCGGAAACGATCTTTACGCGCCCGCATGCAAACTGATGCCTGAGATTTCAGAAATCATTACCGTTCTCGAAGCATCCGGCGAGTGTCTGCTGGCGCGCATGTCTGGCAGCGGCGCGACTTGTTTTGGGATTTTTCCGGATGCGGTATCGGCAAAATCGGTCGCCGCGCAAATTAAAGCCGTCAGGCCCCGGTGGTGGATCGAAACGGGCGTGATTAACGGATAAAGTATAGAAAGCAGGAAAATGTATCAAGCCAGCGCCGCGACGCCCGGAAGAACTTTGCCCTCCATCCATTCCAGAAAAGCGCCGCCTGCTGTCGAGACATAAGTAAAATCGTTGGTTGTTCCGGCTTTGGCCAGCGCCGATACGGTATCGCCGCCGCCCGCAACTGACAGCGATTTGCCTTGCTTGGTCAAATCCGCGACCACTTTCGAAAGCGCGGTTGTTGCCGCATCGAAAGGCGCTGTCTCAAAGGCGCCCAAGGGTCCGTTCCAAACAATCGTTTTACATGTTTTAAGCGCCGCTGCGATAGTTTCGACGGATTTTGGGCCGATGTCGAGGATCATGCGGTCGGCGGGCACGGCGTTGACGGGAACCGTTAGCGTCGCGATGTTTGGTTGAAGCGCTTCCGCGACGACGGCGTCTTGCGGCAGCAAAATAAGGCAGCCGTGGGTTGCGGCTTTTCCCATGATCGTGCGAGCGGTATTCAGCATATCCGGTTCGTGCAGCGATTTTCCGACGTTGATTCCTTGCGCGGCCAAGAACGTATTTGCCATGCCTCCGCCCAGAACGAGGACATCGACTTTGGAAATCAGGTTTTCAAGAAGGTCGATCTTCGTCGAGATTTTCGAACCGCCGACAAGCGCGGCGACAGGATGCGCGGGACTGCCCAGCGCTTTTTCAAGAGCCTCAAGCTCGGCTTGCATCAGGCGGCCCGCCGCATGCGGCATAAGCTTTGCCAAGCCTTCGGTCGAGGCGTGCGCGCGATGCGCGGTTGAAAACGCGTCGTTGACATAAACGTCGCCAAGCGCTGCGATTTGCTTGCAGAAATCCGGATCGTTTTTTTCCTCGGCTTCATGGAATCGCGTGTTCTCAAGAACGAGAATGTCTCCGCCTTTAAGCGCGGCGACGGCAGCCGTCGCCTTCGGGCCAATGCAATCGTCAACGAAAGTGACTGTGCGCCCCCATAGTTTTTGCAATCGGTCGGCGACGGGGCGCAGGCTGTATTTTTCCATGCGCTTGCCGTCGGGGCGTCCAAGGTGCGACAGAAGGACAATCTTTGCTCTTGCCGCCTGAAGGTCGTTGAGTGTCGGGAGAAGCCGCGTCAATCGTGTATCATCCATAACAGCGCCGTCTTTCATCGGAACGTTCAGGTCAGCGCGCCAAAGCGCGACTTTGTTCGCAAGAGAAAGACTTTCAAGCTTAGCAAAATGCGACATAAGGCCCCCCGCAAGGCAGTAAGAAAAACGCGGGAAAAAAATAACAGCATCTCGTTGACGGAGCAAATAAATTTGGCTGAGTCACGAGATATTTCTATAGAATAAAATGTTCTCGGGATCTTCCTTGCACAATGCGATTGCATAGCCGCGTTGAGACAAAAAGTGGCAGCTTTGAGCGATTTCTTCGCCCGGAAGGTGCGAAAACTCCATGCAAAAAACGCGAGGCTTATAGTGCGCGAAATCGATCTGCTTGGCGATCTGCCAATCCGCGCCTTCGGTGTCGATAACGACGATGTCGATTTTATCGACATTGCGCTCGTCAAGCACGCCTTGAAGTCGGCGGCAAGGAGCCTTGATCGTCAGCGTATGCGCGGCAAGCTTGTCGGCAAAGTCGGCGCGCGCCGTAAACCCCCGATCCGAGAAACTCGTCGTCATGCCGAGAAGCCCTTTGGGAAGACCGTTTTCCTCAACGGCTTTCGGATCGATGCGGTGAAGGTCAATCATGCCGTCGTAATCGGCGATGGCGCAGTTAACGAGATCAAGCCCGCATTGATTGGCGTAGGTCCTTTGAAGCGCCGCGAACATATCGGGCAGGGGCTCGATAAGGATGCCGCGCCAGCCGCCTTGCGTCAGATGCTGGTTAAGAAGGTCGAAAAAAACGCCATCCATTGCGCCGATCTGAAGAACGAAAGGCGATGGCGTCCGGTCTTTGATTTTTCCGACAAGTTCGTGAAAAGAGGCAACGGGAAGATTAAGAGCCATAATGCCACCGTCAAAAACACATGTTGTCAAAAGGTGCGATGGGGACACAATAAAAATGCCGGAAAAGGCGGTATGGAACGGGTAACGGCGGTTCAGGCATTTTTATTGTGTCCCCTTTGCTTCATTTTGATCCGGGATTGGTATTATTGTGTCCCCGCCGAAATTTTCTCTAACATGTTTGCGGGTCGCCCGAAAGCTTTCTTCCCGAGAAAAAGTTACTTCTTCGCCTTTCGCGTTTTCTTGGCTTTCGTTGAAGGACCCTTGGCAATTTTCGCCGCGATAATCTCAAGCGCCTGAGCAAGATCCAAGGTTTCCGGATCGTAGGATTTCGTAACCGTCGCCATCACCTTGCCCCACTTGACATACGGGCCGAAGCGGCCTTTGTTCAGCGTGACGGGCTTTTTGTCGTCGGGATGTTCGCCCAATGCCTTGGCGGGTTCGGCGGCGGCGCGGCCAAAGCGGCCTTTGCTCGGCTCTGCCAAAAGAACGACCGCGCGGTTCAATCCGATGTTCAAAACATCGTCATCGGCAGCTAAAGACTTATACGTCGGGCCCATTTTGATATAAGGGCCGAAGCGGCCGATGTTGGCGGTAATCATATCGCCGGATTCAGGGTGTTTGCCGACATCGCGCGGCAGAGACAGAAGCTTCAAGGCAGTGTCCAGATCGATGACGTTCGGATCCATGCCTTTGGGAAGCGATACGCGCTTGGGCTTGGGGGCGTCGGATTTTTTCTTTTTCTTCTTCTTTTTGCCGTCAGCCGGAATTTCTTCCTCGACCTGCGCCGTGAGCGCTGGCCCGAGCTGAACATACGCGCCATATGGTCCGACGCGCGAGGTGACAGGCAGTTTTGTTACAGGGTCGGGGCCGAGATCGCGCGGACCCGCCGCCATCTGCGCTTGCGCGTCGTCGCTGCCGGAAACGGACAAAGGCCGCGTGTTGCGGCACTCGGGATAGTTCGAGCATCCAAGGAACGCGCCGAATTTACCAAGCCTCAGTCCCAGCCGCCCCTTGCCGCAGCGCGGGCACAGGCGCGGATCGCTGCCGTCCGGATTAGGCGGGAAAAAGTGCGGCTCAAGAACGTTGTCGAGCGCGTCAATAACGTCCGAGATTTTTAAATCTTTCGTGCCGTCGATGGCTTTGGAAAAACCGGTCCAAAATTCTCTAAGAACCTTTTTCCAAGCCAGCCGTCCGCCCGAAATGTCGTCCAGCTTCTCTTCCAAATCGGCGGTAAAGTCGTATTCGACGTATTCCTTGAAGAAGTTTTCAAGGAACGTCGTAACGATGCGGCCCCTGTCTTCGGGAACGAAGCGTTTTTTGTCAAGCCGCACATAGTCGCGATCCTGCAAAACCTGCATGATGCTCGCATACGTCGACGGCCGCCCGATCCCAAGCTCCTCAAGCCGTTTAACGAGCGACGCTTCGCTATATCGCGGCGGCGGCTGCGTAAAGTGCTGCTCAGGCTTGATTTCTTTTTTGCTCAGCCCATCGTTCTCTTTCAAAGGAGGCAGACGCACGTTGCCATAACCGTCTCCATCCGGCTTTTTGTCGTCGTCAACCGCTTCCTGATAGACCTTAAGCCAGCCGTCGAAAACGACGACCGAGCCGGTTGCGCGGAAAACGCCTTTATTGCCGTCGCCGACGATATCGACCGAGACCTGATCGAGGACTGCGCTGGCCATTTGCGAGGCCATCGTGCGTTGCCAAATCAGCGTATAGAGCGCGAGCTGTTCTTTATCGAGATATTTCGCGACGTATTCCGGTCGACGCGACGGATCGGTCGGGCGAATGGCCTCGTGCGCTTCCTGCGCGTTCTTGGCCGTCGATTTATATATGCGCGGGCTATCCGGAACGAACGCGGCCCCGAAATCTTTCTCAATCACGCCGCGCGCAGAGGCAATCGCTTCCGCCGACAAAGAAACGCCATCGGTACGCATGTAGGTAATAAGGCCGACGGTATCGCCGCCGATATCGACGCCTTCGTAAAGATGTTGCGCCGTGCGCATCGTGCGCGTCGCGCCCATGCCCAGCTTGCGCGAGGCTTCTTGTTGCAACGTCGACGTCGTGAACGGCGGATAAGGGTTGCGTCGCGTCTGTTTCTTTTCGACCGCGCCGACCTTGTACGAAAGCTGGTTCAAAAGCGACAGCGCGGCTTGGGCGTCCGCCTCGGTCTGCAACGCGAATTTGTCAAGCTTCTTGCCGTTCAGATGCGTCAAATGCGCGGGAACGTTCAGATGCGTCGAGGTCAAAAACATAGCCTCAATCGTCCAAAACTCCTGCGCCTTGAATTTTTCTATTTCGGACTCGCGTTCGCAAATCAAACGCAACGCGACTGATTGCACGCGTCCCGCAGATTTCGATCCGGGCAGTTTGCGCCACAAGACAGGCGATAATGAGAACCCAACCAAATAATCCAACGCGCGCCGCGCCATATAGGCATCGACAAGGTCGCCATCGACATCGCGGGGATTGGCGATAGCCTCGGTGACGGTTTTCTTTGTGATTTCGTTAAACGTGACGCGCTTGATGGGGATTTTTTTACCTAAACCCTTTTCATTCAATACTTCCTGAATATGCCACGCGATAGCTTCTCCCTCGCGATCAGGGTCGCTTGCCAAATAGACGGCGTCGGCGGTTTTTACGGCCTTTGCAATGGCGCTGACGGGCTTGTCGGCGCGCTCGCCCAATTCCCAGTCCATGGCGAAATCTTCATTGGGCCGCACGGACCCATCTTTAGGGGGCAAATCGCGAATATGTCCATAGGACGCGAGAACGGTGTAATCGCTTCCCAGATACTTATTGATTGTCTTCGCCTTAGCAGGCGATTCAACGATGACAAGCTTGTGCGACACTTAAAATATCCTGTTGCTTCCTAAAAGAAGGGCTGCAAAGTAGACTGAAACATTGAAGAAACACAAGCGTGTTAAGGATTTTGTTTGTTTTACAACAAGTTAAGCCCGCGCTATTCTATTTGTGCTATACCGATCCCAGATCAGAGTGAATCGAAGAGATATGGGGGACATAATACGCGAGAAGGGGACATAAAGCAAAAAGGCCGATCCTCCCTTATGCCATATTCCATGTGTTTCCGGGGTCTTTTTGATTTGTGTTCCCCGCGCCCAATAATCAGGGCCGTTGATTGTCTTCTGCGGCTCAGCTTCCAACGAGCCAAGAAAACTATTACAAAGGCCAAAATACAAGCACCCCGTCTCGCAAAATCATTTGACGCAAACGTGAAAACGGGCCATCGCTTTTTATCCCGCCAAAGCGACCTTATTCCCTGGTTGACGCTCGATTTTCCCCGACAATTCCAGTTCCAGCAAAACGGTAAGCACGACATTGGGCGAAAGATCGCTCTGGCGCGTTAATTCGTCAACCGAAACGGGGCTAGGACTGAGATTTTCAATAACAATCTCCCGCGCTTTAGAAAGCAGGGTTTCGTCAAAGGAGGTTGGCTGGTCCAAAATTTCGTCCGCCGCTGTTTCTGCCAAAGGCCGGGGCAGGGCGTGGATATGCGCGACGACATCGCTTGCCTTTTCGGTCAAAACCGCGCCTTGACGGATCAAATCGTTAGTCCCGGACGCGCGCGGATCAAGCGGAGACCCCGGAACGGCAAAGACTTCGCGTCCTTGTTCCAGTGCCATCCTTGCTGTAATCAACGATCCCGATTGCATGGCGGCCTCGACGACAATAACGCCTAAACTCAAACCTGAGATTAAGCGATTACGTCGCGGAAAAAGCTTGGAAAAAGGCTCAATGCCCATCGGCATATCCGATATGATGCAGCCCGTTTCGGCAAGCTGGGCATAGAGGTCTTGGTTCTCTTTCGGATAAACGACATCTACGCCCCCAGCAAGAACGGCGATGGTCCCGGTCGGAAGACTGGCCTTGTGCGCGGCGGTGTCGATACCCCGCGCCATGCCCGAAACAATAACGAAATTTTGTTGCCCTAGATCTCGCGCAAGGTTTTCCGCCACTTTGCGCCCGTTCAACGACGCATTGCGCGCGCCCACAATTCCGATGCAGCGTTTTTGAAGAAGGGAGGGATGGCCCAAAGCTGTAATAAGAGGCGGCGCATCCTCGATAGCCGCTAAAGGTTCAGGATATTCCGGTTCGCACCACCCGATCAGACGTGCGCCAACCTTGTCCATGCGGATAAATTCGTCTTCGATTTGCGTCTCGGCGGGCAAGGTTAAATTCTTCTTTCCCCCGCGCTGCGCCATAGAAGGAACAGCCTTCAACGCTGCTTTGGCTGTCCCAAATCTTCGGATCAATTGCCGGAATGTGATCGGCCCAACGTTTTCGGTTCGCGATAGGCGCAGCCAGTCGACTTTTTCTTCGTTGCTTAAAGGGCGGCGCTTCATTTGTTGCTTCGCCCGACTTTTGGCTCTGTGCCGTCAACGATGCGGCGGATGTTGGCGCGGTGCTTAAAAAATACAAGCGCGATAATAATGACAGCGACGGCGATAAGGTCGATGCGGCCAAAAAAGCCCAAAACAAAAGGAATAAAAACAGCCACAATCAACGTGGCAAGCGAAGAAATGCGCAAAACAAAAATCAACGGAAGCCAGCACAAAACGACGGCCAGCCCCGTTGGCCAGTGAAGAGCCATAATGACGCCAATCCCAGTCGCCACGCCCTTGCCCCCTTTGAACGTCAACCAAACAGGGAACATATGGCCAAGAACTGCGGCCAAGGCCGCCACTTGCGCAAGAAGCGGCGAAAACGTCCCCGCAACAAGAACCGCAACGATGCCCTTCAAACAATCCAAAAAAAGGGTTAACGCGGCAAGTTTCTTATTGCCTGTTCTCAGCACATTCGTCGCGCCGATATTGCCCGATCCGACGGCGCGAATATCGCCCAGTCCCGCCAAGCGGGTTAAAACAAGCCCAAAGGGAACGCTACCCAAAAGATAAGCGAAGACAAACGTAAAGATACAGGAAAGTATCATGTGCATCCTATTGGGAAAGAAGTAGATCGAAAACGGCCATCCGGACAGCGACGCCCAATTCGACCTGTTCGAGAATAACGCTATGTTCGGGATCGTCGGCGATGTCGTCGACAAGCTCGACCCCGCGATTGATAGGCCCGGGATGAAGGATGATCGCATCCGGCTTCGCGGCTTTCATCTTGGCGCGAGTCAAACCATAGGCGGCGATATATTCTTTTTCGCGCGCGGCGAAATCAATTCCGAGATTTTCGCGCTCGTGCTGAATGCGCAGCATAATAACGACATCGGCGTCGCGAAGCCCGAACTCAAGATTATCGGCCAACTCCACGCCCATGCCCGCATAATCGTCGGATACAAAATAGTGCGGGGCGATCACGCGAATCGTCGCGCCGAATTTTTTCAAAAGATGGATATTCGACCGAGCCACTCGGCTGCGCGCAAGGTCGCCGCAAATAGCCACGGTCAGCCCGTCCAGCCGCCCTTTTCGTTTCTTGATCGCCATGGCGTCAAGAAGCGCCTGTGTCGGATGCGCATGTTTCCCGTCGCCCGCATTGATGACATGGGCGTTAAGGCGGTCGGCAATGCGCCGGGGAATGCCCTCCGTGGCGTGGCGGACGACAAGAGCGTCGAGCTGCATCGCATCGAGGTTCAACGCCGTATCCAGCCAAGTCTCGCCTTTTTGAGTAGAGCTTTGAGCGACGGGAACGTTAACGACGTCCGCGCCCAGTCGTTTGGCCGCGATTTCGAATGACGTGCGCGTGCGAGTCGAATTTTCGAAGAAAAGATTAACGCAAGTGCGGCCCCTAAATTTGTCGATTTTCTTGTCCCGTCGCTTGTTTTGTTTAACATACGAAGCGGCAAGGTCGAAAATGGCGTTGATATCGTTGACCGACAGTTCGTCGGTGTCGATTAAGTGGGCGCGAGGAAATACGTAAGTCATTGGCGATGCGCGGCAAAGGCGTTAACGAGAAGGAAACCCAGACCGGGTACAACGGCAAAAGCCTAGCACAGGTTTTTTTATGTCAAAACTGCAAATGCATACCGTTTCCGAGGACGAAGCCGGAATTCGTCTGGACCGCTGGTTTAAGCGGCATTTTCCGATTCTTGGGCACGGGCAAATCGAAAGGCTTCTTCGAACCGGGCAGATACGTGTGTCCGGAAAACGGGCCGAATCATCGACCCGCCTCGAATCCGGGCAAGAGATTCGCGTCCCGCCGCAAGCCACCGAAGAGGGCGCCGCGCCCGAAGAGAAAAAGAAATCCGCCCGTGACGCGAACGATATTAAAAAGCTGATTTTGTTCGAAGACACCGACGTCTATGTGTTGAACAAGCCCTCAGGCCTTGCCGTACAGGGCGGAACGGGATTGAAAAACAGCATTGACGGCATGCTGGCCTCGCTGGCGGACAAAAAGAACGGAAAGCCGAAACTCGTCCACCGTCTCGACAGGGACACAAGCGGAGTCCTCGTTATTGCGCGGACCCCTTATGCCGCTACGCGCCTGACCGAGGCCTTTCGTCGTCGCGAAACCGAAAAAATATACTGGGGCCTGACGGTAGGCGTGCCGAGGCCCGAAAGCGGAAAAATCGATGCGCCGCTAACCAAGCGTGGCGAGATCATGGTCGTAACTTCGCCAAAAGACGAAGACGCGAAAAAAGCCGTAACGCTTTATCGCAGCCTCGACAAAGCGCAATCGATGGCGGCGTTTGTCGCTTTGTGGCCCGTGACCGGAAGAACGCACCAGCTGCGCGTTCACATGGCGCATATCGGCGCGCCCCTTTTCGGGGATAGGCTTTACGGAAAACCTTTACCCCAAGGATTCCCCGAAAGCGATCTCGGCAAAGGCCTCCACCTTCATGCGCGGCGGATCGTTATTCCGCATCCCAGACGGGGACTAATCGACATCTCCGCGCCGTTAGGCCCCGAGATGAAAAAGACATGGAAATGGTTCGGGTTCGATCCGTCGGCAGAGGCTTGCTTTTCCTTGGACGAAATTAAAGGAAAAGGATGAAGAAGCCATACAAACACATTGTTTTTCTTTGCCTTCTTCTCGCCGTATTCTTGGGCGGAATCAGCGGGTTTGTGCAGGCGCAAGGCGGAGAAAAACATCGCGGACGACTAGTGGCTCTGCTGGAAAACAAAATTGGAATCCCCGTCGCAATCGACGGCGGGATTTCATTTTCACTTGGCCCTCGGGGTCTTTGGGCCTCGATGCGCGACATAACGGCGTTCGGACCCGATGGCATTCCTGCAGCCCGGCTTGGCCAGATTGAAATTGGCTGGGGGTTTTCGGCCCTCGTGGCGGGCGGATCTTTCGACCGCCTGCGCATAAAGGATTCAGATTTGTCGAAAGGGCCGGGTTTTCCGCCCCCGATTTTGTCCGGGTTTCGGAAAATAGAAATTGTTAACTGCAAAGCCTTTCTTCCGTCGGGAAGGGAAACAGAAATCTATTTGCCGATATCGTCTTTGGCGTTCGTAAAAAGCCCCAACGGCGGTTGGCGCGCAAAAGGCAATCTAGGCGGCGTTCCGGTCGTCGCGGATATCGATATCGACGCGACGCAAACCCCGGCAACTTTCGACATAGCCGGAACGTCAGGCGATATCCATGTCGCAGTTCTCGGTCAAGTCGACGCGGTCAAAAGGCGGGCGTTTGTTTCAACCTATAAAGTGTGGCTGGGCGAAAGCGCAATCGGCGGTCAAGCCGAAATCGGCTGGGGCCCGACAAAGGTGGCGATCCGCGCAAATATCGAGGGCGATTTCGTCAAAATTTCCGATTTTTCTGGCGACGAAGAAGAAAAAGAAAAGAAAAGCCCATCCAATCGTCTGTTCAGCGAAGAACCCTTGCCGTTAGGCCTATTAAAAGCCGTCGATCTTGACGCGCGCCTATCCGTCAAAAATATGGCAGTCGGGCGCGGTATGCTCGAAGACGTTCGGGGCAGGTTGCTGCTTTCGGGCGGCAATTTGAACGTTGCGCCTTTAAAAGCCCGCATTGGCGCATCGCCAGTCGAGGCTTTGGCAACGGTCAACGCCGCGATGTCGCCAGCCTATTGGGAAATGGGATTATCCGCAAAAGACATCGACCTCGGCGATCTGCTTAACGTCATAGGACTTCCGGCCTTCATGACGGGAAAAGCCGGAGCCGTCGTTCGTCTTGCGGGGATCGGAAACAGCCCACACGAAATCGTGTCGAGTCTTGCCGGCATCGTTTCTCTTGCGGCCGAGCAGGGTGTCATAACGGGGGGGCTTTCCGAAGAAGTATCGTCGTTGTTGGCCTCCGTACTCCTTGGCGCGGATAACAGGGCGCTGAATTGTCTGGCGGCGCGTTTTATCGTCAGAAACGGGATTGCGACCGACAACGGGATTCTTGCCGACACCTCGGCCTCGACAATCGCGGGTAAAGGAACGATCGATCTGACCGGCGAAACGATGAGCCTGTCTTTGCGGGCCAAGAGCGCCATCGCGGGCGATATACCGCTTCTATACGTCGGCGGAGGGCTTAAAGATCTGCATTACTCGGTTAGTCCCCAAGGCGTCGTCCGGCGGTTTCTGGACGGCCTGACGACATGGAACGAGGGCGATTTGAACGTCAGCGTTCCCGAAATTCAACCCCCGCCGTACAAAGGAAACGCCTGTATCTACACGCTAGATCATCCGAAAAGAAAGCTTTCGTCCAAGATTTACACGCCCTTTAATCTCGATGCGGCGTCGAATAAGCTCGAAAACATAGGAGATATGCTTAACGGATTGTTCAAAGAGGCAGAATAATATGTTGATGAGCGTTACTTCCCGGTTGACAGGGGGCGACCGTTTGCCCTAAACCTTGCCGCCTATCGAATGGGAGCGGTTATCCCGATTTTTGCGGGTGTAGCTCAGTTGGTTAGAGCGTCGGCCTGTCACGCCGAAGGTCGCGGGTTCAAGTCCCGTCACTCGCGCCATTCATCGAGGGCCCAAAAAGCCTTATGCGTCATCAGGAAACCCGAACTTTACCTTACAGCGCAGGCCAGATGTTCGGTCTGGTCGCGGATATCGAAAAGTATCCGGAATTCCTGCCGTGGTGCAAAAGAACCCGCATACTTTCCCGATCCGATAACGAAGCTGTCGCCGACATGATCGTCGGAACAAGGTTGTTTTGCGAAACCTTCACGACGCATGTGACGTTCGACAAGCCCCGCGCGATAGAGGTTCGCTACGAATCAGGTCCGTTGACCCATTTGTCGAACACATGGGGTTTCGCGTCGCAGGGACGGAAAAGCTGCGAAGTTTCGTTCGATGTCGATTTCGATTTCCAGTCGCCATTTCTGCGCGCGGCCATGGGAATGTTTTTCGATAAAGCGCTAAGAAAAATGGTCCAAGCGTTCGAAACCCGGGCATGCGATCTTTTTGGGCAAACGAAAGCCCCGCGCCGGTAAAGAAGGCCGTGCGGGGCTTTTGAAGTCGAAGCCAAAGGCCCCTT
>CAYVBP010000013.1:0-28240 GCA_964449155.1 uncultured Rhodospirillaceae bacterium | reverse complement strand
CTTGCCGGAACTCGAAAATCCCTAAAATTTACCCACTAATTCGCCCGAAGAGCCATTTATAAAGCAGATATGCTATGGCATTACACATACTGCTGTGGTTTTCACTCGCAGGTTTTATAGGCGGGAGGCTCTGATGTATTTGAAGACAAAGAAATTTTTGTCCGATTTCGTCATGATGATTAAAGCCGACGTTCGCGGATTGCGACATGAGGACGCCAATGAAGATAAGCTTTTCGGCAGTCTCGATTAATCCGTAGCCATTTGAAAACTTGCGTTGTTGAAGAAATTCTAGGGAATCGTTGACAGGATAAATGTCTTTATAATTCTTCGAATAGCTTCTTCAGGCGCATTTTGTTCTCGAATGGCCGCTCGCTTCAAGGTTCGGTGCGGGTGCAATATATTTTGGCCAGGTAGTGAACTTGGGCAATTTGCAGGAGACCGTTTTATCCTCTCCGCGCAACGAGTGGCGCAGTGCCGAGTATTATTTTCCGCTTCTTGAATACGATTGCGCCAAATGGGCGGGAGAGTGGCTACGGCGTAATCCGAAGTTTCAGGCTGAGCTAAGTCAAGTTCCTTGTCTATCCGAAACCGAAAAAATTCATACGGACGGCGGTGTTAATATCGTCGCGTGTTCCAGCTCTTGTCCGTTGACGCCATGGGGCTTGAGATGTTGCCGGACGATAGGGGATAAGCCCGTATTTTTCTGGTTGCCGCAGTATAATCCGTATGTTTTGACCGTCGATGCGGAGACGGCGACTGATGCGGAAGGCGCTGTTGATCTTCGTCAGTGCCCCTTGTTGAAAGCTGTTGTACATGACGCGAAACGAGAGGCGTATTTGTTATTCAACGACGGTGCGCGAACGCTGGAAATTATCGGGCACGGGTGCGTTGCTTTTGATGCCCCGGTCAGTCTTCGCTGCACGCTTCATGGCATGCAGGATTTTGAAAACAAGGCGCTGTCCTTGCGCCGTTTGTGTAGTCTTTATCAGCGCGGGCTTTTGGTAAAGTCTTTGTATCCCGGAGAGCGTCGCGCACATCGTTGGATAGAAATGCTTCGGGCGTGGGACGGTTCTCAGGAAGGAGCCAGTCATCGAGAAATCGCGGCAGAGATCTTTGGGGATGACATGGTGCAAGACAGCTGGGATGACACCTATCGTTATCGCGTGCGAAGATTATTGCAATCTGCTAAAAAGATGATCGAGGGCGATTACTTGGTTCTGTTGCAGCGTGCGGAAATGAAGCGGCCTAAGCCAAGATTTAACCGCGCGTCAGGGCCAAGTCTTCATCTTTGAAACCTTGGAGAAACCTATGTTCAACTTCGTTCGCATATCGACCATCATCGGCTTTTTGTTCTACGCCTATGTTTGCTTGGTTCCGGCTCCAAAGGGCATCAATGCTCATTTGGCAAAGCCTGTAAGCGCCAAGTCTCAGGTCGTTGTTTCGCGGTAAATTTCGTATATTGTTTGTGCCTTGCTTGGTTATTAGCAGCCATCTCTCGTAAGTTTTTTGCGTCTTTTGTTTCAGTAATATTCATTGCCATTTGTTCCCTTCGGTGTTCCGGGACCGCGCATCTCATTCAGCCTCGATTATTGACGAACCTATGCGCCACTCCGCCGGGTGCGGATAAAGTCTTCGACCACGTTTCCCCGCTCGCTTCCGCGCTATCGCTTGTGCAGCTCCGCGTCCTTTCAGGATGCGGGATAACACGTCCGCACTCCGGCAAAGCCTCGGCGCATTTTCGGTCGCCATCGAGGCCGCATGAAGCGGTCCCTGAACACCGAAAGGAACAAGCATCATGAAGATTTTCACAACAGAACAGTTCAAAAAACTTCTCGCCAACGCCTTAATCAATCGCGAACGACAGGACAAAGGACAAAATGAACTTGACCTCAAACCTGTCGTTAAACTCTTCATGCCGGATGGCGGTGCGACATGGCTTTTGACAGAAATTAATCCTGCCGAACCCGATATTGCCTTCGGCCTTTGCGACCTAGGCATGGGATGCCCAGAACTCGGTTATGTCTCGATATCCGAGATTACCTCCGTGCGCGGAAGGCTTGGTCTTCGGATCGAGCGTGACCTGCATTTTCAGGCGACAAAGACCCTCAGCGAATACGCCGAAGAAGCGCGGCAGAAAGGATGCGTGATGGCGTAACGTTCTTAACTATACCGGGGGCCGAGAGATCGGCTTCCGGTTTTTTAACGTCAGAGGGGAGGGGCGATTTTGATACCCCTCGTTTTTCGCCCGTCCCTAACTGTGCCGATTGATGACATCATTTGCCCATTCATTATCGAGTTACTTGGAGGGCAAAACCATGAATAACGGGGATCTCAAGTTCTTGAAAGTGCAGAAAAATTGCATGTTTCTGACCTGCAAAGAGGCTGCCAGCTATCTCTACCTTTCGGCCCAGACGCTTAACAAAATGCGGATTATGGGCACGGGGCCGCAGTTCCGAAAACATGGCCGCTATGTTCGTTATCACATCGACGATCTCGATGCGTGGTCGGAGGAACGGCGGCATCGCTCAACGTCGGAGGAGAGGAAACAGTGATGCAAAAATCGCCCACCTTCCCTCTCGCGTTAACCATATCTGGCGTCGCGCTCATTGGCTTCGCTTTCTTCGCGCGCTCGACACCGCTTATCGTTTGGAACGCATCGGCAAGCGTTCCGACAGGCTTCTATCGCCTTGCGTCCGGCAAGCCGGAATACGGCGATTTTGTCCTTGTTCGCACGCCGGAAAGCGTTGCGGCGCTTGCGGCAGCATGGGGGTATTTGCCCCTTGGTATTCCCCTCATTAAACATATCGCCGCCGTTATCGGCGACGATGTTTGCGTTATAGGTCGAGACGTTTTCATCAATGGAAACGAGGCCGCGTTTCAGCTTGAAACCGATCGCGCGGGCCGCCATCTCCCGCGCTGGAAAGGCTGTCGGAAACTTGTATCGGGCGAATATTTTCTCCTGACCGAAGCCTCGGATTCCTTCGACAGTCGATATTTTGGCCCTGTCGATAACCAACATATCATAGGGAGGCTTGCGCCGTTATGGACAAAATAGCCTTCGCACTTTTAATCACCCTTGTTTTGGTTAGTCCCGGCCTTGCCGTTGCCAAAACATCCCCATGGCAGCCCTATGTTGCCGAAGCCTCTCAACGCTTCGGGATTCCCGAACTGTGGATTCGAACTGTCATTCAGGCCGAGAGCGGCTGGGACGTCAAAGCTGTTTCCCCTAAAGGCGCGATGGGCCTGATGCAGCTCATGCCGGACACATGGAATCTCATGCGTTCTTCCCATGCCCTCGGCCCTGATCCTTTCGATCCGCATGACAATATCATGGCGGGCACAGCCTTCCTTAAAATCCTTTACGCGCACTTCGGCTACCCGGCCTTGTTTGCCGCCTACAACGCCGGGGAAGCCCGTTACGAAAACCATTTCCTCACAGGAAAACCCTTGCCCAAAGAGACGCGCCTCTATGTCGCAGAGATAGGACGACGGCTTGGTTTTGAGGTCCCGGATTCCGTCAAAACTGTCTCTGGAACCCGGCTCTTCTTCGCCCTTTCGACGGTCGAAAACGTGGATGCCAAGACGTCTAACACGGCCCCGGCATCCGCTCTTTTCATCCAAATTTCCCCACGAAAGGCCATCGAAAAATGACCCCATCGTCGCCTTTCTCGATGCGTTTTCTCAGTCTTTTTTGCCGCATACAGGACCCACATGCGGCTTTGTTCGCAGCGTCGCTTTGGAAAGGTGGTCATAGATGAGGATATGTGAGCGCCGATCAGTTCAGGAAAATCGCGTAAGGCAAGATAAAAGGAGCCTCCGGTGTCGGCTATCTCTTTGTCTGCACATCTCTTTTTTAGAATTTTTGGGAGGCTTGGAGGGTTTTTCTCAGAAGTCCTTGATTTTCTTAGTCTCACTTGGAGGCTCTCATGAGCGATGAAGACTTTGAGCCGTGGCTCGGCAGAATGCGCGATGGCGGATCGAAAACGAGTAAACGTTATAAGCACCAAGTGATCGCCGCGATCAATCGCGCGGGCGGAAGAACGCAAAGGAAAGGATTTTCCGGCAAGCGTATCGGACGTGGCGGAGCCGTGGGCGCGATCCTCGCGAACAGAGATCAATTCGCCTCGTACCGCCAACGCCGCGTAATAGTCAAAGCGCGTATCGTCAGGTTCGCCGGAAAAGGCTTAAGTGGCGCTCAAGCTCACATGCGGTATCTTCAACGCGAAGGTGCGGCACGAGAGGGCGAACGCGGCCAGCTTTACGACGCAGATCACGATCAGGTCAAAGGCAAAGATTTTCTCGAACGTTCCGGCAAAGATCGACACCAATTCCGCTTTATCGTCGCGCCCGAAGATAGCCTTGACTATGACGATCTCAAGCCGCTCACGCGCCGCCTGATGGAGCAAATGGAACAAGACCTCAATACGCGTTTGGAATGGGTTGCCGTCGATCATTACAACACCGGCCATCCCCATACGCATATTCTTGTCCGGGGCAGGGACGACCAAGACCGGGATCTCGTCATCGCGCCGTCTTATATCTCAACGGGCATCCGAGAACGCGCTGCGGAACTTGTGCGCATCGACCTTGGCCCGCGCACCGATTATGAGATCGAACACCAACTCCGCACAGAGATGACAGCAGAAAGCTTTACAAGCCTTGACCGCCGCTTGCTGCGCATGGAAAGCGACGGAGGAGTATCATCTCCCTTCGACGAAAATCAGCTCCGCCAAACGTTGTTAGCGGGTCGCCTAAAATTTCTGGAACGTCTCAGCCTAGCTGAAGAACGCCGCCCCGGTCAATGGCATCTCGACGTCGATCTTGAAAACACGTTGCGACGTATGGGCGAGCGCGGCGACATCATTAAGACAATGCACCGAGAAATGACCGAAAGAAACATCGTGCGCAGCCCCGGCGATTACGAAATTTATAATCCGGCCTCATCCGGCGCGATCCCTGTTGTTGGGCGAGTCGTCGCAAAAATCTTATCCGACGAACTTAACGACCGCTATTGCCTGATCGTGGATACAACAGACGGAAAAGCTCTCTACATAGACATAGGCCGCAGCGACACAGCCGGATCGGCTCCAGAAGGCAGTATCGTGCGCATTGCGCCCAAAAGCCTCACTCCTCGGCAAGCGGATCTCACCATTGTCGATGTCGCAGCGGCGAACGGCGGGCGGTACAACATAGACCTGCATCTCAAACACGAAGCGCGCGCCACTTTCACCTATGCCGAAGCCCATATGCGGCGATTGGAAGCGATCAGGCGCGTGACAAATGCTCTCGACCGAGAACCGGACGGCACATGGCTTATCAAGCCCGATCACCTCGACCGCGTTGTGCAATATGAGAAAACGCTTGCCAAGCGCGCGCCTGTGATTGTGGAAAAGCTTTCAACTCTTACTCTTGAGCAGCAAATTGGGACAAACGGAGCAACATGGCTCGACCGGGAACTTGTTTCTGGCATGTCAGAACCGCCGCGCGACTCCGGCTTTGGCCGTGAACTGAAAGACGCCCTCAATCGTCGTCGGCAATGGCTCATTGAGCAGGGTTTGGCGCAGGAAGAGCAGGGCCACACAAATTATCGGTCCAACATGCTCGCCGTCCTGCAAAAACGCGAACTCACGCGCGCAGCAGGGAAACTTTCCGAGGAACTTGGCCTAGCTTACGCAGAATCTCGCCCAGGTTCTCGCATTGAAGGAACGTTAACCAAATCCGTCGAACTCGCGAGCGGCAAGTTTGCCATCGTCGAAAGAAGCCGAGAATTCACCCTCGTCCCTTGGCGCGACGTTCTCGACAAGCACATCGGAAAACAAATCTCCGGCATCATGCGCGAGAACGGCGTCTCTTGGACGATTGGGAGGGAGAGGGGGATGGGAATCTCATAAAGAAGAAGGTTCTTTATCAAATCACACAAACGGCATATTCTGACAGCTTGGGGACATCGAGGCAGGGGATGGGGGATCGAAATGGATAGAAATGAATTTGAACGGCTTCGCGATCTTCCAAATAAAAGGATCGAGGGAGATATTGTTTTACAGCGGTCCAAGAATACAGCGCCCCTTTTAAGCTGCGTAATGCCCATCAGCAACACGGCAGGGGTTACGGCTTACTTGAGAATTGAATGGAACGAGCAGACAAATTCGAAGACTTTGAACGTATGGATACCGGATACAGGACCAATATGTCGCCTTGAGGTTGATTCGAGGCCCCACAAAAATTTCGGAAGAAGCCATAAGCATTCGTTAAAACAGCCCGACTGCTCCCATTCTTCCGTGAACCTTTCCAGAGACATACGCAGCAGGTCAGATTTGGCAGGAAAGACGATTCAGGAAGTCTTTACGGATTTCTGTCAGAAAGCTAAGATCCAACATACAGGTAATTTTGCTTCGGAGTGAACGAAAGAAGTGTTCAACGTTGAGGATATAAAAAACGTATTGGGGAACAATACGTTGATTTCCGGCGTCGATACGGTCCCTAAAGGACATATACGTATCGAGACGGGGTTTCTGTATCCTGATGGATCGTCGATTGATGTGTTTCTTGAGCAGCAAAATGGCTTGCCTAATATTCATAAGCCAAAGCTTACGGATTTTGGGGACACATGGTCGTGGTTGCAAAACCTCGACCTGAAACCAACGAAGACAAAATCCACGCAAAAGCATTATGAGCGGATACTTGAACTCTACCGATGCACGACGGCAGGAGCGGCCATTGAGCGAGAATTGGACACATTAGACGAGTTGGCTGTTGGCATCGTTGATCTTGGACAAGCGTGTCTTCGCACGGCAGACCTGATTTATACGAAAAGGCAGGTTAGCCAGAACCAGTTCGAGGAAGAAGTCGAAGACATTATCGCCGATATGTCGATTGAATACGAACCTAAGTTCGGGATACAGGGGAGAAACGGCAACATCATTCAAGTCGATTTTCGTGTGCAGGGACGCGGACGTGAATCTGCGGTTCTGACATGGGGGTCGTCGCGGCAGACCTCCGCTGTTCATCAACGCGCGGCAGAGATAAATACGAGATGGGATTATATAAAGCTGCAAAGCGATTGGCTCGACAGAGGCAATCAGTGCGTTACAGTCTATGATGATCGAATTCAGGACAAAGACATTTATAGTACGCGGGATCTTGATCTTTTAAGGCTTAAAAGCATCGTCATTGCTGTTTCCGATACGGACGACTTGAAGCTTGCGCTTGGCGGCATTGCGGCCTAGCCCTCCGAAATAATCACATTTCAGCATACATAAGCCCTCTAAGAGCTTTTCTCTCTTTGCGCAATGCTACCCCATTTGTCCTAACATAAGGGGGGATGCGCTCATGACGCCCACAAAACTTCTCATCGGCCAAACTCTTGTCGTTTTCGCTATCGTTATCCTTGGCGTATGGACGGCGACGCAATGGTGCGCCGATATGCTGGGGTATCAGGCCCAGCTTGGGGCGCCTTGGTTTACGATATTTGCTTGGCCTGTTTACAGGCCATGGCAGCTTTTCGATTGGTGGTATCATTACGAAGCTTATGCCCCTCACGTCTTCGACAAGGCCGGGATGCTCGCGGGGGCAAGCGGTTTTATGGGCTGCACTGCGGCAATAATCGGCTCTCTCTGGCGAGCTCGGCAAACCAGGCTGGTGACGACTTACGGCTCCTCACGCTGGGCAATGTCGAACGAGATCCACAAAGCCGGATTGTTCCGTCCGGCAGGCGTTTTCCTTGGTAAGTTAAAAAACGCCTATCTTCGCCACGATGGCCCTGAACATATCATGGCTTTCGCGCCGACGCGCTCCGGCAAAGGCGTCGGCCTTGTCGTCCCGACGCTTCTGTCGTGGACAGGTTCCGCCGTCATCCACGACATCAAAGGTGAGAACTGGCAATTAACAGCAGGATGGCGCTCGACATTTTCTCATGCGCTCCTGTTCAATCCGACCGATCCACGTTCGGCGCACTATAATCCTTTACTCGAAGTTCGCAAGGGGTCAGACGAAGTTCGCGACGTTCAAAACATCGCCGATGTTCTTGTCGATCCCGAAGGGGCCTTAGAACGGCGCAACCATTGGGAAAAGACGAGCCATTCCTTGCTTGTCGGCACAATTCTTCACGTTTTGTACGCCGAAGAAGAAAAGACGCTCGCGCGTGTCGCCACCTTCCTGTCAGATCCCAAACGATCTTTTGAAAACACGCTAAGATGTATGATGGCGACCAACCATCTTGGCACACGGGAACATCCCCAAGTTCATCCCGTCATAGCCTCCGCCGCGCGCGAGGTTTTAAACAAATCCGAAAACGAACGTTCCGGCGTTCTTTCCACAGCGATGTCGTTCCTTGGCCTTTATCGCGATCCGACTGTTGCAACGACGACATCCGCGTGCGACTGGCGTATCGCAGATCTTATGGATGCAAAACATCCCGTTTCTCTCTATCTCGTCATCCCGCCCTCGGACATCTCGCGTACGAAACCCTTGGTGCGTCTTATCCTCAACCAAATCGGGCGTCGTTTGACGGAACGTCTTGAAGGCGACCCGAAGAAACAACACAAGCATCAACTTCTCATGATGCTCGACGAATTCCCGGCGCTAGGGAGACTGGATTTCTTTGAAACAGCCTTGGCGTTCATGGCCGGATATGGCATCCGCGCCTATCTCATCGCGCAAAGCCTCAATCAGATTTCCAAAGCCTACGGCGAAAATAACGCCATCCTCGATAACTGCCACGTGCGCATCGCCTTTTCTTCAAACGACGAACGCACGGCCAAACGCATTTCCGACGCGCTGGGAACCGCGACAGAATTGCGCGCGCAACGCAACTACGCAGGCCACAGACTTGCCCCATGGCTTTCGCACATCATGGTATCCCGCCAAGAAACCGCACGTCCTTTGCTGACCCCCGGCGAGGTCATGCAACTGCCTCCAAACGACGAGATAATCCTTCTCTCTGGCCTCTTGCCGATACGCGCAAAGAAACTCCGCTATTACCAAGACCCCAATTTTACCAAACGTGTTCTACCAGCCCCCGACTTATGTGACTCAGGATATGCCGATACACCAACCTCGCGTCCCGACGATTGGTCAGGCCAAATCCGAGGAATAGACGGCAGACTGGTAGCTTCCGAAGATGGCAAAGAAATCCTATCCACCCCCGACGAGGGCGGCCCCCAACACCAACGCCATCCGGGATTACCGGAAGAAAGAACCATAAAGCCCAAAGAACCTCAACAAGGCGATCTTTTTGACACCATTAACGAGGACGATACCTCCGCCCCAGATAAAAAGATGATGGACTCCATATCTCGCGCATATGGCATCGACAAAGGCGAGTCCCGCGAAAGAGATGAAATGCTCCCCGATTTTTGAAGATTCCATAAATGGTCATAAGTGAGCATAAATAAAGGATCTAAGAGGATTTCGGGATTCATTGGATGATCGCTCCAGATTTTGGAGAGATCATGAAGAAAACAAAAATCCGCCATCAATGCCTTCTCGATGAGGCTTTAAGCGAAAAGCTTGAAACGTTCTGCCGCCGTCCGGGAACCATCAAATCGGAAATCATCGCCAAGGCCATCGAAGCGTTTTTCGGCCAACGCGGCGAAACGGAGATCGACCAGCGTTACGGAAAACGCCTCGACAAGATTTCGATTGATCTTGCCCACGCCCGCAGCGACATCGAAATGATCCTCGAAAGCTTAACGCTCTATATCCGTTTCAACATCACCCTCAGCGCCCACACGCCATTCCCGGATAAGGCGACGCAATCCATAGCGCATGAGCGTTTCTTGAAATTTGTCGATCAGGTAGGTCGCCAAATTGCCCGCGGCAAGCGGCCCTTCGATTCCTCCGAAACCAGCAAGGAGGGCGCATGAACGACACCTCTGATCAGCGTCGCCGTGCCATGCTTAAAACAGCCATGGGGCCGACAATCGCCAAAGCCCTTTCCGACGCCGACGTGGTGGAAGTAATGGTGAACCCGGACGGAAGCCTGTGGATCGACAGGCTTGGCGAAGGAAGAAGTTCCGCAGGCATTCACGTCCATGCGTCCGAGGTTGAACGTATCATCCGTCTCGTCGCAA
This sequence comes from uncultured Rhodospirillaceae bacterium, assembly GCA_964449155.1. Taxonomy (GTDB): domain Bacteria; phylum Pseudomonadota; class Alphaproteobacteria; order UBA9219; family UBA9219; genus CAIXLI01. The sequence goes on along the minus strand of CAYVBP010000013.1, from coordinate 18,170 downwards.
GCCACATCCGCACCGAGGCTCACGAGAACAATCCGATTATTAGCGCCGAGTTACCGTCTGGCGAACGTTTTGAAGGCGTCTTGCCTCCTGTTTCACCCCAACCTTGTTTTGCCATCCGCAAACCCGCTGCGAAAATCTATACGCTTTCGGATTACGTCCGGGACGGGATCATGGTTCCCATCCAAGCTGAGGCTCTACGAAAGGCGGTTCGAAAACGGCGCAATATCCTTGTCGCAGGGGGAACGTCTTCGGGTAAAACCACGCTCGCCAACGCATTATTGGCTGAGATCGCCGACAGAGACGAACGCGTTATCCTCATCGAAGACACGCGCGAGCTTCAATGTGCGGCAAAAGACTGTATAGCCCTTCGCACGCGTCCCGGCGTCGTATCCCTTGCTGATCTCGTGCGTTCAACGCTTCGGCTCCGGCCAGACCGTATTATCGTCGGAGAAGTGCGCGGAGGCGAGGCTCTCGACATGCTCAAAGCCTGGAACACAGGCCACCCGGGCGGCATCGCGACAGTACATGCAAATTCTGCGCACGCGGCGCTCTATAGGATCGAACAGCTCGTCCAAGAAAACGTTGCCATAGTCCCGCGCCGATTGATCGCAACCGCCATCAATCTCGTCGTTTTCATCTCCGGGCGCAACACCTCCCGCCGCATCGAAGCCATCGCCGAAGTCTCCGGCCTCGACGCAAACGGCGATTACGCCGTCAACGTTCTAACCCTCCCGCAACTGCAACAGTTCTGAAAGGACTTCACTATGTATAAAAAACTCCGTTCTCTTCCAGCAACAGCTCTTGCGCTTCTTTTGACATCGCCCGCGTATGCCTCTGGCTCCGGCATGCCCTGGGAAACTCCTTTACAGGAGATTTTAGACTCCGTTCAAGGGCCAGTAGCCAAAATCATCGCCGTCATCATTATCATCGTAACAGGCCTGACGCTCGCCTTCGGAGAATCAAGCGGCGGATTCCGTCGTTTAATCCAAATCGTCTTCGGCCTCTCTATCGCCTTTGCGGCAAGCTCATTCTTTTTGTCATTTTTCTCCTTCAGTGGCGGGGCCCTCGTCTGATGAATGGGGTTCAGCATCTTGAAGGTTTCGACATCCCCGTTCATCGCGCGCTGACCGAGCCGATCCTCCTCGGCGGCGCGCCACGCTCCGTTGCCATCATTAACGGAACGTTGGCGGCTGCAATAGGACTTGGCTTGCAACAATGGATTGCAGGGCTTGGGCTTTTCATCCTTGGCCATGCGCTTGCAGCCTTCGCTGCCAAACGCGATCCCGATTTCTTGCCCGTTCTCATACGTCATTTACGCCAGAAGGGGTGGTTCCGATGCTAAACCTTGCCGAATACCGTCATAAATCAGTTCTTCTGGCCGATTATCTGCCCTGGGCCGCCCTGATCGCCCCCGGCATTGTTCTTAACAAAGACGGCGGCTTTCAACGGACATTCCGTTTTCGCGGGCCAGATCTCGAAAGCGCCTCAGAATCCGAACTTGTCGGCCTCTGCGCTCGCGCCAACAACGCCTTAAGGCGTTTAGGTTCCGGCTGGGCATTGTTCTTCGAAGCCGAACGTATTGAGGCGCAGCATTATCCCTCGTCAGAATTTCCCGATCCCGCCTCATGGCTCATCGACGAAGAACGGCGCAGATATTTTGAGGAAGGCAAGCAGGGACAGCATTTTGAAAGCCACTACACCCTCACACTCTATTATATGCCTCCGCCCGATGCCCAAGCTCGCACTGAAAACGCGCTTATAGATTCAGGCCGGAAGGAAGAAACGCGCGACTGGAAGCGGGAGCTTGGCCGGTTCCGGGAAGAAACCGAACGTGTTTTAGACCTTCTGTCTGGGTTTTTGCCTGAAGTCCGTGCGCTCAACGATGCAGAAACATTAACGTTTCTGCATGGGACTATTTCAACTAAGCGGCATCCCGTCGCCGCACCTGAAACCCCCATGTATCTCGACGGCATTTTTGTCGATACGCCGTTCACAGGCGGCCTTGAGCCGATGCTCGGCGACAGTTACTTGCGCACGCTTACGATTCTGGGATTTCCAAACACAACACAACCCGGAATCCTTGACACGTTGAATCACCAAGATTTTGCCTATCGTTGGGTGACGCGCTTTATTCCGCTCGATAAAACGGAAGCTACAAAGGTTCTAACCCGCGTCAGACGCCAATGGTTCGCCAAACGCAAATCCATTACCGCCATCCTTCGCGAGGTTATGACCAACGAAGCATCGTCCCTCGTAGACAACGACGCCGACAACAAGGCGTCAGATGCCGATGCCGCCCTTCAATCCCTCGGTGGTGATTATGTCGGCTTCGGCTATCTCACGACAACGATAACAGTTTGGGACAAAGAACGACAGAAAGCGGAAGACAAAGCCCGCTGTGTTGAGCTCATCGTCAACAATCTTGGCTTCACCTGTATTCGCGAAAACGTCAACGCTGTCGAAGCCTGGCTCGGCAGTCTTCCGGGCCATGTTTACGCTAATGTCCGGCAGCCGCTTGTTCATACTCTGAACCTTGCCCACCTCATGCCTCTTTCCACTGTCTGGGCCGGACCTTCGCAAAACAAACATCTTAACGGCCCGCCGCTTTTCTACGCCGAAACTTCCGGTTCTACGCCGTTCCGTTTCTCTACTCATGTCGGTGATGTAGGCCATATGCTCATCGTCGGCCCGACAGGAGCGGGCAAATCCGTTCTTCTATCCCTTATAGCCTTGCAGTTCCGTCGCTATCCCGGTTCTCAGGTCTATATCTTCGATAAGGGCAATTCCGCGCGCGCCGCGACACTGGCTATGGGCGGGGTTCATCATGCCCTTGGCGCGGAAGGCTCCCTTGTCTTCCAACCGCTTCGCGCTATCGACGACCCCGCGACACGAAGCTGGGCAGCGGAATGGATCGCCATGCTTCTCACGCATGAGAAGGTTATTGTGACGCCCGAGGTAAAAGAAGCCGTCTGGTCAGCGCTCAACAATCTCGCTTGCGCGCCGGAGGAAGAGCGCACTCTTACCGGCCTTTCTATCCTAGCCCAAGCAAATGCCCTAAAATCCGCACTCCAACCCTATACCTTAGACGGCCCCTTTGGCCGCTTGCTCGATGCCGCCGAAGACAAACTCGCCTTATCGGACGTTCAATGTTTTGAGATGGAAGAACTGATGCACGAGGCAGGTGTCGTCCTTCCCGTACTAACCTATCTCTTCCATCGTCTTGAAGAACGTTTCGACGGACGCCCTACGTTGCTCATTCTCGACGAAGCTTGGGTCTATCTCGATAACCCGCTGTTCGCAGCCCGCATCCGCGAATGGCTCAAAGTTCTCAGAAAGCGCAATGTCAGCGTCATCTTCGCAACCCAGTCTTTGGCGGACATCGCGGATTCGTCAATTGCCCCCGCGCTTATTGAATCCTGTCCTCAACGCATTTTCTTGCCCAACGACAGGGCTGTGGAACCCCAAGCACGTGTCGCCTACGAACGCTTTGGCCTTAACGAACGCCAAATCGAACTCATCGCACGCGCTACGCCCAAGCAGCATTACTATCTTCAATCCCGTCGAGGCAACCGCTTGTTCGAACTCGGCCTTGGCCCCATTGCGCTCGCCTTATGCGGAGCATCCGATCCGGTCTCGCAAGTTCTCATCGACGGCCTTCTCGCAAAACACAGCTCCGAAAACTTCCTTGCCGAGTTTCTCAAAGCCCGTGGCCTTGATTGGGCCGCTGCGCTTGCGTCCGAATTTTCTCCGCCATTAAAGGAGACAGCCCATGAATAATAGAAAACTTATAATTACGTGTTTACTCGGTGCCACGCTTCTTGTCGCATCGGCCCACGCCTCATGGATCGTCTTCGATCCCACAAACTACAGCCAGAACGTCCTTACCGCCGCGCGCTCTTTGGAAGAGATCAACAACCAAATCCGCCAGCTTCAAAACGAAGCCGTCATGCTCGAAAACATGGCGAAGAATCTGCAAAATCTCGATTACTCGTCCTTGAACCAAATGACGAGCGCGCTCAACAGCATCGGCGCGCTGATGAACCAAGCCAACGGCCTGAGCTTCACTCTCTCTCAACTCGAAAGCCAATGGCAGCAACAATATCCGGGTTCATATGGCGCGACCCTTTCGACAAACGATACTGCCATAACTGCGCGCCAACGTTGGCAAAACGCTATGGCTGCGTATCGTCAAACCATGCAAGTCCAATCGCAGGTCGTCCAAAATGTTCAATCCGACCAAACGGTTTTAAGCACTCTCGTAAACCAAAGCCAAAATGCCGCAGGCGCTTTGCAAGCGCAGCAAGCCTCAAATCAGCTCATCGCTTTATCGGCCAAACAACAAATGCAAATCCAAGAAATGATGGCCGCGCAATACCGCGCCGAAGCCCAAGACGCCGCCCGTAAAGCCCAAGCCGAAGAAGCAGCGCGCGTAACCACGCAACGTTTTCTCGGTTCTGAAACAGCCTATTCCGGCGGTTGGTGATAAAATGGCTGACCTCAGCATCATTGACAGCCTGATGAATACCTTCGGGCAATATATCGACAGTGGCTTCGGTCTTCTGTCCGGGGATGTTGCATTTCTTTCGACGACGCTTATCGGCATCGACATCACGCTCGCGGGCCTTTTCTGGGCTTTCGGCGGCGAAGAAAATATCTTCAATAAACTTATCCGCAAGGTTCTCTACGTCGGCGCGTTTGCCTTTATCCTAAACAATTTCAAATATCTTTCCGGCGTCGTTTATCAATCATTCTCTAGCCTTGGCATCAAAGCTTCCGGCAGCGTCCTAACCGCCGCCGATCTTCTAAAACCAGGCACTATTGCTGCGACCGGCTATCAAGCAGCCCATCCTTTGCTTGAGGAAGTCAGCCGCCTCGTGGGTTTTCCAGAAATTTTTTCAAACGCCTTGACCGTATTTGTCCTGCTCATCGCTTGGCTCATTATTATCTTTGCTTTCTTTATCCTCTCAATCCAGCTTTTTGTTGCGGTTCTTGAGTTTAAGCTCACAACCCTCGCAGGGTTCGTACTTGTCCCATTCGCTCTTTGGAACAAAACGGCGTTTCTAGCTGAAAAAGTTTTGGGAAACGTCATCTCCTCTGGCATCAAGATGATGGTTCTTGCCGTCATCGTTGGCATCGGATCGACGCTCTTCTCGACTTTTGCAACTAATTTGCAAGGCCAAGACGTTACTTTGGCCGCCGCAATGTCAGAAGTTCTTGGTGCGCTCGCGATATTCGGCCTTGGCATCTTCGGCCCCGGCATCGCCGCAGGTCTTGTCTCCGGCGCGCCGCAACTTGGGGCAGGGGCCGCGCTTGGAACGGCGGGCGCTGTTATAGGTTCCGTTGCCCTTACTGGAGCAGCGGCATATGGCGGAGCACGCATGGCAGGAAGCGGAGGACATGCTGCAATTCGCGCCGGAACGGCCTTGGCCTCGGGGGCATCAACCGCTTATCAACTTGGTCAAGCAACATCGGGAGAAACTGGGGCGTCTCGCGTTGCGGCTGGTCTCGGCGGCGTTGCGTGTGCGGCAGGCGGCGCTATTTCTCAAGCCGTGCGCGGAGCCAAATATAACGCAGCCTCTTCTTTCAGCGAAAGTGCATCATCGGGTCGAAACAAGGCATGGACAGCCACAGGCGGAACGTCAACGGCATCAATGGCAAATTCAGCCTCACAAGCCCCTACAAATACGGCCCCAACCTTGGCCAACCGCTTTCGCGCCGAACAAGCCGCTCGCGTAAGCGCCCATGCCGTCAACCAAGCGATCAAAGACGGCGACCGACCAGGGGCAGGTGCCAATCCTTCACTTCACCAAAAGGACTGAACCAGCGGCCTAGGCCGCCGCCATTCGAATTTTTTATAGGAGACTAAATCATGATTTTTAAACGACCAAATCAGCGCTACGGCCAAACACCTGAACCTGTCACCCCTTACCAGAAAGCCGAACAGCTTTGGGACGACCGCATCGGCTCCGCCCGCGTTCAGGCCAAGAATTGGCGGCTTATGGCCTTCGGATGCTTCTTTCTCGCGTCTGGTTTATCCGGCGCGCTCGTCTGGCAATCCATGCAAAGCCACGTCGTCCCTTATGTTGTCGAGGTGGACAAATTCGGTGAAGCCCATGCCGTTGCACCCGCTATTCAGGACTATAAACCCGAAGACGCCCAAATCGCCTGGCATCTCGCAAGGTTTATAACAAATGTACGTTCCGTCTCAACCGATCCCGTCCTCGTTCGCCAGTCATGGCTTTCAGCCTACGACTTCGCCGCTGACCGAGCCGCCTTATTCCTCAACGACTACGCCAAGAAAAACGATCCCTTCGCGCAAATTGGCGAACGCAGCGTTCAGGTTCAGGTAACAAGCGTCGTTCGAGCCTCTGACTCGTCTTTCCAAGTCAAATGGATCGAACAGACTTTCGAGCGGGGCGCTCTGACCAAAACTGAACATTGGACTGCAATCCTAACGATAGCGATCCACCCACCACGCACAGCGGAATATCTCCGCAAAAACCCGCTCGGCCTGTTTATCAAGGCCATCGACTGGTCTCGCGAACTCGATGCAGCCCCATCCTCACAAACAAAGGAGTTTCACCAATGAACAAGAACCTTCTTATCATCTCCGTTTCGACACTGGCCCTTACCGCCTGTGTAAACACCTATCCGCCCGATTCCGCTTTCAAAGCCGCTATCGTCGAGCCGGAGCCGGAAAAACCCGTCCAGATTGTCGAAATCCCCAAACCATTACCGCTACCGGGCCAACTTCAACCCTTGCCGGATAAAGAAAAATCTGATTTACGCCCACCGACCGCGCGCGTAGACGAAGCCAATAAAGCCGCAACCCAAGAACCGACCAAGTTTGGCTATATCAACGCCATTCAAGTCTACCCCTTTACCGAAGGCGCTCTATACCAGCTCTATGCCGCGCCGGAACGCGTCAGCGATATAACATTGCAGCCGGGAGAAAAACTTACCTCCGTTTCCGCAGGCGACACCGTGCGCTGGATCGTCGGCGACACACAAAGCGGCACAGGCGACAATCAACAGGTTCATGTCCTCGTCAAACCCTTCGCCCCAAACCTTAAAACAAATCTTGTCATCACAACCGACCGGCGTTCCTATCATTTGCAGATGGAGAGCACGGCAAAGACCTCAATGGCCGCGCTTTCCTGGACATATCCGCAAGATCAACTGACGATCTTGCGCCACAAAAACGCCGAGGCCGAAGCCGTCCAGCCCATCGCCTCAAACCTCGCCCTCGAAAACATTCGTTTCCGCTACGCAATCTCCGGCGACGATCCTTTTTGGAAACCTTTGCGAGCCTTCGACGACGGACAGAAAGTGTACATCGAACTTCCCCGAACCATAAGTCAAGGCGAAGCCCCGCCGCTTTTCCTTGTCGGCGCGGATGGCAACAACGAACTCGCCAACTATCGCATGCGAGGAAATTACTACATCGTTGATCGTCTCTTTGCCGCCGCCGAACTCCGTCTCGGTTCTGACCCGCAGCAAATCGTTCGCATCGCCCGCACCGACGACACCGAGGTGCGTCCATGACGGAAAAGATAGACCCCAGCAAGCTTGAACTGCACGCCGCGCCTCCATACCGCGTCGTGCGCTTCCGCAAAAGTCTCCTCATTGGCGCGGCAGCCATAGGGGCAGGCATGGTCATGTGCATAACAATGTTGGCGCTGAGAAAACCAAACCTGCATTTACCCTCGGAAACCCAGGAGCTTTACAATGCCGATAAAAAGCATCCCCCCGAAAGCCTATCCGGACTTCCGGGAGACTATTCTCAAATCAAGCCCAAGACCATCAACCTAGGCCCGCCGCTCCCCGGCGATCTCGGACGCCCGATCCTCGCTCAACAACGCGCAAACGGTGTCGCGCCCGGCCAGACCGAGGAAGAACAACGCCTTTCTCAACAATCCATACAGGCAAAACAAGCAGGCGTGTTCTTCCGCATCGAGAACAGACAAAAGCAAAACGTTTCGGCAGCAACGTCTCAACCCACAGATTCAGATAAAAACCCTCAGTCTGAAACCGCTCGTTTGTCGCTAGATCCCGACCGTGACCAAAACAACCAACAACGCAAACTCGATTTCATGCGCGAGAAGAACAAAGACAGTATTTACAATCCGCACGCCCTGCAAACCCCAGCCTCGCCGTATCAAGTCATGGCGGGCAGTATCCTCTCCGCAAGCCTGATTACCGGCATCAACTCCGATCTTCCCGGCCTTGTCGTCGCTCAGATCACGGAGAACGTCTACGACACTGTAACCGGCCACATTCTCATCATCCCACAAGGATCGCGCCTTATCGGCTCCTACGACAGTGTTGTTGCCTTCGGCCAATCACGAGCCTTACTCGTCTGGCAGCGCATCGTCATGCCCGACGGCTCCTCCGTCCAAATCGACAATCTCCCCGCAACAGATACCGGAGGTTACGCGGGCCTAGAAGACGAAGTCGATTATCACACCTGGGCCTTACTCAAAGGCGTCGCCCTCTCAACAATGCTCGGCGTTGGCACACAGTTAAGCCTCGGCTCCAGCGAAAGCGACCTCCTCCGCGCCATCCGCGAGTCCACCCAGCAAAGCGTCTCTCAAGTAGGCCAGCGCATAACCGAAAAGAACCTCAACATCCAACCCACCATCACCATCCGCCCCGGCTGGCCCGTCCGCGTCATCGTCCACAAAGACCTGATCCTCAAACCCTATCAAGGAGCCTAGCCCATGCTGAAACTCGCCAAACTCCCCGACAAAACGACAACGCGCATCGCGTTCTCTGCTAGCGTAAAACTCAACGAGACCCTGCGCGCCTATGTCGCGCTCTACAAAAATACCTATGACGCGGACGCGACAATACCTGAACTTATCCCTCTAATGCTGGAAACTTTCCTAAAAAGCGATCCTGCCTTTTCCAAAGCCCAAAGAGAAGGATCTCTGAATTCAACCATTGAAAAAGAATCCCACAACGAAAAACAATCGACCCGCTCGCAAACTCGCCGATCAGAAACAAGCGCACCCATTTCCGTCCCCCATCAATCCCAATCGCAGGTCTAAGGAGATTCCCCCATGCACATCGGAAACTTCACCCTCGCCAAAGAAGGCGGCTGGATCGGCTACATCCACACCCTAACCATAAACGCCAAAATCCGCCTAGTCCCCAACAACAACAACGCCGACACCAAAGCCCCAACCTTCCGCATCCTCCACGGCAACCTCCGCATCGGTGACGCCTGGGAATCCATAACCCAAAGCGACCAACCAAAAAACTATCTCCACCTTCGGATTGACGATCCCCTTTTCCCCGAACCAATCAATGCCGCCCTTTTTTCCTTGGATAACGGCAGCGTGGCCAGGCTTATCTGGAACAGGAAGAAGGATGGATAATGCAAGTGCAGAAAAGATTAGAGGCTGTTCGAATCCTTTGAAAAAGATTCGAACAGCCGTTTCATTTTCATGCACAGCTTACTTCTGCCATAAGAGTATTAATTTCTACGTGCGAATCTGCCCAAAAGGTTCTATAAGCTTCCAAGAAGTGCAGCCAACGTTCAATTCATGTCCGCTTAGAAAGCGTAACATCGGGAGCGCGCAAATATAACGGGCGCGGCAGGACATCGGGGGATCGGGGATCCGCTTCGGCGGCAAGCCTCGCGCAGGCGCATAAAACGTCGTCGCTGGGCGTCGCCAAATCGCCCGCCATTGCCGTGCCCGGACGTTTGGCAAGAAGGGCGTCGATCTCTTTGCGGGTCATAAGGCAAGGTTCTTGCGCGCGTCCATATGCGGGAAAAAATCGGCAAAAAAGCTCGGCGCGTCGGGAATCGATGACGACGAGAAGATCTTGAGACAGCGCGGCGTGTAACGACCGATAGATGCTGAAGCGGTCAATTCCAAAGACGGGCTTGTTTGCGGCGAGGCCGATTCCTCGTGCCGCTGCAAGGCAAACGCGAACCCCTGTAAAGCTCCCGGGACCTTTGGTCGCGGCGACGCGGTCGAGATCGGCAAAAGTTTTTCCGGATTTTTCGAGCGTATCCATAATCATCGGCATCAAGCGCGCGTCTTGCCCTCGTTGCATGACCTCCATGGACTGAGCAAGGATTTCCCCGTCTTGCCAAATGCAGACGCCGCAGAAAGAGCCAGAACTGTCAAGGACGAGGATTAGCATGGGGCTGCGGTTGTTACTCGACTCGTTTAACGCTTTTGACTTCGGGAATATAGCGGCGCAAAAGAGCCTCGACGCCGGATTTAAGCGTGACGGTCGCGCTGGGACATCCGGCGCATGCGCCTTTTAGCGATAGGAGGACGACGCCGTCCTCGAATCCGCGATAAACGATATCGCCGCCATCTTGCGCGACTGCGGGCCGAATTTTGTGATCCAGAAGGTCGCGGATTTGCGCCACCACGGGGCCTTCGTCTTCAAGGCATGCCGTGTCTGCATCCGCAGCGCAGACGACAGGGCGTCCGGAAGAAAAGTGATCCATGATCGCCGTAAGAACAGGGGGCTTAAGCGTTCGCCAATCGGCGTTGCCGGTTTTGGTAACGGAGATGAAATCCTTTCCCAGAAACACGCCGCAAACGCCGTCGACAGCAAAAAGCACCTCAGCCAAGGGAGACCGGAAAGCATCCTCGGCGGAAGCGATATCGAGCGTTCCTTGCGCCATGACCTCGCGGCCCGGAAGGAATTTCATTGTCGCGGGATTAGGCGTGTCTTCGGTAAAAATGAACATGGGGAATTGGGATTCGGGATTCGGGATTCGGGAAGAATTCTTCCGAATCTCAACTTCCCGAATCCCCCTTAACCTATTTGCCTTTATAAATCTCGATAATCTGATCGAGAAGCTTGAGCGCGTCTTCGCGCGGGCGCTGGAAGCAATTGCGGCCAATAATCGAGCCGTTGCCTCCGCCTTCAAAAATCGCGCGGGCGTCCGCCAGAACGCTGTTTTCGCCTTTTGCTGCGCCGCCTGAAAACACCACGATGCGTTTGCCGTTAAAGCAGCATTGCATGACGTGCTTGACGCGGTCGGCTTGCGTCGCGCGGGCGACATTTTGTTTTTCGTAGACCTTCTTGGCTTCGCCTTGTTCGAGGAAGTCCGTCGGCAATTTGACCTTGATGATGTTCGCGCCAAGAAGGGCGGCCATGTGGGCGCTGTACGAAATGACATCAAGAGCCGTTTCGCCTTCCTTGGAGATAGCGCCTCCGCGGGCATACGACCATAAAACAACGGCAAGGCCGTTCGCCTTCGCTTCGGCGGAAAGCTCGCGGAATTCTTCATACTGGCCGTACATGTTGTCAGAGCCGGGATAGATCGTAAAGCCGATGGCCGAGCAGCCGAGGCGCAGGGCGTCTTTGACGCTGGCGGTGACGGCTTGGTCGGCGTTTTCTTTCTGGCGCGACAGGCTATTTGCGCTGTTCATTTTCAAAATCGTCGGGATTGCTCCAGCAAAGGTGTCAGCGCCTGCCGCTATCGGACCCAAGGGGGCGGCATACGCGCTAAGACCCGCGTCAATAGCTAGCTGATAATGATAATGCGGGTCATAAGCCGGAGGATTCATTGCAAAGCTGCGCGCCGGACCATGTTCAAAGCCTTGGTCGACGGGCAGAATGACAAGATGGCCCGTGCCGCCCAAGCGACCGGACATAAGGATACGTGCGAGGTTTGCCTTGGTTCCGGGCGTTTCGCCTTCGTACCAGCTCAGAATTTCGCGTACGCGACGGGAGAGTTTCATGTTTTTCGCCTTTTTTGTAGATCCGATAAACAAGTTTTAAATAGCCAAAGACGGGCGTATTGTCCATCGTCGATACTGTTTGGCGAAATTGGGAAAAAAGGGTAACACTAAACGGGTAAAATACCGTGTTTTGTCAATTCCGGGCGGAATCCGGATTTTCGTTAAGGTTCGCATGCTTTTTTTACCCTTCCTTCAACGTTTCAATACCGCAAATTTCAAGCTGCGGATAATCTCGTCTTGCCTGATGGCGCCTGTGGCATTGCTCGCCGTATACTGCGGAAGCTGGGTTTTTGCCGCTGTCGTTGCCGCCGCCGCTTTACTGGGGCTTTACGAGTGGTTTCGCCTTGTTGCGCCCGATGCCCGCGGATTGTTGGTTGCCCATGCGGGGACCATGGTTTTTCTCACGATGGCTGTCGGGTCTCTGGTTTCGGTCGGTGCGGGCGCATTATTAGGCCTTCTTTTTATCGTCGCCCTTTTTGCCATGGCCGTACGCGACAAGCTCAAGGCCCCGGCGTTGGTTGCGTTCGGAATCCCTTATATGGCCGGAAGCGCGCTGGCGCTTATCGGTTTGCGCGCGACGCCGGAAAGTGGGATGGGCCTGACCTTTTTTCTTCTCCTTGTCGTGTGGGCCGTCGATGTGGGCGCTTATCTATCGGGGTCGATTATTGGAGGGCCGAAACTGGCCCCTGCCATCAGTCCCAGCAAGACTTGGGCGGGTCTGATCGGCGGCGCAGTGGCGGCTGCTGTTTGCGGTTATTTTGTCGCTGATTTAGCCGGAGCCCGCAGGCCCGCCGTGGCCATCGTTTTGGGGCCTGTATTGGCTTTTGTCGCTCAAGCGGGCGATTTTTTCGAATCCTATTTCAAGCGACGCGCTGGCGTGAAGGAAAGCGGCGATTTAATTCCCGGACACGGCGGGGTTCTTGATCGAATCGACGGGCTTGTTTTCGCGGCAGCCTTTGCTTTCCTCTTCCAAATCGCGCTGGGTTCTTTCGTTCAGTGGTGGTGAAAAAAAATGAAAAAAGGTTCTTCCGTGCGTAAGATCGCAATTCTCGGTTCGACGGGATCCATTGGGACGCAGACCATCGATTTAATTTCGCGCGCGCCCGAGGGGATGTACGAAGTCGTCGCATTAACTGCGAATACGGATGTGACCCTTTTGGCCGAGCAAGCGCGGTCTTTGCATGCCTCGATGGCCGTTATCGGAGACGAAAATAAATACGAGGCCCTGAAGCAAGCTTTGGCGGGAACGCCAACGAAAGTTGCGGCGGGTGCCAAAGCCGTTGAGGAAGCCGCGACCGTCGACAGCGATTGGGTCATGTCGGCCATTGTCGGTGCGGCAGGATTGCCGGGCACGCTGGCGGCCGCGCGTCGCGGGGCGACGGTCGCGTTTGCAAACAAAGAAACGCTTGTTTGCGCCGGGCCTTTGATGATGAAGCTTGTGGCCGAGGCAGGGGCGACGTTGCTGCCGGTCGACAGCGAACATAACGCAATTTTTCAGGTGTTCGATTTCGAGCATAGGGATGGAATTGCAAGACTGATTCTAACGGCCTCTGGCGGGCCGTTCCGCAGATCGACGCGCGAGGACATGGCCATCGTGACGCCCGAACAGGCCGTCAAGCACCCCGTTTGGAGCATGGGCGCAAAAATATCGGTCGACAGCGCGACGATGATGAACAAGGCGCTAGAGGTTATCGAGGCCCATTACTTGTTCCGCATGCCGCCCGAGAAAATCGACGTGTTGATTCATCCTCAGTCTGTCGTTCACAGCATGGTCGAATACCGTGACGGATCGGTTCTGGCTCAGCTGGGGTCCCCGGACATGCGCACGCCCATCGGCTATTGCCTCGCATGGCCCGAACGTATGGAAACGCCCGTGCCGAAACTCGATCTCGCCAAGATCGGGCAACTGACGTTCGAAGCGCCCAATCCAGCTTTATTCCCCGCGCTTGATTACGCGGGCAAGGCGATGCGAAAAGGCGGCACCGCTCCGGCGTCAATGAACGCGGCGAACGAAGTGGCCGTTCAGGCGTTTCTCGATAAAAAGATCGGGTTTCTGGATATCGAGCGCATCGTAGGGACGATTCTGGAAACGATGCCGGTTTCGGATCTAACGGATCTGGACGTATTGAAAGAAGCCGACCTTGCCGCACGGGCCAAAGCTCGTGAACTGGTTGAGAACGGCAAGAGGTTCTGAGGAACAAAATGACGATCGCAAGCGCAACGGTCCGGGTCGATCTTTCGGGAACGCAGCGGACGCCCGATTACGATATCCTTATCGGCGAAGAAATCCTCGCGCAGGCCGGAGAGGCCATTGCGCAAAGGGTAAAGAGCGCGAAAAACTGCGTTATCGTTTCAGATTCAAACGTCGCGCCCCTCTATCAAAAACGGTTGGAAAATGCCTTGGAAAAAGCAGGGCTTAAAACTTTAAAAACGCTAGTCGTCCCTGCGGGAGAAGCCAGCAAGAACTTCGCGCAGGTCGGCGAATTGGCGACCGGAATGCTGGCGCTTGGCGTTGATCGCAAAACGCTTGTTTGCGCCTTGGGCGGCGGGGTCGTTGGGGATCTGGCGGGTTTCGCCGCCTCGATGGTCATGAGAGGAATAGATTTTGTGCAAATTCCTTCGACGTTGTTGGCGATGTCTGACAGCTCGGTTGGCGGAAAGACGGGAATCGATACGCCATACGGGAAAAACACATTGGGAGCCTTTTACCAGCCGAGACTGGTCATCGCCGATGTCGCGCTTCTCAGCACGCTTCCGAAACGCGAGCTTTTGGCAGGATATGCCGAGGTCGTGAAATACGGATTGATCGGCGACCGCATCTTTTTCGATTGGTGCAAGGCGAATGGCAAAAAAGCGTTGACCGGCGACCGCCAAGTTCTTGGCGAGTCCGTAAGAGCAAGCTGCGTCGCCAAGGCCAAGATTGTCGCCGAAGACGAAAGAGAAGCTGGAAAAAGGGCTTTGTTGAACCTCGGCCACACGTTCGGACACGCGCTGGAGTCGGCGACGGGGTTTGGCGACGTTTTGATCCACGGCGAAGCGGTTGCTATCGGAACGATCATGGCGTTTCGCATGGCGGTGCGGCTAGGGCTTTGCCCGCAAGGAGATTGCGACGAGGTTATCGCCCATTTCTTGGACGTTGGATTGCCGACGATGCCTCCGGCGTTTGCCTACGATATAGACCGGCTCATAAAATTAATGGCAATCGACAAAAAAGCCGAAAGCGGAGAAATTGCTCTCGTGCTTCCGCATGGCATTGGAAACGCCGTTGTCCATAAGAATGTCAATCCGGACATCATACGAATGCTGTGGGCAGAGGTTTTAAAAAAGCCGTGAAAGAGAATATGCGGCCTATAAAAACGTCCCGGCCCAAGCCGCCAGCGCAACCAGAATCAGCCCCGGCACGACCCTAAGGAAGAAAACGCTTCCGCCGTTCGCTCGGGCAAAAAGCGTTTTGCTGACAGTGTTGGTCGAAATTCCAACGAGAATCGGAATGACCGCGTCGGCGGCGCTAATTTTTCCTGTAGCCACAAGCGAGGCCACGGAAATAGCGGCTGCATGGACGTCGGCAAGCCCCGCAATAGCAGCTGCCGCGATAACGCCCGCTTCGCCGAACCATTCGCGCAGAGCCGCAGAGGCAAGCATGATGCAGGATAAAATTCCGGCAAAGAAAAGGGCTGTTGAAAAATTAAAAGCCCTTCCTTGATGGGGAGCGTCTTGGCCCTTTTCTCGCAGTGCAAGAAAGGTAAACACGGCGCCATACCCGGCAGCGGCAAGGCCTGAGCAAAAAAGCGAAGGCGTCATTGCCCGAAGGGTCTCCATGCTGGCCGTTCCCAGAACGGCAGCCAGCTGAACGACCGTTGCGACCGTGGATAAAACAGCGCCTGCGACAGCCGCCGCAAGGACAGTCGGTGTTTTCGATGCGCGTTCGCCCATCGCGCCGATGGTCGCGGTGCTGGAAACGAAGCCCGACGCGAGTCCCGCAAGGGGAAGGCCGAATTTTGCGCCCAGAAGGCGGACAGCGATATAGCCCGCGGCGCTGATCGCCATGACGAGGATGACGATCACCCATATTGTATAAGGGTTCAGCGCGCCAAAAGGCCCCATAGGGCGGTTTGGCAGAATCGGAAGCACGACAAGCGTCGCGCTGGCGAAAACGATGGCGTCTCTGACCTCGTCTTCGGTCAAAACGGAACGGACAAAATGATGAAGAATCGTTCGTGAGGCGAGCAAAACGACTGCGGCGACTGCGATTCCGGCTGCAAGAACCGGATCATTAACAGAAAGACCGCCGAGAAGAACAGTCAATATCAACGCGATTTCCGTGGTTAATCCGGGATCGTCTTCGTTTGTTCTCCAATAGGCGAGGGCGGTTAAAACAATCGTGCCGATTATCGTGACGGCCAGAAGAATCTCTCTGCCCGCGAGCATGCTGACCGCCCCGGCAAGAGACGCTAAGGTAAATGTGCGAATGCCGGCAGCCGAGCGCAGCGTTCCGCTGCCTTTGCGGCGTTCTCTTTCGCCGCCGATCAGAAGGCCTATGCCGAGCGCGACGGCAAGATTTGTGATTGCAAAAGTGAGGTCCGTCATCTTTCCCCTCGCATTCTTTGGTCCGCTAATATTTGAGCAGTTTTCCGGAAAGCGAGCAAACGCTAATGTTTTTGGAAGATAAGAACAAAAAAATGGCCGACAAGACAAGCTTGTCGACCATTAAAACGTAAAAAGAGAAGGCATTAACCCTGACGCGCTTTATAACGGGGGTTGGTTTTGTTGATGACATACACGCGGCCCTTGCGGCGCACGACCTTGCAGTTAGCGTGGCGCTTTTTCAGCGACTTAAGCGAATTGGAGACTTTCATAATAACGTTCCTCAACTTCTAAGAAGGCCGCAAACTAGGGAGTCGTTGGTAAGATGTCAAGAAAATCGTTATTTTTCCTGTCATGCCCCTCCACCCGTCATCCTCGCCCCCTCTATCCGTCATCCCCGCGAAGGCGGGGATCCAGTTGGAATCTCAGTATAAAATGAAGCACCCAAAAGCCGCTATCCCACAGTTCGTATGGTCGTTAATATTCATCATGTTTTTTTTAAGCCAAACGCAAGGTAAATAGGCTTCAGAAAACTCCATCCTTGCCTCTTTCCCCCATGTCAATAATTAGCGCCGTCAGCAAAAATTCAATATAACCACCGCTAAAGCTTGAAACGAAGACAAACATAACCATTTATTAACCGAGGAATCATAGAATCCCAATGGATTGGAAAAAGGTGAAGGGGCTTTGTTTCAAAGCAAAAAGACAAACGCCGCCGTGACTTGGCGGCTGAGCAGGAGGCAAGGATATTAAAAGAACGCACGCAGCGCTCGTTTCCTTCCGGCCCTTTTCAGGCTCGCTCAAGCTTTCTGTCCTTCGAATTCCGGTTTCCCAAAAAGTTTGCATTCCTTGCGCCCAGGCATGTTGCCTTGACGCAAAAGGAGCATTGTTTCTTTTTCCTCAAGCAAAGGAGATTGCATGGGCAAGCGGCATCAGTTCAATAAATCAGGCCATAAAGAGAAACCTTATAACGTCGAGGCTCTTTACGGCAAGAACTCGCCTTGGGATCCGCTGAACAACCCCGCGTTTGACCGCCGCGATCAAAGTTATGTCCGCAAGGTCAAGCCGCAGAACGCCAATCAATCTAAGCTGCTTGAAGCCATGGCCGAAAATAATCTCGTTATTGCCTTGGGGCCAGCGGGAACCGGGAAAACCTATCTTGCGATCACGGCAGCTGTCGAGGCGCTGGAAGCAGGGCGGGTCGATCGCATCATCCTATCGCGTCCCGCCATCGAGGCCGCAGAGACTTTGGGTTTTCTTCCAGGCGATTTAGAAGAGAAAATGTCGCCGTATCTCCGGCCTCTTTATGATGCGCTGAATGACCGCATGGGCGGCAAGCGCTTAAAACAACATTTAGCCGAGGGATCCATTGAAATCGCGCCGATCGGGTTCATGCGCGGGCGCACGCTCAACAACGCGTTCGTTGTCATCGACGAAGCGCAAAATTGCACCTATACGCAGATCAAGATGCTGTTGACACGGTTGGGGTGGCATTCGACCATGGTGCTGACAGGCGATCCGGATCAAAGCGATTTACTGGAAGGCCTGTCGGGACTAAGCGAAATCGCGCACAAATTAGAGGTCGTCTCGGGGGTCGCCGTTGTGACGCTGACCGACAGGGACATCGTCCGCCATCCATTGGTTGCAAGCATGCTGGGCGTTCTTTAAAAACTTATACCAAGCTCGGATTAAAGTGAAGCGAAGGGGACACAATAAAAATGCCCAAACTGCGGCTCTCCGTTTCGCACTGCCTTTTCCTGCATTTTTATAAGTCCTTACAAAACCCCCGTCTCAGGTGGGGCAACTAAAGGAAAGTATACATCCGAGTGAGTGAAGGACGTCATACCGACGAGCCTATGAAGTGACTCC
>CAYVBP010000012.1:0-28697 GCA_964449155.1 uncultured Rhodospirillaceae bacterium | reverse complement strand
TTTCTGAATTGAGAGTCTTTTAAAACCGCTTGGAGCGGTTCCCCATCAAGCCCCCGGCTCTGCCGGGGGTTATTGATTGTGTCCCCTTAGTTTCAAATCTACGCGCATGCCCTTCGGCCTTTTCGGGTTTGGGGCAAGGCGATCATCCAGCTTTTCTATCCGCCGCAAAGCTTGATTGTTGCGCGGCGGGGAAAGGACTTCCTTGCCACGACGATGTTTTCCAAAACTTTGTCGTTATTGCCTATCTTCCAATCGATGTATAAGCAAAACCCGTTTTGGCCATGTCGGCGGGTTTATAGATGTTGCGCATGTCGACGAGGACGGGGGCGGCCATGATTTTTCGGGCGCGCGCGAAGTCCAAGGCGCGGAACTCGTTCCATTCGGTGAGGATTACCGCCACAGAGGCTCCGGAGAGCGCTTCGTAGGCATCTTTTGTCCAGACTACGCCCGGAAGAAGTTTTTCGGCTTCCTGCATGGCGACAGGGTCGAAGGCTTGGATTGTCGCACCGGCTGCTTGCAAGGCCGGAATTACGTCAAGCGCCACGCTATCGCGCATATCGTCAGTGTTTGGCTTAAACGAGACGCCGAGGATCGCAACTTTCTTGCCTTTTACGTCACCGTTCGCCGCCTCGATCACGCGCTTGGCCATCGCTTTCTTGCGCTTGTCATTGATGTCGATCACCGTCTCGACAATACGGATCGGCGAGCCTTTTTCTTGCGCCGTCCTAGTCAGCGCAAGCGTGTCTTTCGGAAAGCACGAGCCGCCGTAGCCGGGCCCCGCGTGCAGAAATTTCTTGCCGATGCGACCGTCAAGGCCAATGCCTTTGGCGACATCCTGCACATTCGCGCCGACTTTTTCGCAAAGATCCGCGATCTCGTTAATGAACGTGATTTTCGTCGCCAAGAACGCGTTGCCCGCGTATTTCGTCAGTTCGGACGATTCCAGCGTCATTTCAACAATCGGCGTTTCGATCAGGTAAAGAGGCCTGTAGAGCGCGCGCATGACTTCCGCCGCCTTGGGGCTGTTCGTACCGAACACGACGCGATCCGGCCTCATGAAGTCGCCGATGGCAGAGCCTTCGCGCAAAAATTCGGGGTTTGAGGCGACGGCAAAATCCGCTTTCGGATTCGCTTCGCGGATGATCCTTTCGACTTCGCGGCCCGTTCCGATGGGAACGGTCGATTTCGTCACAACGACCGTAAAATTATCCGGCTTCAGGTAGGCCGCAATATCCTTTGCCGCTTGATACACATAGGAAAGATCGGCGTGTCCGTCGCCGCGCCGCGTCGGCGTGCCGACCGCAATAAAGATGGCGTCAACCGCAGGCGCGCATTTGGCCAAGCTTGTCGCAAACGTCAGACGACCGGCAGTGACGTTTTTTTTGACCATGTCGTCAAGACCCGGCTCGAAGATCGGGATAATTCCGTCATGCAAGCGCGCGATCTTGCCTTCGTCAGGATCAACGCATGTGACGTCGACGCCGAATTCCGCAAAGCATGTTCCTGAAACAAGGCCGACGTATCCGGCCCCAAGCATAACTATTCTCATATCCTTTTTTCTCCGTATCTATACGCCGTGGTAATTTTTGAACCAGGCGGCAAATTGGGGGATTCCTTCCTGAATTGTCGTTCGCGGCGCATAACCGAAATCTTTTGCGCTTGCCGAGATGTCGGCGAACGTTTCCTCGATATCTCCCGGTTGCAGGGGCAACAGGTTATAGGTCGCTTTTTTGCCCAAGGCTTTTTCAATCTCACAGACGTAATCCAGCAGTTTTTCCGGACGGGAATTCCCTAAGTTGTATACGCGTGCCGGGACCTTTTCCACGTCTTTGAACGGCAAGTCAAGCACCCCCTGAATCCCCGCCACGATGTCGTCGATATACGTAAAATCCCGCTTCATATTGCCCTGGTTGAAGATGGGGACGGGTTCTCCCGCGATGATTTTCGACGCAAACAAATAGGCGGCCATGTCCGGCCTTCCCCAAGGGCCGTAGACCGTGAAAAACCTCAGCCCCGTACAGGGCATTTTGTAAAGATGCGCATAGGTGTGGGCCATAAGCTCGTCGCATCTTTTGGTTGCGGCATAGATCGAGACAGGACGTTCGACCGGGTCGCCGACAGAAAAGGGAATTTTTTCATTTCCGCCGTAGACCGAGGACGAGCTGGCATAGACAAAATGCTTCAGTTTGGGCAGGCGTCGCGCAAGCTCCGCCATGACGACAAAGCCCATGACGTTGGATTCGGCGTAAAGATAAGGGTTTTCGAGCGAATAGCGAACGCCTGCTTGCGCCGCCAGATTGATAACATGAGAGACGTTTTTGCATTTGGCTTCAAGATCCAAAACGGCGTTTTTGTCGGCAACGTTATAAGGGTAAAAGGAAAAACCTTTTGCGTTTTCGAACCGCGCTAGACGCGCTTTTTTCAGCCTGACATCGTAATAATCGTTCAGATTGTCGATGCCGATGACTTCCTCTTCGTGCGACAAGAGGCTTTCGGTTATTGCGGCACCGATAAACCCCGCCGCGCCTGTGACAATGTAGGCCATAGACCGTGTGTCCTCCTTAAGCGCGTCGATGAATGCTTGCGGCAATACCCTTAATACACGAGTTCTGTCAAGAAAGCCTTCCCGCTTCCCTTTTTCTGGGGGACTGGTAAGGTGCGCCGTATTTTAAGGCAGGGAGCCGAGGATATGGATTTAAATTCTGCGATTAACGCGGGTTTTCTGGGAGTTGTCGAGGGGGTAACGGAGTTTCTGCCCGTTTCCTCGACGGGGCATATGCTGCTTGTGGACCATTTTTTCGGAATCGCCAATCAAAATGGCGTGTTCGAAGTCGTCATTCAGCTTGGGGCTATTCTTGCCGTTGTTGTTGTCTATTTCGAGCGCTTGTGGAAAGCCGTCGTTTCGTTGCCGTCGCGCAAGGAATCCCGCGCGTTCGCTTACGCGGTTATGGCGGCATTTCTTCCTTCTGCCGTCATCGGCGCAGCGTTGCACGGATTTATTAAGGAGGTTCTTTTTGCAAGCCCCGGCCTGATCGCCATTGTTTTGATTGTTGGGGGCGTGGCCATCCTGATTGTCGAACGCCTCCCGAAAAAAGAAAAATACGTCGATTCCGAAAAACTTCCGTTGAAAACAGCCTTGGGCATCGGGCTTTGCCAATGCGTAGCGATGATCCCCGGCGTCTCGCGGTCGGGCGCGACGATTGTCGGCGCGATGCTTTTGGGCGTTAGCCGAAAAGCGGCGGCCGAGTTTTCGTTTTTCCTATCCATTCCGACAATGGCGGCGGCTGCGGCTTACGACATGTATAAGAACGTTGGAGCGCTTGGCGTTCAAGATTTGGAAATGATCGGGCTTGGTTTTGTCGTTGCGTTCGCTTCCGCCTTGATCGTCGTCAGGGGATTTATTGCTTTTATTTCCCGCTTTGGGCTGGTCCCGTTCGCTTGGTATCGCATCGCGGGCGGCCTTGCCGTGCTTATTGCTTTGACTTACGGCAAATAAAACCGAATTCTTGCAACGGCGGCGCTTTCTGACTTAGCATCAGCTTCGGCAGAGAGGCCGCGTTCTTTTGGATCGGGTCCGCACATGAAGCGCTTCTTCTTTAGACGCCGGGCAGCGTTCGTTTTCTTGTTTGCCTTAGGCAGTATTTTTGCCGCGCTTTACGTCGCGCCATGGCGCACGATTGCCGAATCCACTGTCAAATCCGCGCTGATAAGCCATGGCGCGAAACAGGCCGATCTGACTTTGACGCAGATGACCGTTTCCAATATCTCGGTTTCGGATTTTCTTTTGCATAACGCCGTTTATACCCTGCGCGTCGGGAAAATCTCGGCCGAAGGCGTTTTTGGCAAGGACGATGCGGTGTGGGCAGGAACATGGACCGTCAACGATGCCGTTGCGACGCTTCGTGAAACGGCCTTTCCTGCGGTTGATGGCAGCGGAAAAATAAAAGTGCTTGTTGCCGATGGCAAGCTTGTGAAAAAAATCGACGGCCATTTCAGGTCCAAAGATGGGTCGATGCGCGCCGCGTTCTCGTTAATTCTACCGGTTTTCGAGCCAAAAAAGGCGGTTTTGATGATCGACAGTCTGTCTTTTCCGTGGCAAGACGGGACCGTTTCGGTCAAAAATTGTCGCATACCCTTTGAAAGCCCGCACCCCATTGATGTTAACCTCAAAATTGTAGGCGTTTCCGCCCAGAAGCTGCTTGGAAGCCTCGTTGACGACCGCGCGGTTGCAACGGGCAAGCTGTCGGGCGAGATCTCTCTTTCGGCTTCAATGCAGGGCGATATCAGGATCCTGAAGGGACATTTTTTCGCCGAAGCTCCGGGCACGCTTGCCGTTTCTCCTGAAAGCATTCCCGGCCAAGGGCCGCAGATGGATCTTATGCGTGACGTTTTGCGGGATTTACACTACAATATCCTGTCCCTCGACAGCGCGCGCAAGGGCGAAAAAGGACAATCCCTTACGATGAAAATCGAAGGCTATAATCCCAGCGTTCAAAACGGCCGCACGGTAAAATTGAATGTCAATTTGTCCGGAGCCGTGCTAGATGTTATTGAGCAAAATTTGATGTGGATGATCGATTCACGCAAGGTTCTTGAGCGAGGCAAGCATGCGCACCCTTAGTCTTTTTTTGGTTCTGTTCGCCCTGTCCGCCTGTACGCCCACCGTGCAGGTTCAAGCGCCGGACAAGCCCATCGAAATCAATCTGAATGTCAACATCGAACAAAAGATCAAGATCGAAATCCAAAAAGACGTTCAGCAGGCTATCGCCAAGAACCCGGATCTTTTCTGAGGAGAGAACCCATGAAAATACGTTTTGCAGTTTACGCGTTCTTACTGGGAGTTTTTATCGCGGCACCTGCGTTCGCGCTGGAGCTCCATCAAGCGCGGAGCGCCGGCCTTATCGGCGAAAAAGTCGATGGATACATCGCGGCGATTGCGTCTTCGGCCGAGGTTAAAAACTTTGTGGCTGAGCTTAATACTAAGCGTCGCCAGCAGTACGAGAAAATTGCGAAAGAACAAGGCCAGTCCGTCGATGTCGTTGCCAAACTTGCCGCCCAGGAAGTCATTTCCAAACTACCCCCTGGCAGCGCATATCAAGCCGCCGATGGCAGTTGGAAAAAACGCTAATTACCGGATTCCGTTTTTTGATAAGGAGAAATTATGCTGTTTCGTTTTTGTCGGGTTCTTGCCGTTGTGCTTGCCATTACGGGATCGCCTTTTGTCGCGCAATCGGTTTTTGCGGATTCTGCCGTTTCGGATATGGCGGAAACGGTTTCCGTCCGGGATTTTGAATCGCTTTTGGCGTCGAAGAAGCCCGTGTTCGTTCTTGATGTCCGCGCACAGGAAGAATATGACGAAGGCCATATTAAAAACGCGACGCTGATCCCCCTTAACGTTTTGCCGGAACGGCTGGCAGGACTGCCAAAAGACAAGAAAATAGTCGTTTATTGCAGATCCGGAAAAAGAAGCGCAAAGGCCGTCGCGTATTTGCGTGCCGAAGGCTATAAAAACACAACGAGCCTTTCGGGCGGAATAAACGCTTGGGCTGAACGGAACCTTGCCGTTGCAAAGTCGCCGAATATGGGACTTGACGGCGCCCCCCGAAAGATTGAATGTTGCGCTCGTTAGGTTTTTACGGCACCATTCTTGCGTTGCCGTTCTCTGCCCACGAGAGAATCACGAAAGGAAAGCCATGTCGGACGATAACAAGCCGTTTCATTATCTTGACGAATCTGTCATCGAAAAGCTCGAAATGCATACCGAGCCTTACGAATGGGGATATATCGACAATCTGTTGCCCCAGAAATTCAAGGAAGAGATTATGTCGGATGCGCCCGTTATTCCGACGCGCGGCAGTTACGGCATCAAGAGCTATTTTGGTCTTCCCCGCCTGAAATACGGCCCTCATTTCGGAAAAGTTGTCGAGGAATTGCTGAGCGACCGTTTTCGCAAGCATATTGAGAAAAAAGTGAACATGGACCTAAGTAATTGTCCTCCGTGCATCGTTATGATGGGAAACACGACGGGACATTACAATGAAGGCTATGCGCACAACGATTCCAAGCACAAGAAAGTCACCGTTCTGGTTGGATTCTCGCACGAATGGCCTTATGAAAAGGGTCAGTTGCGCATTTTAAGAAGCCCTGATCGCAATGATTTCGAATTTGAGTTCGCGCCCGTTTACGGCGCTTTTCTTATATTCAAGGTTTCGGACAAGTCATGGCACGGCTTTTTGCCGCAAAAGGGCCAGCGCATGAGCTTGCAACTTTGCTATTACGATACGGCGGCGAGTGTGCGCAAAGAATACTTCCGGCACGGCCTTAGCGCGCTTATCAAGTCGTTCCCGTCGGTGAACAAGATTCTCGACGTGTTACCGAAAAACATTTGGGGCCTCTTTCTTAGAAAAAGATAAGGACTATTGCTATGCCATTCCCTGTTGTTCCGCAGCCTACCGAGGTTGCGTCGCATTTTATTAAGGCGTTGAGAGGTGCCGAGCGTCTTGACAAGCCCTATACGCGATGGTGTTTAACAAACACGTTGCCCGAGGATCTTTGCGTCGGCATTTTAATGTTGCCGATCAAGCCCCCATTTATCGAAGATTGGGGCGGCGTGCGCGACTATACCGAGGAAAACAGTGTGAAGCGCACCTTTTTGACGCCCAAGCTTCAGGAAGATTTTCCGATGGTGAAGGCGCTGGTCGAAGGCTTCCAACGTCCTGAGGTCGCGCGCCAGTTTTCTGAAACGTGTCGGGTCGCGCCCGAGCGTCTCGAGGGTGGATATTTGCGCATCGAATACATGCAGGATACCGATGGCATGTGGCTTAAGCCGCATCCCGATATTACAGCCAAGCTGTTTTCGATGGTCATTTATCTTTGCACGGGCCCAGAGGCCAAGAATTGGGGCACGGACATTTACGACGAAAATCAAAAATGGGTTGACCGCGGATCGGCCGAGATCAACCGCGCCGTGATCTTCGTGCGCACCGATACGACTTTCCATGGATTCGAAAAGCGCCCGATTATCGGCGTTCGCCGTCTTCTGGAGATTAACTACGTTATCCCCGAATGGCGCGACAGGTGGCAGCTTTGCCTTCCTGACCGTCCCGTGACGCTGAAGGGCTGATTGCCTTTTCTGTCGATTAATACCAATCGTCGAATGAAGTGACTCGCGTGGATCGCGAGCGGTTGCGGGGAGCGTGGCGAAGGAATACAGGTGGTTCAATAAGATATAAGCGTACCGCAGAGCGAGTGAAGTCCAACGAAGGGGCCGCGTTCATTGGTCGCTTAGTATAAGACGGGCTTTCTCGAGAAGCCGGGAGAGTCCGTTTATCGATGTACACCGGACAGATTCTCGAGCCGTCTTTTCATTTCGTCTTCAAAGTCTTGCTGCATTTCCTTATTAAGGGCTTCTTTCTGTTCCGGTGTCATGGCTTCATACTGTTCTTGCGTGATATCGTGCGCGGCCAGCCAGTTTTCTACCCATCGCTTGGCGGGGCTTTCGAAGAAATATTTTTCGAGCCTTTCGCGCTCGGTTTCTTCCGAAGATAAAGAACCAGAAGCCGATTCCGTCGCGGTCAAATAATCGGAAAAAGATTCCGAAGACGATGTTTTAACGTCCGTTTTCTGAAAATTCGAAGAAGCAACGGACGTCGATGTCGATAAGATTTCCATGTGTTCCTCCTACAGCATGCTTTTGCAAGAAACATGCCGCAAGAGGATGTGGGGATACAATCCATTTTGATTGGCATCGGCTACATCAACAGAAGGACAAGAATCGTCAGGAAAACTCCAACTCCCGATAGAATTAACCCGCGCCGGAACTGGCGCGAGGCGGGCTTGAACATCGCCAAGGCCGAAAGGGCGAGAAACAGCAACATCACGCCATAAACGACCCCAATTGAATGGGCGCCCTTGGAGCTGGAAATTTTATGAAGAGAAATGAATGTTTGAAGAAATTTGGGCAGTTGCATCCTGTCGTAGACCGTGGCACCGGTTGCGGCGTTATAAGCGCCGCGTGGAAGCGCGTCACCGTCCTTAAAGTGAATGACATCGCCTTCGATCTTCGTGACCTCCATGTGCCGTAGCCGTAGTTTTTGGGAGATGTCGTTCGGCGACATTAACTTCGGCATCGTCGTTTCGACGTGCGTCATAGTTTTCAAAAAATCCGTATCCCTATAGATTAGGACAATTCCGCTGAGGGCATAGACGATTGTCAGGCCGATCACGAGAAAGCCGATATCCCTATGAAGACTGCGCATGTAATAGGTGAGCGTTTTTCTGTCTCCGCCTTGCGTATCCATGTTTCCCCCCATTCTTTAAATCAAGTCAATTTCATCGCGGACATACGCGCCCTTCTGGCGTGTAACGCGCCGAAGGGTTTTCATACCAATCCCGGATCGCAGTGAATCGAATGAAGCGAAGGGGACACAATAAAAATGCCCGAACCGCCGTTACCCGTTCCATACCGCCTTTTCCGGCATTTTTATTGTGTCCCCCGTGCCCTTTCGATTCACTGCGATCCGGGATTGGTATCAAAATCGATTGTCAGCGAAAAGGTCATGACGGAAAGCTACGCCAGAGCTTTGATCTTGTACAGTGTATCAAGCGCTTGCTTAGGGTTCATATCGTCGGGGTTTAGAGAATTTAATATTTCTTCGAGCTCTTTGCTCAGCGTTTTGGGCTTATGTTCCAATGCGGCGTTTGGGTCATAATCGGACAGGCTTTGCGCCAACTTGTCTTCAGTTTTTTTGCCTTTTGCCCGATTCTGTTCCAGCCCATCAAGGACTTGTTTTGCGCGGTCGATTGTCGATGCAGGCAGTCCTGCCATTTGCGCGACGTGAATACCATACGATCTGTCGGCAGTGCCTTCGATGACTTCGTGCAGAAAAACGATGGTGTTTTCCCATTCTTTAATGCGCATTGTGGCGCAGTGAAGAGCGGAGAGCTTAGCCGACAGCGCTGTCAGCTCATGGTAGTGCGTCGCGAACAGGGCGCGACATTGATTGGCTTCGTGCAAATGCTCGAGAACGGCCCACGCGATGGAAAGGCCGTCATAGGTCGCTGTGCCGCGTCCGATTTCGTCCAAAATGACCAAGGATCTCTTGGTCGCCTGATTCAAAATGGCCGCCGTTTCGACCATTTCGACCATGAAGGTCGAGCGTCCCGCTGCAAGGTCGTCCGCCGCGCCGACGCGGCTGAACAAACGGTCGATAACGCCGATATGGGCCGAGGCCGCAGGAACGAACAATCCCGCCTGCGCCATCAGAGCGATCAGCGCATTTTGGCGTAAGAACGTCGATTTTCCGGCCATGTTCGGCCCAGTCAGAAGCCACAGGCGCTTGTGCGGTTCAAGATCGCAGTTGTTCGAAATAAATGCCGCATTTCCCTCTTTTGCCAACGCTTGCTCGACGACGGGATGCCGACCGCTTTTAATATCGAAGGCAAGGGAGGCGTCGACGACGGGGCGCGAATAATTTCGCTCAACGGCAAGTTCGGCGCTTGCCGTTACGACATCCAATGACGCAAGAGCTTGCGCCGTTCGTCTTAGATCCGGCAGATGTGAAACGACGTTTTGCGCCAAGGCCTCGAATAGCCGCATCTCGACGGCCAAAGCTTTGTCAGCGGCTTCGACGATCTTGCGTTCAAGTTCCGACAGCTCGACAGTCGTAAACCTCGCAGAGGTCGCCAGTGTTTGGCGGTGAATGAACGTTTCCTTGTCGTTCAAAAGCTTATCCGCTTGCGACGGCGTCACTTCGATGTGATAGCCGATGACTTGGTTGTGCTTGATCTTCAACGTCGCAATGCTGGATTTCGTTCTGTATTTTTGCTGCAATCCCGCGATTACCTGCCGCCCGTCGTCGCGCAGCGCGACAAGCTCATCAAGCTGCGGCGCAAAGCCCTTCGCTATGAAATTCCCGTCGCGGGACATCAGCGGCAAATCGGCGGCCAAGGCGCGATCCAGTTCGTCGGAAAGGGCGCTATGATCGCCAAGGCCTTGACGTTCTTCGCGCAGGCAGTCAGGTATGTTCGTCGCGGCTAAAAGCAGGCTGCGGATTGCTTCCGCCCGATGCAGCGCGTCGCGTACGGAGGCCAGATCGCGCGGTCCGCCGCGGTTTAAGGCAAGGCGCGTCGTCGCGCGTTCGAGGTCGGGCGTTTGCTTCAGCGTGTCGCGGATTTTGACTCTCAACTCGGTGGCTTTAACGAAAAAACCAACGCCGTCTAGCCTCGCCTTGATTTCGACAATGTCCGTTAGAGGGGCTGTCAGGCGCGCCGCCAAGAGCCTCGCGCCGGCACCGGTCTTTGTCCGGTCGACAGAAGCCAATAGGCTTCCGCGCCTGTCGCCCGAAAGCGTGCGCGTCAATTCGAGATTCCGCCGCGTCGACGCGTCGATGGCTACTTGTTCTGCGCCAGCCTTTTGAGGGCGCGAAAGATGCTTGAGCGCCGTTTTTTGAGTCAGTTCGATGTAATCGATCAAGGCTCCCAACGCTGCGATCTCTGCGCGCGAAAAGTCGCCGAATGCGCCGATGTCGCCAACGTCATAGGCGTCCATAAGCCGCCGCCGCGCGTTCTCGCTGTCGAATCGTCCATCGGGCAGCGGCGCAAGCTGCGCGCGCCACGGCGCGAGAATCTCGAATAAATCCGGATTTTCGATCAGGCGTTGCGCAATCAGGATTTCGCTTGCGTCGAGCCGCGCAAGGACGCCTTGCAAATCTGCGGCGCGGGTTTCCTCGACGAAGACGCGTCCGTCAGCAAGATCGCACCACGAGATTGCCATCGTATCGCCGACGCTTGTCAGGCAAGCCAGATAATTAGCTGCGCGCGCGTCGAGAAGGCTGTCCTCCGTCAACGTTCCCGGCGTTATGATGCGGATGACGTCGCGCGTCACGATGGCTTTGCTGCCGCGCTTCTTCGCTTCCTCGGGAGATTCCTTTTGTTCGCAAATCGCGACGCGAAATCCTGCGCGAATTAATTTTGCCACATAGCTTTCGTATGAATGCGCCGGGACTCCGCACATAGGGATATCTTGCCCCGCATGCTGTCCGCGCCGCGTCAGCGCGATGTCGAGCGCCTTGGATGCTGTAACTGCGTCGTCGAAAAACATTTCGTAAAAATCGCCGAGGCGGAAGAAAAGCAGGCAATCCTGATGTTGTTTCTTGACGGCAAAATATTGCGCCATAAGGGGCGTGGCCGTCTCGGCGGATGAGGAATTAAAATGAAAAGAAGACTGCTGCGCTACCATTTCGATACCAAAAATTCGAAAAAAACAATGCCAGAGCTTTGGCTTGTCTTCAACAAGGTTTGACGTGAGGGCCTTAAGATCAAGGAACTTAAGGCCTCTTGTCAAAAAAATAAGGGGAGAATCCAACAACTTCAAGAAAATGGTTCTTTGCGTGCGTTTAGGCGCACGGTATTGATTGATCCCAGTTTTTGCTTGTTTGCCGCATAAGCAAATAGAAGAAGAAACTGAAAATATCACTAGCGGCCAATTAAATATCGAATAGGTTCAATTGGTTAAGGGCTGGTGCGGGTTTTTGGGTATTATAGCAGTTCCAAACAATAATCAGACGTCGTCCTCGCGCAGGCGGGGATCGAGTTGGCCTATCTTCAAGTGCCACAGTTAAAACAGAACGGCGATGACGCAGAAAAACCAGCCCTTTCTTAGCTTATTGATTTCTTGTGGCCTAATAAAACTGTCTTCTTTCTTCAAAACAACGTCGTATGTCAACTCGGGCTGGCCTTCGTTTATGGATTAATTGGAAGTCTTGTATGGAGTCTGTATGCTGTTTTCTGCTGCAATGCCTGCCGCATTTTCATGCGCGACGCGAACAAAAACGGCCGCATCCCGCAATCGTCAGGCACAAAGACATAAGCCCCGCGTCTGAACGAACCTATTCCTTCTTCTTATGATGATCCGCGCCTAACAGCATATACATCGCGGGAACGACAAACAGCGTAAACAGCGTTCCGACCGCAAGGCCCGACGCGATCACGAGTCCCATATTAAACCGGGCCATAGCGCCCGCGCCCGACGCCGAGATAAGGGGAGTCACGCCAAGAACCATCGCGCCCGTCGTCATTAAAATCGGGCGAAGGCGCACAGCGGCCGCTTCGCAAATCGCGTCGCGCTTGCTGCGCCCCTCTTTCTGAAGATTGTTGGCAAACTCGGTAATCAAAATGCCGTGTTTGCTGATAAGCCCCATAAGCGTCACCAGCCCGACCTGCGTATAAATATTGATGCTGGCCTTGCCGATGCCGCCTAAACCAACGATATTAAACAACGTCCCGACAGCAGCAGGCATGGCCTTAATCGCCCCCGCATCCGTGCTGTCAAGACAGATGAAAAACAACGCGCCCGCAATCGACATTGGAATCGAAATCAGAATAATCAACGGATCGCGGAAAGATTCGAACTGAGCCGCAAGCGTTAGGAAAATGATAATAACGGCGAACAAAAAGGTCATCGCAAAGCCGCTCGACTCTTGAGCAAACTGCCGAGACTGGCCCGCATAGCCAAAGTCGTACCCTTGAGGCAAAGTCCTCTCGGCGATATTCTTCAGCGTCGTCAGCGCCTCGCCAAGCGTAATGCCGGGGAACATCACGCCCGAAACCGTCGCAGCGTTTTGCTGCTGGAAGTGATTAAGCGATTCTGGCTCCGTCTTCGTCTCGATCCGCGCAACAGTCGACAGCGCGACGGGCTTGCCCGACGCCGTCGGAATGTAATAGTTGTCAAGCTGGTCCGTCGTCAGCCTCGACGACTGAGACACCTGCGGAATAACCTTATAGGACCGCCCGTAAAGCGAGAAATAGTTTACATAGCCGCCGCCAAGCATCGACGACAAGGCGCGCCCAACCTCGGTCATCGTCAGCCCAAGCTGCGCGGCCTTTTCGCGATCGATCTCGACGGTCGCCTTCGGCAAATCGATCTTCAAATCGTTGTCCGAAAATATAAGAATGCCGCTCTTCCGGACTTCCTGCATAAAAGCCTGAACGACATCGTTCATGCGCTCAAGCGATTGGGTCGACGTAATAACGAATTGCACAGGAAGCCCGCGACTGCCCGGAAGCGGCGACGGCTGGAACGTGGCGACGCGCATTCCCGCAAGTCCGTTCAAATCCTTTTGAACGAGCGGCTGCAAATCGGTCGCTGTCCGTGTCCGTTCGTCCCACGGCTTTAGCGTCATGCCAGCGAACGAAAAACCCGGAATATCCATCTGAAACACATGATCGGCCTCCGGATACGCCGACAGCATCTCATAAGCTTTGCGGCTATACATCAGCTTCTGTTCCAACGTCGCGTTCGGCGCAGGCGTAAACATATTCAAAATGACGCCTTGGTCCTCCTGCGGCGCAAGTTCGGTGCGGGCGCTCGAATAAAGGAAATATATGCTGCCCAAAATAATCGCCGCGAACGCCATCGTAACGGGAAGGAAGTTCAGGCTCGAATCCAAAAGATGCTGATATTTCCTGTGCAGGCGGTCGAAAATTTTATCCAAATAAACGACCAAATGCTGCTCCCAACCGCCGCCTGACGGATCGAGCGGCTTAAACAGCTTGCTGCACATCATGGGACTAAGCGTCAACGCCACAATAGCCGAAATCGTCACGGCGCCCACAAGCGTAAACGCGAACTCTGTAAACAAAGCGCCCGTCAGCCCGCCCTGAAAGCCGATAGGAACGTACACGGCAATCAAAACGATGGTCATCGCAATAATAGGCCCGCCAAGCTCGCGCGCGGCCAAGATTGAGGCGTCGAGCGGCGACTTTCCCTCCTCGATATGGCGATTGACGTTTTCGACGACAATAATCGCATCGTCAACGACAAGGCCAATGGCAAGCACAAGCGCAAGAAGGGTCAGAAGATTGATCGAGAATCCCATCGTCAGCATGAAAATAAACGCGCCGATCAATGACAAAGGAATTGCGACAATCGGAACGACAACGGCATGGACCGATCCCAAAAACAGGAAAACGACGATCATAACGATCAAAATCGCCTCGATCAGCGAGCTTTTAACCTCGTCGATCGAGCTTTGAACGAACTTCGTCGAGTCGTAAATAACCTCAGCGCCCATACCTTGGGGAAGCTGATCCCTAATGCCGGGAAGTTCCGCGCGAACGTCTTTAATCACGTCCAGAAGATTCGCCGACGGCGTCAGTTTGATGCCAACGTAAACGGCGCTTTTCCCGTCGAACCCGACGCGCGATTCGTAATCGTCAGCGCCAAGCGTCACGTTCGCAACGTCGCACAGACGGACAAGCACGCCGTTTTCCTGCTTGACGATCAGGTTGCGGAACTCGTCAAGCGACCGAAGATCGGTCGACGCGCTCAAACTGACCTGAACCATCTGCCCCTTGGTATTCCCAAGGCCGGAAATAAAGTTATTCGCCGCCAGCGCCGCGCTGACGTCCGCCGCAGTCAGTTTATAAGCCGCCAGTTTCTGCGGATCCAACCATGCGCGAAGCGCAAAGTTCTGCCCGCCCAAGATCTCGGCCGTCTGAACGCCCTCAACCGATTGAAGCTTAGGCTGAACGACACGCAGCAAATAATCGGTAATGCCGTTACGATCTAAAACGTCGCTGCTGAACCCGATATACATGGCGTCGATGGTTTCGCCGATCTCAATGCTCAACGTCGGCTCCTGCGCCGCATCGGGCAACTGATTGCGCACCGACGAGATTTTGGCGCTGACTTCCGTCAACGCCTTGTTCGCGTCGTAGTTCAACCGCAAATTGACCGTGATCGTGCTGACTCCCGTCTGGCTCGTCGAGGTCATGTAATCAATGCCGTTCGCCTGCGCGATGGCGTTTTCAAGCGGCGTGGTAATAAATCCCGCGACCGTCGCGGCGTCAGCGCCGTAATAAACGGTCGAAACCGTAATAACGGCGTTTTGCGTGCGCGGATACTGCAAAATTGGCAAAGACGCCATGGCCCTCAATCCAATGACAAGGATCATCAGGCTAATAACGGTTGCAAGAACCGGGCGGCGGATAAAAAGATCTGTAAATTTCATGGGATTCAGGATTCAGGATTCGGCATTCGGGATTCGAAAAGAATCCCGCCCTGCCGTCACTTGTCCTCCGGTTTGGGGTTTTCGTCGTTCTTGGGCAGCACGTCGTTGTTGATCGTCAGTGGCGTTCCGTTGCGCAGCTTTAACTGTCCCGCCGTCACAACCTCGTCGCCTTCCTTAATGCCCGAGACAACCGCGATCTGATCGCCGCGCGACGGGCCTAACGTTACAAACGTCTGCCGGGCGACAAGCGCGCCCTTGTCGTCTTTCGCCGCCAAGAAAACCGTGTTGCCGTAGGGATTATAAGTAATCGCGGTCTGAGGCAGCGTAATATACTTCTGCGGTGAGCCCGTCTCAATGGAAACATGGGCGAACATGCCGGGCATAAGCTTGCGTTCGGGGTTCTTGAACGTCGCGCGCACCTGAACGTTGCGCGTCGCCTCGTCAATCTTGGCGTCGATGGCGGAAATCTCGCCCTCGAACAAATTTCCCGGCAACGCATCGACGTTGGCCGACACTTTCTGCCCAACGGCGATTTGCGGGAAATTGCGCTCAGGCAAATTGAAATCGACATAAATCGGATCAAGCTGCTGAAGCGTCACAATCGACGTCCCGGCGTTTAAAAATTGGCCGACATCGACCTGCCTGATTCCCAAATGACCCGCAAACGGCGCGCGCACTGTCTTCTTAGCGACAACGGCTCGCTGAGCGTCAGATTGCGCCTTTGCCGTGTTCAGCGTCGCCGTATCGTTATCGACGGTCGCTTGGCTGACCGCTTGCCGTTTAAGCTGCTTAAGATCGCGCTCAAGCGTAATCTGAGCGAGTTTTTCCGCCGCTTCCAAAGCGCGAAGCTTGGCGACGTCGTCCGCGTCGCGCAACCGGACAAGAATCTCGCCCGCCTCGACATCCTTGCCAGAATCGAAAGCGACGCTCTCGACAATGCCCGACGCTTCCGACGACAGATCGGCGCCGTTAATCGCGCGCAAAGACCCCACCGCATCCAGCCTTTGCTGCCATTCGTCCGTCCCGGCCGTAGCCGTTGAAACGGTTTGCGCCGCCGCAGGCTGGTTCGCGAGGAACTTTTTAGCCCCCGACGCCATCATGTATTTAAAGCCGAGCATGCCGCCCAAAATAACGGCAACGGCAAGCAACATAACGATCATACGCTTAATCATGGAGAGACTTTCTCAGAGTGCGCTGCATCGCGATTCCACCAGCCTCCGCCCAATGCAGCAAAAAGGGCGGCGGTATCGGCATAGCGTTGAGCCTTGGCCTGAACGAAAGCGGCCGACGCTTGACGCTGAGCCTCCTGCGCCAAAAGAAGGTCCGCGGTTGCAACGGCCCCGGCGTTAAACTGGGCCTGAACCAACGCAAGGTTTTCCGACGCGGCCCTTTCGGCCTCGCGCCGCGCAACAAGAGCCTCCGCATCGGACTGCAACGCATGAAGCGCATCGGCCACGTTTTGAAAAGCCGCAAGAACGGTCTTGCGATATTGAGCCGCCGCGACATCGAAAGCGTCGCGCGCCGCCTGTTCCTTATCGGCCAAAGCCCCGGCATCGAAAACTGTCTCCGCCGCGCTTGCGCCAAGGCTCCAAAACCCGGTGCCGGATGTGAACAACTTGTTAAAAATTGTCGCCATCGATCCGATGTCGGCCGTCAACGAAATATTAGGCAGCCGCGCCGCGACGGCGACGCCGATAGCCGCGCTAGCAGCATGAAGATTTTCCTCAGCCGCGCGAACATCGGGCCGTTGCGCGACAAGCCGCGAAGGCACGGACAAAGGAATTTCAGCCGGCAGCTTCAAATCATCAAGCTTAAAAGCCGGGGTTGGCCCCTTAGAAGGCATCTGTCCAAGCAAGGCCGAAAGCGCGTGCCGCGTCACAACCAGCTGATGCTGCAAAGGAGGTAAAGACGTTTTTGCCGTCGCCAAAGACGACCGCTGCGCGACAACGGCGCTTTTTGCGACAGCGCCCGCCTCAAACCGAGCCTTATATATATCGAGAACCTTCGACTGCGCCGAGACCACATCGCGCGCGGCGGCGATCTGCTCGCGCAACGACGCCTCCGTTACGGCAAGCGTCACAACATTCGAGGTCAAAGCCAGATAAGCGGCTTCCTTCTGAAACCGGGCCTCTTCGGCCTGAGCCTGAAGCCCCTCGACCGTGCGCCGCGTCCCGCCCCAAATATCGAGCGTATAGGAAACGGCCGCCGACGCATTATATAAGGAATAAATGGAACTCGGCTTGCCGCTCGTTGCGCTCGCCGCCTTCTGCCGCGTCGTCGAAAAGCTCGCCGAGGCCGAAGGGAAAAACGCGCTGCTGCCCGCAGACAAGTTGTCCTCGGCCACGCGCAACGCCGCCTCGGCCGACGCCAAGTCAGGATTATCTTTAATTGCCTGTTTTATAAGACTGTTCAGGCTCTCTGACCTGAAAAGCTCCCACCACGCCGCAGGAATGTCCTTTCCGGGCGCGAACGCCTGAGCGCCGTCCAGCGTCACTGCTGGCAACGGAATAGAATCGTAAGCGGAAACGTCCGGCGCAGACGGCGTCGAAAAGTCCGGCCCGACGGCGCACCCAGAAACAAGCAGCGCCGCAAAAACCAAGGACGAAGAAGTCAAAAGAGGCGAAAGGCGGCGCATCCGTTTGTACCCGGTTTACAAAATCGCGATGCCGGTTTATACATTCACGGGTGTATGTATGTAAAGCAAAAACTGTGGGCAATGACGCCCGGCCCAAGAATTTCAAAAGAAAGAGATTTTAATGGCCCGGAAAACAAAAGACGAAGCCGAAAAAACAAAGCACGCCATCCTTGACGCCGCCGAAAAAGTCTTTTTCGCGCAGGGCGTTTCGCGCACATCTCTTGAGCAAATCGCCACCGCAGCCAGCGTGACTCGAGGCGCGGTTTACTGGCATTTTCGCGACAAGGCGTCGCTGTGCACCGCCATGGCCGAGCGCATACTTATGCCACAAGAAGATATGCTCCAAAAGCTTGCGACCCACCTGTCGCCGACTCCGATCGATGACCTGAAAAAAGCCTGCCTGCACGCCCTGTCGATGCTGGCGAAGGACAAAAGGCGGCGGGAGGTTTTCAGCATCCTTTTGCTCCGCTGCGAATATACGGACGAAATGCTTCGGATCATCAAACGCCGGGACACGGGCGTTAATAAGTTACTAAATCTGACGGAAAAGCTTTTTTTTCACGCAAAAGAACTAAAAACGCTTGCGCCGCACTGGACGCCGCGCCAAGCTGCCGTCGCAACGCACGCCCTGATGGTGGGGCTGGTTCTCGGCGGACTGGAAAAGCGCAAACATTATGGCTTCCTGTCGTCGGGGACAGTCTGCGTCGAGGCTTTTTTTAAATCCCTACAAGCGTATTGATCTCGGCATGCCTTTTAAAAAATTGGAATTTTCTCCTCCGATAGTCGCTCATCGCGGCGCGTCCGCCTACGCGCCCGAGAATACGATGGAAGCCTTTATCGCCGCGCGCGACGCAGGCGTAAAATGGGTTGAAGGAGATATCAAGCTTACATCGGACGGAATCCCAGTGCTCATGCACGACGAAACGCTTGACCGAACGACAACAGGAAGCGGCCCCGTCTCCGCCGAAACTTGGGAGCGCCTCCAAAAGCTGGACGCGGGCCGATGGTTTTCGCCGTCCTTCGCCGGCGCGCATATCGCGTCTCTGGCCGAAGTTTTGGCCTTTTGCGCCGCCTCAAAGCTCCGCCTCATTATGGAAATCAAGCCCAGCCCTGGCCGCACGCAAGCGACGGTCATGGTCGCGCTGATCGAAGCGCACAAGATATGGCCCGAAAACCTTCCCCCGCCGCTTATATCGAGCTTTGACAAGGACGCCCTAACGGTGGCCGCCCAGCTTCACCCCGACTGGCCCCGCGAGTTTTTGATTAACGAATGGAGCGAAGACTGGATCGAAACCGTCATCCAAACCCAAGCGTTAGCCGTATCGGTCAACGACGCCCTCGTGACGCCCCAAAGGCTGGCGGCGTTATTAAGCCAATCGCCAGTGCCCGTTTTAGTCCATACCGTTAACGACCCGTCCCGCGCGAAGGAACTGCTAAGAAACGGCATAGCGGCAGTGTATTCGGACGACATCGGCACCCTATTAAGAAACGGCATTATATAATTTTGGCCCAAGCCGCGAACGGGCTTGATAAGTCCCGGGGATATCTGCTATTGGCATGCCCCTACCCGTTTTCTAGGGCGTGCGGTCGTGGCGGAACTGGTAGACGCGCAGCGTTGAGGTCGCTGTGGGAGAAATCTCGTGGAAGTTCGATTCTTCTCGACCGCACCATCTCCTAATTCAAAACACCAAAAATACCCCCCCCAACGCCCACAACCTGCCTCGCCCCCTCCTCCTCGCGCAACGACCCACAGGGCCATTACCCCAACCCAATCAAATCACTAAATATTTTTCATATCCACCCCCTCTTCTTGACAGAACGGGAATCTTGTTCTTATCTGGAGGTTCGTTCCCACAGGAACAACCTGTTGCCCCCTTTTTGGCCCGAAGCCATAGGGGGCAAAATGCTTGGAGTCCTTTGGCGTACGACGGCTTTGCCGGCGGAACGCCAAGTCACGATTAACCCGAACTTTTTAGTGTGAGATCTCTTATGAAACTGTCTGTCAAAGGCAAACAAATCGACGTTGGCGACGCATTGCGCACTCATGTACAAACCCAGCTTGACGAAATAGTTGCCAAGTATTTTGGCGATTCCATGGAAGCCACGGTAACTTTTTCGCGCGATGCGCACCTGTTTCGCGCCGACATCCTTATATCGGGCAAACGCGGTATCCTTTTGCAAAGCGCGGCGTCGTCCAGCGAGCCGTATCCCGCCTTCGACGAAGCTTTGACGCGGCTATCCTCGCGCCTGCGCCGGCATAAAACGAAGATCAACCAACGCCATCACGACACGACGCTTGAGAAAGCGGACTATTCGGTCGCCAACGCCTTCGTGCTTAACGGCAACAGCGCCGGAGACGAAGAAGTCGGGGACAACCCCACCATCGTCGCCGAAATGACGACGCCCGTCGAAACGCTAACGGTCGGCGAAGCTGTCATGCGGCTCGACCTTGGCGATCTGCCCGCCTTGATGTTCCGCAATCGCGGACACGGCGGCCTGAACATGATCTACCGCCGCGCGGACGGCAATATCGGTTGGGTCGATCCCACCGAAACGACGGCGGCAAAAAAGGTTTCATAGTCTGGCAACAACGGGGTTTTCCCATGACGCAGACGATATCGATACGCGAGCTTGTCTCCTCCAAATCCGTCGATGCGGCGCTTGCCGCATCGACGAAAAAGGAAGTCCTGCAAGCCGTTGCGACCAAAGCCGCAAGTCTTTTAAACAAAGACAAATTTACGGTATTCGACGTCTTGTGGGAACGCGAACGACTGGGAACGACAGGCATCGGGCAAAGCATCGCAATCCCGCACGCCCGAGTTCCGGGCCTAAAAAAAGTTTTCGGTTTTTTTGCGCGGCTCGAAGATCCAGTAAATTTCGAAGCCATCGACGACAAGCCGGTCGATCTAGTGTTCTTGTTGCTGTCACCCGAAGAAGCCGGGGCCGACCACCTGCACGCGCTCGCCTCAATCTCCCGCCTCTTGCGCAACCCCAAACTCTGCCAACAACTGCGCGGAGCCAAGGATTCCGCCAGCCTTTACAAAATCCTAACCGACGCCGAAGTAGATAAAGCGGCATAGACGCCGCTTAACCCCATGCCGCCCCCAACCAAACCGGATTGTCTAACTCAACCGAGGGGAATGCAATGTTTAAGCCCTGCGCATCTCATCAAGAGGCCAGCGCGGCCGAGCCGCAACGTCCATAGCATCGGTTAAGCCCAGCCGTAACCGCTCAACCCCCGCCCACGCGACCATAACACCATTGTCGGTGCAAAGCCGCACAGGAGGCGCAGCAAAAGAAACGCCGTTCTCTTCCGCAATCTCGACAAACCGCGCGCGCAGCGCCTGATTGGCGGCAACCCCGCCGCCCGCAACGAACGCCGTAACGTTTTCGCCGCGTTCGCGCAGCATATCGAACGCATGCCGCGCCCTGTCGGCGACGCTGTCGGCGATGGCAGCCTGCAAACTCGCCGCCATGTCGGCGACAAGGCCTTCGGTTAACGTCTTTTTCTCAAGAGCCGTCCTTACGGCAGTTTTCAACCCGGAAAAAGAAAAATCGCACCCCTCGCGGCCCAGCAAAGGCCGAGGCAAAGAAAACGCCGCCGAATTTCCCGTTTTTGCAGCCTTTTCGATCATTGGACCGCCAGGATACCCAAGCCCCAACATCTTGGCGCATTTATCGAAACATTCGCCGACCGCATCGTCGATGGTTCGGCCCAAAAGACGATAGTTGCCGACCCCGCGCACAAGAAGCAGCTGGCAATGGCCGCCAGACGCAAGCAACAAAAGATAGGGAAACGCAACCCCATGCGTGAGCCGCGCCATCAGCGCATGCGCCTCAAGATGATTGACCGAAACGAAAGGAATCCGCCTAACGGCGGCAACAGCCTTCCCCACCGTCGCCCCCACCATCACGCCGCCAATAAGCCCCGGCCCCGTCGTCGCCGCAACGGCAGATAAATCCTCAAATCCAATCCCGGCCCGTTTCAAAGCCTCGCCAACGACGCCGTCAATAACGTCCAAATGCGCGCGCGCCGCAATCTCCGGCACGACGCCGCCATAAGGCTTATGCGCCTCCAGTTGCGACGCCACAACGTCCGCGCAAATCCGCCCGTCGGCACCGACAATGCCGACGCCCGTATCGTCGCAGCTGGTTTCAAGTCCAAGAACAAACATCCCCCTTTATACCAACCCCCACAAGAAAAACGCAAAGCCCCCGCACCCCCTCCTCCCCCCTCCCCCTCCCTCCTCCCCGCCCTCCCCATCCCCGCCACTCCTCCGTCATCCCCGCGAAGGCGGGGATCCAGTTGAAATTTCAGCAAAAAATTATCCTTCCGATATTTCTTGCCCCCAAACCACCCACCGCCCCAAAAGATTTTTCACATTTTTTCAAAAAACCTCTTGCATTCTTCCCACATCCCTGCTATGTTATTTCCAGACTTCGAATTCGGCGGCTTTGCCGTTGGAGGAGATGTACTGATAGGAAGACGGTTCCCTCCCAAGGTGCACATTGCGGGAATACCGTCTCAGGTCTGGTTCACTCAAGCTATGGGAGCAAAACCCATAGTACCCGCGGGGGTGATTACTTTTTTAAAGGTTAAGGTTTTTTGCGAAAGGCATTTGAAAAGAAAGGATAAAAAACAAAAAACGAAGCGATCCCATCTCCCTCGATCTTTCTTTTGCCGAGCCGCAAGCCTCGTGTTAATCTTCACCTATGCTTTCCCGCAATCTTGAACGCACGTTGCATCGCGCGCTGGCCATTGCCAGCCAACGCAAACACGAATACGCCACGCTCGAACACCTGCTGCTTGCGCTGCTGGACGACGCCGACGCGGTAGCTGTTTTGCGCGCCTGCGATGTCGATATCGGCCAGTTAAGGGTCGACCTCGTCACCTACATCGACACAGAACTGACTGACCTGATCCTGTCGGGCAACGAAGACGACGCCAAACCGACGGCTGGATTTCAACGCGTTCTTCAACGCGCCGTCATTCATGTGCAATCCGCAGGACGCGAAGAAGTCACGGGCGCGAATGTCCTCGTCTCCCTTTTTTCCGAACGCGAAAGCCATGCCGTTTATTTCCTGCAAGGTCAAAACATGACGCGCTTCGACGCCGTCAACTACATCTCGCACGGCATCACAAAAACCGAAGACGGCGCGGAAACGGAAGAGTCGTCACCCGAGGACAGCGAAAGCGCCGCAGAAAAAGCCAAGAAACCCAACGCGCTTGAAGCCTATTGCGTAAACCTGAACGCCAAAGCCCAAGAAGGCGGCATCGACCCCCTGATCGGTCGCACAGACGAAATCGACCGCACGATTCAGGTTCTTTGCCGCCGACAAAAAAACAACCCTCTATTTGTCGGAGATGCCGGAGTCGGGAAAACGGCCATCGCCGAAGGCCTTGCGCGGCGCATCGTGCGCAAAGAAGTCCCGGACGCCCTGCGCGACGCCGTCATTTTCTCGCTCGACATGGGCTTGCTGCTGGCGGGCACGCGCTATCGGGGCGATTTCGAAGAACGGCTTAAATCGGTACTAAAAGAACTTAAAGCAACCCCTCACGCCATCCTGTTCATTGACGAAATTCATACCGTCATCGGCGCGGGCGCGACATCGTCCGGCTCGATGGACGCCTCAAATCTCTTGAAGCCCGCGTTGGCGAACGGCACGCTTCGCTGCATCGGATCGACGACTTACAAAGAATACAGAAATTACTTCGAAAAAGACCATGCGCTGGTGCGCCGGTTTCAAAAAATCGACATCGCAGAGCCTTCGGTCGAAGACGCGGTCAAAATTCTGATGGGCCTCAAACCCGTCTACGAAGAGCACCACTGCCTGCACTATACCGACGACGCGATTCGCGCTGCGGTCGAGCTTTCGGCGCGGTATATCGGCGACCGAAAGCTTCCGGACAAAGCCATCGACGTCATCGACGAAGCCGGAGCGTCCCAAATGCTCCTATCCCCCGATCGGCGCAAAGCCGTCCTCGATGTCGCGGATATCGAGGCCATCGTCGCCAAGCTCGCGCGCATCCCGCCAAAATCAGTCGGCGCGGACGACCGCGAGGCCCTGCGCAACCTCGAGCGCGACCTAAAAACCCTCGTCTTCGGCCAAGACCCGGCCATCGCCGCCGTCGTCACGGCCATCAAGCTCGCGCGCGCAGGCCTGCGCGATCCCGAAAAGCCGATAGGCTGCTATCTCTTTTCCGGCCCCACGGGCGTTGGCAAAACGGAAGTCGCGCGGCAAATGGCCGCAAGCCTCGGCGTCGAGCTTCTGCGCTTCGATATGTCCGAATACATGGAAAAGCACAGCCTTTCCCGTTTAATCGGCGCGCCGCCGGGATACGTCGGCTTCGATCAGGGCGGGCTTTTGACGGACGCCGTCGATCAGCATCCGCATTGCGTCCTTCTTTTGGACGAGATCGAAAAAGCGCATCCCGATCTTTTCGGA
The DNA here is from genome assembly GCA_964449155.1 of uncultured Rhodospirillaceae bacterium. Lineage (GTDB taxonomy): Bacteria > Pseudomonadota > Alphaproteobacteria > UBA9219 > UBA9219 > CAIXLI01. The sequence goes on along the minus strand of CAYVBP010000012.1, from coordinate 4,604 downwards.
ATCCTTCTTCAAATCATGGATCACGGCAAACTGACCGACCACAACGGCAAAGCCGTCAATTTCCGCAATGTGATTTTGATTATGACCACGAACGCGGGCGCAGCCGACCTTGCCAAGCCCGCCATGGGCTTTTTGCGCGAGCAGCGCGTCGACGAAGACAAGGAAGCCATCGACAAGCTTTTCTCGCCCGAATTCCGCAACCGATTGGATGCCATCGTTCCGTTCGCGCCTTTGTCGCAGGAAGTCGTCGAGCGCGTCGTCGAAAAATTCATTCTCCAACTTGAAAGCCAGCTAGGCGAGCGCGGCGTAACGATCGAACTAACGCCCGAGGCCCGATCATGGCTCGCCAAAAAAGGCTACGATCCGCTTTACGGCGCGCGCCCCCTAAGCCGCGCCATTCAAGAACGCGTCAAAAAACCTTTGGCTGAAGAACTCCTGTTCGGTCGCCTGCAAAAAGGCGGCGCAGTTGTCGTCGGCCTCGACGCGAGCGCAAACGCGCTGACCTTCGATGTCCACCCGCTGCCCGCCCCCGCAAAAGCCGCCAGCGAAAAAAAAGAAAACGAAACAGTAAAAAGCTGACCCCCTCCTTGCGCGATCCATAGCGCGCGATGGGGATGAAATCAATAACCCCCGGCAGAGCCGGGAGCTTGATGGGGAACCGCTCCAAGCGGTTTTAAAAGACTCTCAATTCAGAAAGCGTCGTCATCCCCGCGAAGGCGGGGACCCAGTTTGAATCTCAATCCCAACCCCATCCGCCATTTTCTCCCCGACCTTAAACTGGGTCCCCGCCTGAGGCGGGAGTTTTGTAAGGACTTTATAAAAATGCCTGAGCCGCAGAAAAGCCGCTACCGCTTGCTGGCATCGATAATGACGTCAATGACTTCCTGCTCGGCGCCATCCGGCGCAGCGCTTGGATCGTAATAAAGCTCGACAGCCCTAAAGGGCGCAGGGGCCGCAGCCGATGCGGACGCTGCCGTCGGCATAAACCGCTCGGCCCAGGCCTTTCTGACGATTTCCGTTTGCAAAACGCCTTGGCCCATTTGCTTTGCAATATATTGACCCGCTTCGCCTGTGGGATCGTTGTCCTCGTTAAGCAGGATGTGAACGACGTTTATCGTTGTAATCATTTCTTCCTCCGTTCGAAATTACGCTAAAATATCGAGCAAAGCCTCATGCATCTTGTCCTCGGCCCTGATCGCGGCGGCATTTGCGGAATAAACAGTCTTTGCGATGCCGAATTTCACGATATCGGAGTCGATATTTTTTCCCGTTGACGAAGCATTAACCACATTGCCCGCCGACTGTGTCGCGGACGACACGGCGCGAGAGAGGCCGTTTAGGCTGGACGAGAGCGCAGGGAACATAGCGGTTTTCCTTGCCTTTTTAGAGATTCACGTGAGGAAATATAGACAAATAGAATTAACAATCCATCAACGAATCCCAACAAAAGATGAAGTTTTTCAATGCGTTTTTTTCGAAAAAAATCTTTCGAATTAACTTCGGATTCAAGATTCGCCGATAGAGTGAAACTGTCAAGAGCAAAAAGGCGGAAGCTTCCGCGGAGAAAGAAACCATGTTCCAGAATTACGATTTCAATGGCGCTGTAGGCACTGTCGACGAAACCTTGGAAAGGCTGGTCGCAATGACGAACCAGACGAACCTTGTGGCGCTCGACAAAACAATCGCAGCCATTCGCCGATCTTCTTCGAGCTACGCGGCCGCATCGGCCCGCATCGGCAGCATCGGCGAACGCATTGTGCGCGCGGCACATGAAGTCGGCATGACCCTTCCGGCAGACATGCGCGCAACGCCCCCCGATGCGGAAGCTTTCGGGTAACAAATTCCCCATCCTCCTTGAGGCAAAAGAGCCCGATCAAAAAATCGGGCTCTTTTTTTTGTCTCTTAATCATAAAAACACGGGGGACAGAAGCAAAGGGGACACAATAAAAATGCCCGAACCACCGTTACCCGTTCCATACCGCCTTTTCCGGCATTTTTATTGTGTCCCCCGTGCCCTTTCGATTCACTGCGATCCGGGATTGGTATCAGAAAAACAAACCGCCTATGAAGACGAAACAAAACACGCTAAAAACAATCCCATGAAAATCGTCCCGGCCCGCATTAACGCCTTTCTTGCCAAACCCGATCCCTTGATCCGGGTTATTTTGGTTTATGGCCCCGATGCGGGGCTTGTGCGCGAACGCGTCCTTCTTCTTGCCAAAACCTTGGTTCCAAACTCGGACGATCCTTTTTGTTCCATCACGCTGTCTTCCCCCGCCGTCGCCGAGCATCCATCGCGCCTTTATGACGAAATGGCCTGTGTGGCGCTCGGGGGCGGAAAACGCCTCATCGTTATCCACGGTGCGGAAGACAAAATCGGCGCCGCGTTAACCTCTCTTCTTTCGGACCTTCCGCCCTCTGACAGCGTTCTTTTGATTGAAGCGGGCGATCTCGACAGGAAATCGAAGCTTCGCGCCGTTTGCGAAGGCTCATCGCCTATTGTCTGCGCCATTCCCTGCTATGTCGAAGACACAGCGGCCCGCCAGCGTACAATCTCGGAAATTCTTGCTTCTGAAAACATTCGCGCCGCCCGCGAAGTGATCGGAGCCTTGGCCGAAATCCTGCCGCCTGACCGCATGGCCATGCGTAGCGAGCTTGAGAAATTCGCGCTCTACGTTGGCAAGGGAAACGCGGCCACAAGCGCGGACGTTCACGCTGCCGTTCAGGACGCGGGCGCGGCGGAAGCGGACGATCTTGTTTTTGCCATAGGCGCCGGCGAAACGAAGCGCGTCGCCCAATTGATCGACCGGCTTTTTGCCGAGCAAACGTCGCCCGTGGCCCTGCTTCGCGCCGCGCAGCGTCATTTTCTGCGAATTCAATGGGCCCGCGCCGAAATGGACAAAGGCGTGGCTGCAACCGACGCCGTAAAACGCTTGCAACCGCCCGTATTTTGGAAATACGAAAGCGCCATGACCGCGCAGCTGCGCCGCTGGTCGCGCGGACGCATCGAGCAAGCCCTGTTGCGCCTTCACGATGCCGAAGCAGCCATCAAGCGCACAGGCACGCCCGACGCCGCCTTGTGCGCGCAAACACTGCTGGGACTATCCGCATGAAAAAAGTCGCGATTTTCGATTTCGACGATACGCTGATTATCGGAGATTCGCTCTTTCCGTTTATGGCCTTTTCGGCTGGAACGCTGCCGCTATACGCAGCTTTAAGCGCCTCGGCAGGCGCTTATGCCTTTCGCAGGGTCGCAGGCAAGCCCGACGCCGATCTGCGCACGTTTCTTAAAAGCTCCTTCCTTCGTTATTTTATGAAAGGAAAAACGCCCGCTGATATCGCCGATATCGTCGCAAAGACCTTGGCGTGGAGAAAACTTAACGAGCCTATCGTCCGCGAACTCCGCAAGCATCGCGAAAATGGAGACGTCGTTGTCATCGCCTCGGGCAGCTTGAGCCTGTATTTGCCGACCCTCCTGCGCGACATCCCTCACGACGTTCTTTTGTGCACCGACGTCGGCGTCAAAGAGGGCGTGATTACCGGCGATATGCCCAACGGAAACTGCGTGCGCCGAAGAAAGGCCGAGCGCGTTAAGGCCTGGCTTGACGCCAACGGCCCGTTCGCGGACAGTTTCGGCTATGGCAATCCGCCGGACGATTTGCCGATGCTGGATCTTGTGAACCATAAAACGCTTATTTAGGAAAAGCTCATGCCCATCGTTATCGCCATCGACGGACCTTCGGCCAGCGGAAAGGGAACGATTGCGCGCAAGCTCGCGGCTCATTTCGGCTTTGCGCATCTGGACACGGGCCTTTTGTACCGAGCCGTGGGCATGGCGGTTTTGCGCGAAGGGGACGATCCCGCGAACATTGCTGCGGCTGAAAAAGCAGCGCGGGGGCTTGAGGCGGAAAAGATTATGGGTTTGACAAACGATGCGGAATTACGGTCGGATGTCGCTTCTGTCGCCGCGTCGAAAGTTGCGGCTGTGCCGGGAGTTCGTTCCGCTCTTTTGAAATTTCAAAAAGACTTTTGCGCCCACCCGCCGCTTGGCAAGCCGGGCGCGGTTTTAGACGGACGCGATATCGGCACCGTGATCGCACCCGACGCCGCCGTCAAAATATTCGTGACCGCCAGCGCCGAAGCCCGCGCAACGCGGCGCTTCAAAGAACTTCAAGGCCGCGGACAGCCCGCATCTTATGACGCCGTTCTTGCAGATATGAAAGACAGAGACGCGCGCGACGCCGCACGGACCGTCGCGCCGACCAAGCCCGCGCCGGACGCGATTTTGCTGGACACGACAGAGATTGATGCGGAAATGGCGTTTGCCGAAGCGCTTAAGATCGCGGCGGAAAAGCTTAACAACCGGGCGCGGGGGACACAATAAAAATGCCGGAAAAGGCGGTATGGAACGGGTAACGGCGGTTCGGGCATTTTTATAAGTCCTTACAAAACCCCCGCCTCAGGCGGGGCGACTAAAGGAAGGTATACATCCGAGTGAGTGAAGGACGTCATACCGACGAGCCCATGAAGTGACTCCACAACAACAAATGCCGTCATCCCCGCGAAGGCGGGGACCCAGTTTGAGATCGGGGAGAAAATGGCGG
>CAYVBP010000011.1:0-29423 GCA_964449155.1 uncultured Rhodospirillaceae bacterium | reverse complement strand
TAGTCATTCCAAATAACAATTAGACACCACTCTCGTCATCCCCGCGCAGGCGGGGATCCAGTTTATTAGGCCACAAGAAATCAATAAGCCAAGAATGGGCTGGTTTTTCTGCGTCATCGCCGTTCTTTTTCAACTGTGGCACTTGAAGATAGGCCAACTGGGTCCCCGCCTTCGCGGGGATGACGCCTAATTATTATTTGGAACATCTTAATATTGGCATGCGAAACAAAAAGTTACAGGAAGGCAAGGGATCCGAGCCGATATTCACAGCCTTACGATTTTCGCATATTCCACGGCGCGACCCAAAAAAGCAGGACCATGCCCGGCACAGCTGTTGCCGCGCTGATTAGAAAAAAATTGGTCCATCCTAGTCCCATTTTCTCGACAATAACCCCGGCGATAAGGCCGGTGATGCTGCGCGGAATAGCAAAGATGCTCGAAAAAAGCGCAAATTGAGTCGCGGAAAAATTCTTGTTGGTTTGTGCGGCGATAAAAGAAACAAAGGCTGTCGTTCCAAGGCCCACGCCAAGATATTCAAACCCGACGGCCATGCCGAGATAATAGATATTCATCTCGACCACGCTGAGCAAAGCAAAGCCGAATATCGATACAAACTGAACGCCGCCAAAAAGCCACAAAGAGCGATTGATGCCGATCTTGACCATGATAAGGCCGCCAAGAAAAGCCCCCACGACCATTGACCAGAAACCGACAAGCTTGGCAACGGAGCCAATTTGGGTATTGGTAAATCCCATATCGATGTAAAAAGGCGTAAGCTGCGCCGTGGCCAAACTATCGCCAAATTTGTAAAGCAATAGAAACGCCAAAACCAAAAGCGCGAATTTCAAATCGGTTCGCGTAAAGAACTCACGAAACGGTTCGACGATTGCCTCGCGCAACGTGCGGGGATACTTGGCATGAAGGGCGGGTTCCTCGATAAGAACCGTACAAAGAATGCCGGGAATCATAAAAGTCGCCGTGAAGATAAACACCATTGGCCACGAAAGAGAATCCGCAAGGATCAAACTCAACCCGCCGGGAACAAGCCCCGCCACGCGATAGGCGTTGACAAAAAATGAATTGCCGAGTCCCAACTCGGCATCCGGCAGCAATTCGCGGCGATAAGCATCGATGGCAATGTCCTGCGTCGCAGAGAAAACCGCGATAATAAAGGTCGCGGCAACGATAGCGCCCATGGTATTCGCCGGGTCAAGCGCCCCTATGCCAGCCATGGACAATGCCAGCAAAATCTGGCTGCTTAGGATCCACGTTCGCCTGCGACCGAGAAAGCGAAATCCGAACCTGTCGCACAGCGGCGCCCAAAGAAATTTCCACGCATAGGGAATTTGGGCCAACCCCACAATACCGATAGCCGTCAAATCGATATGACTCCGCCGCAGCCATGCGGGAACAAGCTGCAAAAGGACATATAGCGGCAAGCCTGAGGAAAAGCCCAAAGCAATGCAAATCAGCATGCGCCGGTTCCACACTGCTGAGAATAGAGATGGGCTGACTTCTTCTCTTGGATTACTATGCGGGTTCATGGGGGAAAGGAATCGGTAATCTATCGAGGCAAAACTTAAGCATCTAAATATCCTTAAGTCATCCAGACCACTAGCAGTACCACATTCTTTGAAACCACTCAATCGCATCGCGGATGGCGTAGTCAGGCGGGCGGTACATGTAATCGAGTTCGCGTTCCGCTTTCTCGGACGAAAAATACATTTTCTTTTGCGCCATGCGCAGCGCATCGACGGTCAGCATGGGTTCGTTCTTTCTAATGCGCGCGACGGCTTCGAAAATCAGGGCAAGAGGGTAAAGAGGGAAGATAGGAAGCTGGATCGTCGGCGCTCTATGGTTGCCGATTTTTGCGACAATCGCCAAAATGTCCTTTAATGTAATATCTGTGCCGCCAATAATGTAACGCTCGCCGACCGTTCCGCGTTTATAGGCGCACCAATGGCCCCATGCGACGTCCTCAACGTGCACGACATTCAGGCCTGTGTTGACATAGGCGGGAATTAGCCCGTTCAGCGCGTTTACGATGATGCGGCCCGTGGGCGTCGGTTTGATGTCGCGCGGGCCGATGGGGGTCGAGGGGTTGACGATGACTGCGGGAAGGTTTTGTTCCTTGACCATTTTCAGAACTTCCTGCTCGGCGAGGAATTTCGATTTTTTATATTTGCCGACCATGTCCGTCAACTTGACGGGTAGGTCTTCGGTGCCGGGCAAGCCGATGGGGCTTGTGCCAATCGTCGCGACCGAGCTTGTATAGACAATGCGCGGAATCTGGGCTTCGAGCGCCGCTTCCATGAGCGCACGCGTGCCGTCGACGTTGACTTTGTTCATCTCGGCGGGGTTGGGAACCCAAATCCTGTAATCTGCCGCGACATGAAACAGGCCGCGACAGCCTTTTAACGCCTCGCGGTAAGAGTCGGGATTTAGTAGATCGCCCTCGATGATTTCGACGGGTAAGCCTTCGATGTTGCGGCGGTCGCCGTTTGATCGCGCAAGCACGCGCACGTTGTTCTTCTTTTGCAGAAGAAGACGGACGACGGCTGAGCCGACGAATCCAGTTGCTCCGGTAACGAATGCTATGTCTGCCATGTCGTGCCCTGTAATGTGAGTCAGCGGCAAGAGTATACATGACTTGCCGTAAAATGAGGCCGCATTTTGTTTTTCAAATGGTTAACCTGTTCTTAAAGGCTTCTACACCGAATTTTAATTTTAATAGGCTATTGGAGGGCGAAGAAAGGAATGTTCATGCCTAATCCAAAAGCAACGACGCTTCTCGATCGAACCTTTGATGAAGGGCTTGCCCTGACTCAGGAAGTTCGCAATTACATTGCGTATCACGAACAGGCGGATCGGCGTGAATTCGATTTGCCGCATTGTCTTGTCGTTGGCTATCATCATACGCGCATTTCGGCGCGTTTAATACAAGTCATGACGTGGCTTTTGGCGATGAAGGCGTTGCTGTCGGGTGAAATTTCGCCCGAGCAGTTCGTTGCGCCTCAATACGCTTTGACAGTTAACGATGAGTGCGCAAGCGATAAGGGCGAAGACGACTCCGAAATGCCTGCCGGATTGCGCGATTTGATGGTTCGCAGCCATGCCCTGTATTCACGCATCTTGAGGCTCGACGCCATGGTGCGCGAGAAGCTTGAAGCTGGCGAGGTGCCAAATTTTGGGATGCTTTCCGGACCCGCGCCGGTTGCGTTGGGGGAATGAGTTCGTCGAACTAAGGCGACAATCCGGCCTTTCCCGGCGCGTGTTACAGCATAAATTGTTCGCGGATGATCCGTTCGCCCAAGTGTTGGTCGGGGTCGAAAAGAAGCGAGATATTTTGCGTGCGGTCATACCATATTTTACCGCTGGCGGCATTGTGGAGGACCGCGTTTCCTGCTTCAATTCTTGCAGGGCGCTTGCCGGTTTCGAGAACTTCGATTTCGATCAGGACATCTTGCGGAAGGACCGCATAAGACCAGCCGCGCGGACGGAAACCTGAGATTGCGTTCATAATCAACGTGTTTGCGTTCAACGGCATGATCGGGCCGCCGCACGAGTGGTTGTATGCGGTGCTGCCTGCCGGGGTCGAGACGAGGATCCCATCGCCGCTGAAGCGCGCGATGCGTTCGGTTCCATCGATGACAATACGCAGGCGGACCGCTTGGGGCGTTTCACGAAGAAATGTTACATCGTTGATCGCCAGCGCCGAGAAGGTCGAGCCATTGGTCGCTTCGGCTTCGATACGCAACGGATTAAGCGTGACGTGTTGCGCGCGGTTCAGCCGTTCGTCAAGGTCCTTGTCGCCTTCGAAGGTGTTGCACAGAAAGCCAATGGAATCCGTTCGGTGCAGCGCAAAAACGGGGCGCTTGTATTTCAGGGATTCGTAAAGCGTGCTAAGCACTTGTCCGTCGCCGCCGAGCGAGACGAAATAGTCCGCGTCTTCGGGCGCGGACTGTCCATAGCGTTTTGTAAAATCGACAAACGCTTTTTGCGCTTGAGGAGAATGACTGGCGGTAAAATATATTTTCATTTTAGATTCGGGGTTGGACCATTAAGCGTCTCTTAACGACTCGAAGGTAACTCTAACCATATTATACGAGTTATTCAAATCCCCTTGCGAACGGCACATGCATGTTGGTCGATGTACGCGTTATGGAGCTTTTGGCTTCCAAGGTTTGCCATGATTTGGTCAGCCCGGTCAGTGCCATCAATAATGGCGTTGAACTGATTGAAGATATTGGCGGTTCTGTGGTTGCGGAAGCTATGAAGCTTATCGGCGATAGCGGCACGAAAGCAGCGCGCCGCCTGCGGCTTTTTCGTCTGGCCTATGGTCGTGCGGGAAGCGAGACCAATCTGGGCGTTAAGGATGCACGTCAGGTTGCGGAACAGTACCTTGCCGGAACCAAGATTTCGTTGATTTGGCCGGTTGAGCTATTTGCGTCCGAATTAAGCTCTAGCCGCGGGTTTCTTAAGCTCCTTTTGAATTTGGTCGTTTTTGGTGAGGAGATTCTTCCTTATGGCGGCGTTATCACGTTGCGTGAGACGACGAAAAACGAAGACGGAAAAAGCGGGGGCCATGTTGAAATCGTCGGACGAGGCGCTTCCTTGAATGACAGCGTTCAGAAAACGTTGGAGGGAAACGTTTCGGTTGAGGAATTATCGCCTCGAACCATACAGGCTTATGTCACAGGAAGGTTCGCGGAGCAGTTTGGGTTTAAGCTCTCTTATGACCAATCGATTCCCGATCGGTTGGATGTTACGGTCGATCCAAGTCAGGTTGCATAATAGGACAAGCTTTGTATGCAGTCTGTAAAGGTTTGTTAAGGGTTGGCTTCCAAAATGACCTCGATTCCTGCGTTTTTTGACGCTTTTTTTGCCATAGGGGAAACGGCTTATGGATGATCTCCTTAAAGACTTCCTGACGGAAACTTCCGAGAATCTTTCAACCCTTGACGTCGAACTGGTCAGGCTTGAGCAAACCCCGGACGATCCGGAGATTATCGGCAGCATTTTTCGTCTTGTTCACACCATTAAGGGTACTTGCGGATTCTTGGGGTTGCCGCGACTTGAGCATCTAGCTCATGCGGGTGAGAATGTTCTCGGCAAATTTCGCGATCATGAGTTGAATGTTACGCCCAAGGCGGTCGATCTTATCCTGTCGTCTATTGACAGGATTAAGTACCTCTTAACGTATCTTGAACAAAACGAGAAAGAATCCCCAGATGGCGATGACGAGGATTTAATTAAAGCCCTTAACGCCATGGCCGATGGCGATTTAGCCGGGGGAACTTCGGCGCAAGTCGTTCCGGCTTTGGAGCAGGGAGAAGAACAAAAACAGGAACAAGGCGAGTCCACTCCCGATGAGTTCGGATTTGTTCCCGTTCGTGCGGGGGATATGGCTACTTTGGAGGCGAATATGGCGGCGGGTAAGAACAAGGAAACAGAAGCTTCCGAAACGACGTCTTCGGTCGAGGCCGAGAAGCCATCGACGTCCGTCGCCGTCAAGCGGCAGGACGAGCAATCAGGCAAACCGGGAACGTCGGTTGCGGATCAGTCTATTCGTGTGAACGTCGATCAACTCGAATCCTTGATGACGACCGTTAGCGAACTGGTGTTGACACGCAACCAGTTGCTCCAGATTTTGCGCGGGGAAAAGGACAGCTCGTTTTCTTCTCCGTTGCAGCGGCTGAATCAGGTTACGTCCGAGTTGCAAGAAGGCGTCATGAAAACGCGCATGCAGCCCATTGGCAACGCTTGGGCGAAATTGCCGCGCATCGTTCGCGATCTTGCGCACGAATTGAACAAAAAGATCGAGCTGCAAATGCTCGGCGCAGATACGGAGCTTGATCGGCAGGTTCTGGAGCTGATTAAGGATCCGCTGACGCATATGGTGCGCAATTCCGCCGATCACGGAATCGAACTTCCGTCCGACCGCGCGAGCGTTGGCAAGCCGGAAACCGGCGTCATTACCCTGAACGCCTATCATGAAGGCGGTCATATCGTCATCGACATCGTCGATGACGGTCGCGGCCTTCCGGTCGAAAAGATCCGCGCCAAAGTTTTGCAAAAAGGATTGGCGACCGAAGGCGAACTTTCGGGAATGACCGATCAGCAGATTTTGCAGTTCATTTTTAAGCCTGGATTTTCGACTGCCGACAAGGTGACCTCGGTTTCGGGGCGCGGCGTCGGGATGGATGTCGTTCGAACCAATGTCGAGCGCATCGGCGGCACGGTCGATTTCAAGTCCATCGCGGGCAAGGGCTCGTCGTTCTCGATCAAGATTCCGTTGACCCTTGCCATCGTTTCCGCGCTGATTGTTGAGTGCGCGAGCGAGCGGTTCGCGATCCCGCAGATCAGCGTCGTTGAATTGGTGCGGGCGACGTCGACAAGCGAGCATCGCATCGAGCTTATTAATGAGACGCCCGTTCTTCGGCTGCGCAACAGGCTATTGCCGCTCGTTTCCTTGCGCAGGACATTGAGACTCGGGGATGAAGATATTCAGGCGAACGGCGATGCGTTTATTGTTGTCGTGCAGGTGGGGAGTTCCACGGTCGGCGTTATTGTCGATCGCGTATTCGATACGGAGGAAATCGTCGTTAAGCCGGTCGCGCCGATTTTGCGGAGCATCGACGCGTTTTCGGGCAATACTATTCTTGGCGACGGCAGCGTGATTATGATCTTGGATCTGAATGCTATCGTTGCGCATGCGGGAACCGTGCGCGGCGAAGGCACGCAGGCGCAGGCCGCAGCGATGGCGCAGGCTGCGCGCGTCGGCACGAAGCAATCGCTGCTTTTGTTCCGCGCAGGGGATGGCGCGCAAAAGGCGCTGCCATTGTCGCTTATCGCCCGGTTGGAGGAGATTGACTGCAAGTCTCTGGAATACTCCGAAGGCGCGCCGATGGTTCAATATCGCGGTAAGTTGATGCCGTTGATCGCCGTTTCGTCCACGGAGGAAAAGAAAGAAGCGGGCACTCAGGCCGTTCTGGTTTTTGCCGACAGAGATAACCATATGGGGCTTATGGTCGATGAGATTCTCGATATCGTCGAGGAAAATCTTCAGATTGATTTGTCGGGAAAACGTCAGGGGACGTTGGGAACCTCGATTATTTCGGGGAAAGCGACGGACATTCTCGATGCGGCGTACTATCTGTCGCAGGCTTCTCAGAGTTGGTTCGGTGAGGATAACGGATCTTTCGAGGGCGATGCGGGCCGTCGCGTTCTTTTGGTCGATGACAGCCCCTTCTTCCGCAATCTTTTGACGCCGTTACTGACAGTGGCGGGATACGACGTGACGGCTGTCGAGACGGCCGGTGAGGCGTTGAAGCTTCAGGAAGACGGCGTGGCCTTCGACGCCATCGTTAGTGATGTCGAGATGCCGGGCATGAACGGGTTTGATTTCGTTTCCATGCTGCGGCACGGCGACGGCAAATGGAGCAAGTTGCCTATATTTGCCATGTCGTCACACGCGACGCCGCGCGATTTGGAACGCGGACGCGTGGCGGGCTTTACCGACTATATTGCTAAGTTCAATCGCGAGGGGCTTTTGACGGCTTTGCACGAAACCTTGAAAGAAGGGGGCGTGCATGATGCGTCCGCACTGTAATGCAGTAGATGCGTTTATTCTATCAACAGGAAAGGGGATGACGTTATGAGCAATCTTCCCGTTACTTCGTCGACATCGTCGACGGCTTTGGCGACGGCGGGGAATTCGGCCGAGGGCATGCTTGTCACGATGACGATTGCCAACCAGATTTTCGGCATTCCCGTTTTAGAGGTGCGGGACGTTTTAGGCCCGCAGCGCATCGCGCGCGTTCCGTTAGCGCCCCCGGAGGTTCTTGGCTCGTTGAATTTGCGCGGTCGGATTGTGACTGCTGTCGATGTGCGCACGCGGCTCGGGTTGCCTCCGCTTGGCGATCGCAGTCAAAGCATGAGCGTTGTCGTCGAACATGGCGGAGAGCTTTACAGTCTTGTCGTCGATAAGGTTGGCGAGGTCATGAGCTTGCCTACGGACGACTTTGAGAGAAATCCATCGACGCTTGATCCTCATTGGCAGGATGTTTCGAACGGTATCTATCGGCTGAAGCAAAATTTGCTGGTTCTTTTGGATGTTTCTAGGTTGCTGAGGATCGAACAATTTAGAGCGGCCTAGAGAGAATGTACCTATGGGCTCCCTTGGTCGGTAAATTCGAATTCCGCATTGCAAAAGATAGAAAAAATTCCGATAGGCGCAGGGAGTTTATAGCGGAAAAACGGAAGCTTATATTTTTCAAGGATGGAAAGTGTGGGTGAAAAATGAAGACGTGTCTTATCGTTGACGATAGCAGGGTTATTCGCAAGGTGGCTCGCCAGATATTCGAAGCGATCGGCTATTCATGCGAGGAAGCGGATAACGGCGAGGCGGCTTTACAAGCGTGCAATACCGCTTTGCCGGACTTTATCCTTCTCGACTGGAATATGCCCATTATGAACGGGCTGGAGTTTCTTCAGGCGTTGCGGAAAATGCAGGGCGGCGAAAAGCCCAATGTCGTTTTCTGCACGACCGAAAACGACTTGGCGCACATACAAGAAGCTTTGGGTTCCGGCGCAAACGAGTATATTATGAAGCCTTTCGATGCCGATATCATTCGCAGTAAACTTGAACAGTTGGGTTTGATCTAGATATGCCGGAGACATCTTCTTCCTTGGGCGACACGCCGCGCGCATCCTGTATACGTGTGATTGTCGTCGACGATTCCCTCGTTATCAGAGGGTTTATTGCCCGGTCTCTTGAAGCGGATCCTGCGTTTAAAATTGTCGGGACAGCCAGCAACGGGGCGCGAGCCATTCAGTTGTTGAGCAGCGTTCCTGCCGACGTCATTATTCTCGATATTGAAATGCCGGTTATGGACGGATTGACCGCAATTCCTCAGCTTAAGGAAATCGATCCGGGCGTTCAGATTATTATGGCATCGACGTTGACTCAAAAAAACGCCGATATCAGTTTAAAGGCGCTTTCTCTCGGTGCTACCGACTATTTGCCGAAGCCTTCTGCGCGGGAAATGGCCGTTCCGAACGAATTCCATAGAGATTTGAGGGAAAAGGTCCGGGCTTTGGGCGCTATCGCCCTGAAGAAGGGTGTGCGCCCTTCGCGCGAGCGGCCTTCTATCGAATTTGTGCCGCGCGTGCAGGAGAAGAAGCCGGTCGTTTTGCGTCCGATGCCGACTGCAAAACCGGATATTATTGCCATAGGGTCTTCGACAGGTGGGCCGCAGGCTTTGTTTGAGGTTATTCGGTCAATGGGGGCCGGCTTGCCCCAACCCATTGTTATTACGCAGCATATGCCTGCGTCTTTTACAAAAATTTTAGCCGATCATATTTCCAAGCAGTGCGGGGTCGAGGCTTGGGAAGCAAAAGAAGGCGAAGTTTTAAAGGGCGGAATATACTACGTTGCGCCTGGCGACTATCATATGCTTATTGCGAAGAAGTCTGAAGGGGCTGTCGTGCATCAGGTGCAAGATCCTCCAGAGAACTATTGTCGGCCTGCTGTCGATCCGATGTTGCGATCTTTGGTCGGTTCTTTTGGGGGGCGCATCTTGGTGGTTATTTTGACCGGCATGGGGCAAGACGGCATGAAGGGTGCCGAAGTTGTCGTTCGGGCCGGCGGGGCCGTTATAGCTCAGGATGAGGCGACAAGCGTCGTTTGGGGAATGCCGGGTGCCGTTGCTACGGCGGGTCTTTGCTCGGCTGTTGTTCCTGTTAACGAAATCGGGGCTATGGTTAGAAAGATTGCGCTAGGTATGGCGAATGGGAGCAGGGCATGAAGGCCGAGGATTTTGAACTATTTGCAACGCTTGTTAAACAACGCTCCGGCCTCGTCTTGACGTCTGAGAAGGCTTATCTTTTGGAATCCAGACTGTTTCCAGTCGCGCGCAAGCATAACATCAAGTCGTTGGAAGATTTGGCCCAGACATTGCGCGCGCGGCATGACGAAGTTTTGATGTCGGATATCACCGAGGCGATGACGACAAATGAGTCGTTTTTCTTTCGCGATCAAAAACCGTTCATTCTTTTCCAAAAGAAACTTTTGCCTCGTCTTATAAAGTTGCGCGCAAACAAAAAGCATATTCGCATTTGGTCTGCTGCTGCTTCCAGTGGCCAAGAGGCCTATTCCCTTGCAATGGTTTGTGTTGAGGAAGCTGCTAAACTTCAAGGCTGGAAGGTCGAGATTATCGGCACCGATCTTTCGCGTGAAATGGTCGCGCGCGCTAAAAGCGGTGTTTATTCTCAATTTGAGGTTCAACGCGGGCTTCCGGTAACGCATTTGGTCAAGTATTTCCAGCAAATTGCAGGCGATAAATGGCAGATTAAGGATACCATTCGCCAGATGGTTCAGTTTAAGGAAGGCAATCTTTTATCGGATTTTGGCATCGATGGTTCCTTCGATATCGTCTTTTGCCGTAACGTTCTTATCTATTTCGATCTGCCGACAAAGACCAAAGTCCTCGGTGGAAT
The DNA here is from genome assembly GCA_964449155.1 of uncultured Rhodospirillaceae bacterium. GTDB lineage: Bacteria > Pseudomonadota > Alphaproteobacteria > UBA9219 > UBA9219 > CAIXLI01. The sequence continues at coordinate 18,923 of CAYVBP010000011.1, read as the reverse complement.
CGCGCAGACCATGCACCCTGATGGCTATTTGATTCTTGGCGGCGCCGAAACCGTTTTGGGCGTTTCGGAAAAGTTCAAGATTGTTAACGGCGAGCATGGCTTATACGTTTCGTCCGCTTACGATTACGAAGGCGACGCTGTCGGCGCGGCTTGAGGCTATTTTTACGGATTCTCGGATAGGTATTTCGCTATGGCGGCTTTGATCCGTTCTTTCGGGTCTTGCGCGGGGTCGGGGAGCTCGAGTTTTTTCTCCGTCATTTTTTCAAAGACCGACACATAGGTGTTTGACGTGGCAATCCGTATGTCGTCCGGAATCGGCGGAATCGCGTCTTTGTAAGGGTCGCAGTGTTCGCCCAGCCATCGGCGGACAACGTCTTTGTCCAACGTTTCGGGCGATTGGCCTTCTTTAAGACGATCTGCATAGGTTGCCGCGATCCAGTATCGGCTGCTGTCCGGCGTATGGACTTCGTCCCCAAGGACGACTGTTCCGTCCTCTAACTGGCCAAATTCGTATTTTGTGTCGACAAGTATCAGGCCTTTCCCCTCGGCAATCTTTTGTCCGCGCGCAAAAAGGGCCAGAGCATAGGCGCTAACGCGGTCCCATACTTCTTTGGAAACGAGATTATCAGCTACAATTTGCTGCGGAGACAGCGGCTCGTCGTGCGTGGCCGCCTCGCCCTTGGTCGTTGGGGTGATGATAGGGGCAGGCAGCTTTTGGTTGTCTTTCATGCCGTCCGCAAATGTCACACCGTACATTTGACGTTTGCCCGCTTTATACATTTTCAATATCGACGTTGCTGTCGTTCCTGCGAGATAGCCGCGCACGACGATTTCAACGGGCAGCATCTTAAGCTTGCGGCAGACGACCACGTTCGGATCGGGATAGGCGATGACATGATTAGGGCAAATGTCCTTGGTCGCTTCGAACCAAAAGCGCGATAATTGGGTCAGGACCTGACCCTTCAAAGGTATCGTCGTGATCTGGCGATCAAATGCGCTAAGACGATCTGTCGCGATAATAATGCGTCGTCCGTTTGGCGCATCGTAGCTCTGACGAACCTTGCCTTTAAGCGGATTTGTAAGGTTGGGAATGGAAATGTCGTCAATAGTTTTGTTCAGGAGAGCGTCGATCATCGATGATTAACTTTCATTATGGACGTTGCGTCGGCAGCGCGTTTTGTTGGTTTTTATTCGTTTCTTTTTTGGGGTGCGTTCTGAGACATTGGCTCATAAATTTCCTGTACCCGGATTTTGGGATACCCTTTTTACGGTATTCGGCCGCGCATGTCTTCATTCTGTTTTGCTGGCTGTTCGGTTTGGCAACAGAGGCGGCCTGCGCGGCGCTAAAGCTCGCGATGACAATCAAAAGCGCTGTGGTCAGAACGGGTTTCATCGATAGGCTTATATAGCGTTTTAGGATAAATATCAAACTGTTGCGTATAGCCGTCGCCAGCTAAAAACTATTCCCCTTTGAGCCACTTTAGATAGGATTCGTTGCCGGCCACGATAGGCGATGCCGCAATGCAGGGGCATTCGTAGGGATGGATCTCCTCAATTCTTTTCTGAAGGGCGCCGAAGTCGCTTGCGACTATTTTAGCGATAATCGCACATTCCTCGGCGCGTTCAACCTTGCCTTGCCATCTAAAGGTTGATGAGATTCCGGGGAAAACGTTCGCACAGGCCGCTAACTCTTCCCTAACAAGCGTTTCGGCGATTTTCTCGGCCTCGTCGCGCGTTGGAGCCGTAATATAGACAGAGAGAAATTCAGTCGGTTGCAGAGACATCAAAGCGCCTTCAAAAATGCATCTATAGTTTCGGGAGAAGAGAGAGAGATAGCCGTCAGTTCCTTGTCGATGCGTTTCGTAAGATTTGTCAGCACGGTTCCCGATCCGCACTCGACCAGTTGGGTCACGCCTTGTTCTTTCATCGTCAGGACGGATTCGCGCCAGCGGACGGAGCCTGTTACTTGTTGGACAAGAAGATTTCGGATTTCGTCGGGGTCGCTAACAGGTTGCGCCGTGACGTTTGCGATCACAGGCACCGACGGGGCCGAGACGTTAATTTTGCATAGCGCCTCTTGCATAACATCAGCTGCAGACTGCATCAGCGACGAGTGAAAAGGGGCGCTGACGGGAAGCTTGACGCTGCGCTTAAAGCCGCGTTCCGCCGCGATCGCGATGGCGCGATCGATAGCGCCCATATGGCCGCTAATGACGATCTGACCAACGGAATTGTCGTTCGCTGTCGTACAAACCTCGCCTTGCGCGGCGGCATTGGCCACTTCCTTTGCCGTCGCAAGGTCAATTCCCAAAAGAGCCGCCATGCCGCCTATTCCCGGTGAAACGGCTTGTTGCATCGCTTGGCCGCGCTTTTTTAAAAGCTTTGCCGTGTCAGACAGCGTCAGGCTTCCGGCGACGCAGAGCGCTGCGTATTCGCCAAGGCTATGACCTGCAACAAACTTTGCGGCAGATGGCAAACGAAAGCCGCCTTGTTTGTCTAGTACGCGTATGACAGCGACACTGACGGCCATCAGGGCCGGTTGCGTGTTCTCGGTCAGGCTTAATTCTTCGAGAGAGCCGTCGAACATCAAACCGCTGAGGTTTTGGCTTAAGGCTGAGTCTACCTCTTGAAAGACCTCTTTAGCTTCAGGATAGACTGCGCCTAGCGCTTTGCCCATGCCGATGGCTTGGCTGCCTTGGCCGGGGAATACAAGGGATCGAATCATTTAGGCTCCTATTGCGTCCTGTTTCCGACCTTTCATATCAAGACGGCTGCGGGGATATTGTCAAGTTCCGGGATTCGTTTTCTTTTCCGCTAATTTTATGCAATTTATGGCATGATATGGGTCGGGTAATCTCAGAAGGAAAAGTCAATGTCTGATCTCGCTTATCGTCTTGATTGCTTCGCAGGGCGCAACGTTTTGTGCATCGGCGATATAATGCTGGACCGGTACGTTTATGGAACGGTCGACAGGATTTCTCCGGAAGCGCCGATACCCGTGCTTCACGAACAGCGCGAGGCCTTGACTTTGGGCGGTGCGGGAAACGTAGCCCGGAATCTAGCGGCGTTAGGCGGCAAGGTCGATTTTATCGGCGTGATTGGAGATGACAGGGAAGGCAAGGACGTCTTAGACGCGTTCAAAAAAATTCCGGGAGCGACGCCTTGCCTGATTGCCGACGGATCAAGGCCGACAACGCGAAAGACTCGTTTTGTTGCGGGTAGCCAGCAATTATTACGCTCGGACCGCGAAGATTCGAAGCCGGTTAAGGGAGATATCGAAGACAAAATTGTCGCAATGCTTCCGAATTTGGTTCGGCAGGCGGATGCCGTCATTCTTTCGGATTACGTCAAAGGTGTTTTGACTCAAAAGGTCATATCCGAGACCGTTCGTTTGGCGCGAGAGGCCGGGAAAATCGTTGTTGTCGATCCAAAAGGCCGTCATTTCGGAAAATACAGCGGCGCGAATTGGTTGACGCCCAACCGCAAGGAATTAGGAGAAGCCACGGGCAGGACCATTGTTACGGTCGAGGATGCGGAGGACGCTGCGCGCTCGTTGATCGCCAATTTTGGCGTCGAGTGTGTGCTGGCCAAGTTAGGCGCGGAGGGCGTTTGCCTCGTTCGGAAGGGAACGCCTGCGCTGCATTTGCGGTCGAGATCTCTTCAGGTATTTGACGTGTCGGGCGCGGGGGATACCGTCATTGCGACGTTGACTCTCGCCTTGGCCGGAGGGCTTAGCGCTTCAGAGGCGGCAGAGGTCGCTAATATTGCTGGCTCTATCGTTGTCGGCAAGGTCGGGACGGCATCTGTATCTCGCGAAGAGATTATTCACCGGCTGATGTGCAACGAAACGCGCACGGCTGTCGATAAAGTTGTCGGGTTCGATGCCATTGCCGATATTGCCGAAAGCTGGCGCAAACGGGGGTTGAAGGTTGGATTTACGAACGGGTGCTTCGATTTGCTGCATCCCGGGCATATTTCCCTGCTGAGCCAGGCGCGCGCGGCTTGCGACAAGTTGGTGGTCGGCTTGAACAGCGACGCGTCGGTCAAGCGCTTGAAGGGCGAGACACGGCCCGTTCAAAATGAATCCGCGCGCAGTACGGTTTTGGCATCGCTAGTGAACGTCGATCAGGTCGTTATTTTCGGCGAGGACACGCCGTTGGAACTTATTAAGGTCGTGAAGCCCGATGTTTTAGTAAAAGGCGCGGATTATACAATCGACAAGGTCGTCGGCGCTGTCGAGGTTCAAGGGTGGGGCGGGACGGTCGTTCTTGCCCATCTTGTGGATGGGCAAAGCACGACGAAAACGATTGAAAAGCTGAAGGAATAAGATCCGCTTTCTATTTGTCGCAATACGACCCGCCAAAGCCTGCGCAACCGCAGCACGGCCCGGGGGGCGCTTCGCCGTTAGCGGTTGGAACGGAGGCAGGAAGGATATCGGGTTTTGGCTTGCTCCACTCCGGCGTTGCGGCGATTAAGGTGCCGAGGCAAAGGAAGGGGACAAGATTTAGCATGCTGCGCGTTTCTGCTCCCATTCCGAGAAGAAGCATAATCAAAAATAATGTCAGGGCATAGATTGCAAGCGGATAACCTTCCCAGCGATGACGCCGTGCTATGCTGATGGCGATGCCGAGCATGACGACAAGGGTTAAGGGGATCAGGAACATCATCAAAGGATCCGGGTTGCTTAACCAGTCAGAGATATACTCAAAGTTGGCAAAAAGTTGGATGTGAAAGTATGAGTCCAATCCCTCGACAGGTCCTCTTTTGACATCTGAAAAAATCTCCCACCCGATTTCACGTTTGAGCAGCGTGTTGCGCAAGAGCTCGATAAGCGCTAAGCCAAAGGCGACGCCGAACACGCCGCCGCCGAGCCATTTCATATTGGGTCTTTGCCGTGTGTGCTTGGCGTCTAAAACGGCTTTGGCGATCATATAGACGCCGATGAAGAAAGACGTTTCGTGGTTAAGGAACGAGGCTTCCATAAGGAGCAAAAAAGACCACCACGGTGCGCGGGCGATAACGAGGAATAAAAAGATCGTCCCGAACAAAAGAATAAAATAATCCCATATGTATAGCCAAGGACGGCTCATCATCATCGCAAAAAGGGCATGGAGCGCGAAAAAGGCCGTCCATCCCGTTCGGCTATCGCGCAATGCGCGGCCTGCTTTATACATGATGACGCCTGTAAGAAACAACGTTGCAACGGCGACAATAACGTGCGCAAGCGGCAAGCTGTATCCGAAAAGGGTCAGGACGTATTCAGTAACAGGGCCTAGAACGCGGGATTGATAATAACGCCAGTGCGGAAGCCCATCGAGGACGCCTTTCTCGGCATCGACGGCGCGCATGAAGTCGGGTCCGAAGAAAAACAGGACGTGCCTGCACTGGGCCAAAGAAAAGACAAGGGCTATGGCCCATACTTGGAGGCGTTCTAGCCACTGAATTTGGAAGCCGGCTTGGCGAAGTTGGGGCGGCATTATTTGCGTTCCGTTTCGTTGTTTTGACGGGGTGTCAGGATGATAATTTCGTTCGGCTTGGAATAATTAAGCTTTTTGCGCGCTTCTTCTTCCAATAAATCGGGATCCATATGCTCGGGGCGCAGGTGATTGACGCGGCGTTCAAGGGCTTCGCGTTCTTTACGGAGCTTGGAAAGTTCCTCTTCGGCTGCGCGTTTTTCGTTTTGCAGCCGCACTTCAGCGACCCAGCCACGCTCGCCTTCGACCGTATGATAAAGAAAATATCCGACGATGCAGGCGCCGATAATGGAGGCAACGAATTGCCATGTCCGTTTCGGCGCCATCGGTTACGGTTCCATGAGAATCGAATTTCCGTTAAACCGCGCCGCGCGGCCAAGTTGCTCTTCGATGCGGATCAGCTGATTGTATTTTGCGAGGCGGTCGGAACGTGAAAGCGATCCTGTTTTGATTTGGCCGCAGTTTGTCGCAACCGCAAGATCCGCTATCGTCGAATCTTCCGTTTCGCCGGAACGGTGTGAGAAAACGGCGCGGTAGCCCGCTTTATGCGCCAGTTCGACCGCTTCAAGCGTTTCGCTAAGCGTGCCTATCTGGTTCACCTTAATCAGGACCGCGTTTGCGATACCCCGATCGATTCCGTCGGCAATGCGGACCGGATTCGTTACGAAATTGTCGTCGCCGACGATCTGAATCTTATCGCCTAAGGCTTCGGTCATCATTTCCCATCCTTCGAAATCGTCTTCGGCCATGCCGTCTTCGATTGAGAAAATCGGATAGCGCGATACAAGATCGTCATAGTAGCGCACAAGTTGTTCGGCGTTAAACACCTTGCGTTCGCCGGACAGCTGATAGCGACCTTCCTTGTAAAACCCAGATGCGGCCGAATCGAGCGCAAGCATCACGTCTTGGCCGGGAGCGTAGCCTGCCTTTTCGCACGCGCGGACGATCAGCGATAAGGCTTCGTCCGTCGAGTTCAGCGCCGGGGCAAAGCCGCCTTCGTCGCCGACATTCGTGTTGTGGTTAACTTCTTTCAAAAGTTTTTTCAGCGAATGAAAAATCTCCGCGCCCATGCGGATCGAGTCGGCGCATGTCTCGGCTCCGAAGGGAACGATCATGAATTCCTGAATATCGATGGGATTGTCGGCGTGCGCCCCTCCGTTGACGATGTTCATCATTGGCACCGGAAGCAGCGAAGCCGAGGCTCCGCCGACGTACCTATAAAGCGGAAGATTTGATTCTTGTGCGGCCGCCTTTGCCGTCGCAAGGCTGACGCCAAGAATGGCGTTAGCGCCAAGGCGAGATTTATTAGGCGTGCCGTCGAGTTCAATCATCGCCGAGTCGATGCCAATTTGGTCCTCGGCGTTCATGCCGACAACGGCTTCTGAAATTTCGTCGTTTACGGCTTCCACCGCACGAAGGACGCCTTTGCCGCCGAATCTTGCCGGATCGCCGTCGCGCGCTTCGATCGCCTCGTGCGCGCCCGTCGATGCGCCGGAGGGCACAGCCGCGCGACCCATCGCGCCGCTTTCCAGCATGACATCGACTTCGACCGTGGGATTGCCGCGGCTGTCAAGAATTTCGCGACCGTGAAGCGCTACGATGTGGGACATTTGGAACCTCCAATTGGGCGGGATAAGGCAGACGATGCAGGTCGCTAGAACAACACAGGTTGAAAGAGAAGACAAGGAGGGATTGTTTATGCAATGCCTTCCGGTTTTACAGTCGGCGCAACGCATCGAGTCCGTCATGACGCGATGGGCAATCGTTCTTCAAAAACATAATGTTAAGGTTAATGTGTTTTTTCGCTTTTATCCACAGTTCTTTGCCGCGTGGGGAATAGTCATTATGAGAGGTCCATGTTATATCGGCGACAGAACAAACGGATCTCTCCATCAAATAATGCCGTTATTCCCGCACAGGCGGAGACCCAGCTCAGCTTACCGTGAATACAGTATTTGCGATTGACATTATGCGTTTTGCGAGTGCGTATTTATGACTCTTATGCTTCAAACCAATTCTATATCGGACAACTCTTCGGATACCGAGCAATTCACGCTCGACGAACTGGATTTCATGGATCTGTATGTGCGCATGGACGGCAACTCCATTCCGCATTTTCGTATCGGGCGCAGCGGCGAGATCGATTTACCCGATGTCGAGTTGCCTGAGGCTTTTTTTGACGACGCCGTTTTGTTGACGGATTATTTGCGCAAGCACTTTACGGATATCGAAGCTGCTTTCGACTATCGCGGCATGCGCATGCGCGCCACGCGCCTTGAAACGGCCAAGGGCGAGGTTTGGGCTGCCTTGCGGCGTTTGCCGGACCAACCTATTCCTCTTGAGAAGCTGGGTTTCATTCCGCAGCTGTTGCCTTTGTTGCAGGATATCGGTCGGCGCAGCGGGTTGATCCTTATTTGCGGCGCTTCGGGGCAGGGGAAGACCTCGACGCAATCGTCTTTGCTTAAGCGTTATCTGGAAACATACGGCGGCATCGGCTTTACGCTTGAGGATCCGTGCGAATACGATCTCGAAGGGCGTTGCGGCAACAGGGGATATTGCTATCAAACGGAAATTTTGAGGGAGTCGGATTGGGGCGCAATGCTGAAACGCGCGCTGCGCTGGCATCCACGGTATATATCCGTCGGCGAAATCCGCACGCCAGATGCTGCCAATCAGGTTTTGCGCGCAGCGACTTCTGGTCATACCGTCCTTGCGACGATGCATGCAGGCAGCATGGAGGAAGCTCTTGAAGGGCTTTTGCAGTTGGCCGAGCAGGATTTGGGGCCGCGTGCGCCCTTACTGTTGGCGGCGGGGCTAACGTTTGTCTTGCATCAGACGTTTTTACCGTCTGGCCTTTTCGCTCAGTTTATGGCGACAGAAGCCGACAATCCCGGATCGGCTATCCGGGCCATGATCCGCGACCGCCGCATTGGCCAGACGCGAACAATTGCCGACCAGCAAATGGCCAAGCTGACTCAGAACGATGGCAGAATTTTTTAGCTACGAACTTCCAAGACCTTGAACAACGTTCCCATTTGAGAATTGTCGGTCAAACGATTCAGGGCCAGCGTTATGTCCGCCACTTGGTCCTCAGTCGCGTGCTGCTTGAGCGCGTCGGCGCGAATATCTATTCCGCAGTTCTTTAGAAATTCGCCCTGTCCCATAACGGCGGAGACAAAAGCGCCTTCCGCGCGGGCAGCTTTACCCAAGGCAGCGAAGTCGACGTGTGCGGTCAGATCAATTTCGCCGGGGCGTTCAAAGACGTTCGCGCGCTTATGTTGCGAAACGGCTTGGATCGTTGGCGCTCCTGAGGCCGCCGCATAGCCGTAATCGATGATGAGGAACGCGCCGCTTCTTTCGATAAGCGTTCGGGCGATGCCGCGCATTGCGGAAAGACTTTTGGGGGAAAATTCGTAGACAACTCCCGGCAAGGCTTCATGCAGATTTTTTGGGATCAGATTTCGTTCGATTTCCGAAAGCGGACGTAGCGTTAAGACAAAAGACCCGTTTTCGGATGTCACCATCCGTTCGGCCCATCCACGGAATGTTTTTTCGAACTGACGGACGGGAAGAGCGTCAAAAAATTCGTTGGCGACCGCAACGATAGGGAGGGCCTGCGCTTCGGCGATGTCCTCGATATACGTTGGCGCGTACTCGGCAAGGCGGCTGCGCTGATGGTCTTTCAAAACCTCATTGCTTTCTATCAAATACAGTTTCAAAGCCGCCCGGAAGCCCACGACATGCGCCGTCGCGCGCAAAAGATCGGCCATCATTGTTCCTCGGCCGGGACCGAATTCGATCAGGGCGAAGGACTTGGGGCAATCGAGCGTACGCCATTTTTCGACGCACCAGATGCCGATCATTTCGCCGAACAGCTGGCTGACCTCGGGCGCGGTTACGAAATCTCCCGTTCGTCCGATAGGCTCACACTTGCGGTAATAGCCGTAATCCGGATGTTGAAGCGCAAGCTCCATATACGCCGCCATGGAAATCGCGCCTTGCGCGGCGATTGTTTTGTGAATGATTTCTTCAAGCGGGGTCATGTGCGGGGGCCTTAAACGAGAGGGCAATAATGACAATCCCAGCGGCGATCATGGGCAAGCTTAGTATCTGGCCCATCGTTGCGCCCGCATAAAGAAAGCCGAGCTGCGCATCGGGTTCGCGGAAGAATTCGACGCAAAACCGAAAGATGCCGTAAAGCGCAAGAAATGTTCCCGATAGCAAGCCCTTCCGTTTTCGCACCGCATTATTGCGCGAAAGGAGGATCAAGACGATTAAAAGCAACAGGCCTTCCGTCGCGGCCTCGTAAAGCTGACTGGGGTGGCGCAAAGAGGCGCCGCCGCGCGGAAAGACCATTCCCCAGGGCATGTCGGTCGCACGGCCGTAGAGTTCGCCGTTCACAAAATTGGCTAGGCGGCCAAGCCCGAGCCCAATGGGCGTGACGCAGGCCAGTAGATCGGAAAATGCAAAAAACGGAATCTTTGCCCATCGTGCGTAAAGAACGGCAGCGAGAATGACGCCAAGCATGCCTCCATGAAACGACATGCCGCCATGCCAAACTTTGAATATCTCGAACGGGTCCGCTAGGTATTCCGAAGTGTTGTAGAATAGAACATAGCCTGCGCGGCCTCCGAAGATGACTCCGAGAATCGCCCATACAAGGAATTCGTCGTAATGCCGCGGTGCCAAAATGCGGTTAGGATCTCGCTGAGCCATCGACATGCACCAGCGCCAGCCTGCAAGCAGTCCGGCCATGTAAGCCAGTGCATACCAACGCACCTGAATGGGGCCAACGGAAAAAGCGATAGGATCGATTTCGGGATACGTCATAATGCCAACTCTGTTTGTCTGTCTTTGGTTTTATCATTTTTCGGGAGGGATTCCACACATTCATGCGCCTTTCTTCCAGCATTCTTCTTTTTTCATCTGCTTTTGGAAAATTCGTTACTCTCTAATTTGGTTTGTATGTAACAAGGCTATGCCTTGTTGGAATCGTTTTTCGCGACTCTCGGCATATTCGATTTAGTCAAGCAACGAAAACAGAGTAAAGACGCTTTGCTTGCGTTTACTTTCCGTTAAAACTTTGACGTCGACCATGTGTAGTGGCTGCTCGGGCGATGTGCACAAAATGTGCGTAAAAGCTGAGTCATTTGAGTCAATTAGCTGTGCGTGAAAAAATCGTTTCGTCTCCGTGCCCTGTGACTCAAAAAGCACGAAACTTTTCCGTGTAACGAAAGAACATGCATTGCACTTGCGACGCAATATTCAATTTTGATATTTATTTGATCCTCACCAAACGGAGATTCCTCCATGTCGATTCAATCGGTTTTCGAGCAACAGGCGCATTCGAATCCTCTCGATATTCTTGAAGAGATCGTATCGGCAAACGAGTGGCTGTTCGACCGGACAAATGACGATGAATTGATTGTCGAGCTTTCGGGCCGTTGGTGCCATTACCGGATGTTTTTTGTCTGGCAAAAGGAAATCGGCGCATTGCAGTTCTCATGTCAGTTTGACATGAAGGTGCCGGAACCCAAACGCAACGACGTGCACGATCTTCTCGCGATGCTGAACGATCGTATGTGGCTAGGGCACTTTAATCTCGACATGCAACAGAACATGCCGTTGTTCCGCTATACCGTTTTAACGCGCGGCGGGCGCGTTCCGGGGATCGAGTCTCTCGAAGACCTCGTCGAAATCGCGCTGACGGAATGCGAACGTTTCTATCCCGCTTTCCAGCTTGTGATATGGGGCGGCAAGAGGCCCAGCGAGGCCATGGCGTCGTCGATGATTGACGTTGCCGGTTGCGCGTAGCGCGTCGTTTCAACGACTAACAAAAAATCCATACCTTTTCGTAGATAAATGACCGCTACGGAGCAGGGGTCTCGGGTTTGTAAACGGCAGAAAGCCCCCGGTAGTTTCCTTCGGGTCGCGTCGATTGCGATGCCGTGAAATCAGCTTTTTCCGTCTGCTCAACGTTCTCGGGCTTTTTGCCTTCTTGCGGGGTCGGCGCAGTCGGTTGCGAGAATGCGTTAATCGCGGTGACTGATGTGTTCAAATCGCTCCTTAGCGTATTGGCGTTTTGCGGGGTCGCGGTGGCCTCGTTTGATGCGGCCAGAAGTTCTTGCGATGCTTCTACTGCATTTAGCGTTTTAATAGCGTCATTGGGGGCGATTCCTTCTGAGAAATTCAGTTCTTTCAGCCCGGCTTTTATTTCCTTTTTACCGTAGGTTCTGGCGCTCGTCGCGGCGGGTACGTTTCCGGCAAAATGCGCCGCTTGCTGCTGGAGGCGTTGTGTCATTTCAGTTCCAAACTTAGGCATTCTCGTCCTCCATCGTACTTAAAATCATATTCATCCGTTTTATGTGCAAAGGCTTTTCCATTTCGTCAAAAGCGACGGCGTCGAGGTTAATTTTAGAAAAATACGCGTCGCAGATTTCTTTCCATTGATGGACTTTCGGCTCGAGAATTTTTCGGGCTTCGGGCGTGCATTCCTCAAGGCCGAGCTCCATTTCTTTTATTTGCGCATATAGATGCGTTTGCAGTTCTTCGTCGACCCTTCTTTCGATTTTCAGATTTTCCCAGTCAAGCATGATTTTATAAATCGTGTCTTTCACGACCGGCCATTGATCGCCGTCGCCCATTTCCTGTTGCGCGACCAACAAAGAATTGCGGACCAAAAAAACCAACCGTTCTTCGCAGGCTTCAAGAGTCGTTTTGTTCATTTCCATAGTCGTATCCTATCACGTTTTTCTGAAACTAATTTGCAAATAATGCCTGTGTCACAGGCGTTCATAACACTTTTGTGTTTAAGAACGGCTTAAAATTTCATGACATTTTATGCAATAGCCGAAAGAAGGCGTTGCAAGATTTATGTAATATTACTTTCGCTGGGTCTTGGTCAAAACGTTAAGGAAAAATTAGCCAAATATTCACGCCTTGTTCTTAAGCGCATACTCGCGAACGGTTTTAAAAAAGACGGGATAGGCGACCCGCAGTTTTTGAAACAACGAGCCAATTTTATCAAAATCTCCGGCTGCGCCGTCTTTTTCCAATTGGTCGCAAAGATCGCCAACGTCAATGCCGCCCATTTGTTTGGCTATGGATTTCAGGGCATGCGCTCTTCCGCTTATTTGAACGCCATCGCGCGCTAAAAATGCCTTTTCCATTTCAGCTAAGTATTTGTTGCCGTCCCGCAGCGCGACCCCGATTAGGCGCGACGCTTTGTCCGGAAACGTTTCAAAAAGCATGTGCAAATTTGTTGTATCCATGCCGGATATGTCAACTGTCTTGGCTAGCAGGGGGTGTTGAATCGGCATGCCGTTCCCAGCCTTTTTGTGTTGAGCGACGTGCCATTTATCCAGTGTTTTTAAAAGAATGTCTCGTAAAAGAGGTTTTGAGACAAAATCATTCATTCCTGCGGCAAGGCATTTCTCAACCTCTTCATTAAACGCATGAGCCGTTAATGCGATAATCGGCGTCTTGTTGCCTTGCGCGCGAATTTTTTGAGTTGCTTCATAGCCGTTAAGAACAGGCATTTGGCAATCCATAAAGATGATGTCGTAATTTTTATGCTCTAAGGCGACGACAGCCTGTTCGCCGTTTGCGACAGCATCGACCTCGCAACCAAATTTTTCAAGCATGTCAACGGCGATGATGCGGTTCATTTCGACATCTTCAGCCAGAAGAACCTTACATCCGGCATGGTTTTCCCTCCCAGCGGAAAAGGTTTGCCGCGTTTGCGGAAGCGTGCACGCATCGACGACGATCAAGGGGAATTCAAACCAAAACACAGATCCGTTAACGCCGTCGCTAATGACGCCGATTCTGCCGCCCATTAGATCGATCAACGCCTTGCAAATTGAAAGCCCAAGGCCTGTTCCTGCAATTCTGTCGTCTTTTTTAAGTTGAGTAAATTTCTCAAAAATAAATTTTTGCAGATCGAGCGGAATGCCGGGACCTGTATCGGATACAGTGTATCGCAGAAACTTCCGCCCCTTGTGTTCGACAACCGATACCTTCTTTTCGACGTGTCCGTGCTCGGTATATTTAATCGCATTATTAATGAGGTTTGCTAGGATTTGCCGAACACGAAACAGATCTGCAACAAAATATCTTGGAACTTCCGGATCAATCGAGTGGGTAAATTCTATTTTCTTTGCGCTGGCCTGTGCGGCAAAAATATTCGCTGTGATTTCGGCCTCTTGAACGACATCGAGCAGCGCGGGCTCAAGAACGACTTTGCCCGCTTCCAGCTTTGAAAGGTCGAGAATATCGTTGATAACGGCAAGCAGCATTTCTCCGGAGCTGCGCATGATGCTGACGTATTTTTTTTGATAATCGCTAAGCTCGGTTTCCCATAGCAATTCGGCGGCGGCAATGACGCCATTTAGAGGCGTTCGTATTTCGTGACTCATATTCGCCAAGAAATCGGATTTTGTTTTTGTGGCCTCGATTGCGTCGTCTTTTGCTTTCGACAACGCAACAAGGGACTCGTTAAGTTTGTGCGTTCTTTCGTCGACAATTTTCTTAAGCGCGGCTTGTCCGTGGGCGGCAAAAAAAGCAAAAGCGCTTAGCGTCAACGTCATAAGAAGAAGATCGCCCAACATTAAATACGCAGGCCACTTGACAACGGCATAGGCGCCGCGCGCCGGCGTGACGATAATTTCCCAATTTCGTCCCATAACATTTATTTGCTTCGTGATTTTTAATGGGGATGATTGAAGCGCTTGCACATCGAGCGCTTTGCCCTTTGGGTAAAGTTGTTGAAGGCTTCGATCGTCGCCGATATCGAAAAGGGCGACGTTTATGTCGGCGCTATCGGAAAGACGTAAAATTTTCTTTTCAACGACATGGTCAACCACGATTAGGCCGCAAATCAATCCGATAAACGTGTTCGGGGCATAGCGGTCAAATAGGGGGTGAACAAGCAAGATGCCGTTGATGTCTTGATTGTTAAATCTTACTTTAACTAAACGGGTGGCTGCGGTTTGCTTCGTTTTAATAGCGCGATCAATGGTGTCGCGGCTTTCGGCGGTCGTTGCGAGATCCATTCCGAGATATTGTTTGACCCCTCTCATCGGCTCGAGAAAATACACTGGAAGGTAATATTCCCTGTCCTGCAACGCGCGAAATTCCATATCGCCGTTTGTTTCTTTGAATTCAAAATCAGGGTCTATGTCTTGTCGTGCGGCTCTCCGATATTCCTGTATTTGTTCTTTGCCGATTTTGGGTGCCCATCCGTAAAACTGGATGATTTCTTGGCTTTTTAAAAATTTTTTTGCGGCAGCCGAAAACTCTTTTTGCCGGAATGTCGGTACAACATCGTAGATTGCGCTTAAAGACGACAAGGCTGCGCTTGAGGTTTCAAAAATCGATTCTATTGCGCTAACGCGGTCCAGCGCCGCATTTTGAAAGGGAATAAAAACTTTTTCATCCTCAATTTCAAGCATCAGCGATGTGGTCGCAAACGATAATATCGTTCCGACTACAGCGACCATTAAGGCCGGTAGAAACCTTTTTTGAAAACAAATGCTGCAAAACATCTGTATGGCTTTCGGTTTTTTAGCGTTCTTATACCAATCCCGGATCGCAGTGAATCGAAAGGGCGCGGGGGACACAATAAAAATGCCGGAAAAGGCGGTATGGAACGGGTAACGGCGGTTCGGGCATTTTTATTGTGTCCCCTTTGCTTTATTTTGATCCGGAATTGGTATTAGACGGGGCTTGAGGTCATTTGGAACGAAGGAGGGAATCTCAGACGCAGGCAAGTATGAACTTTACCCGGCTCCGTAGCTTTGAATTAAGCTGCCGCAGACAAGATACCAGCCGTCGACGAGGACAAAAAAGACGATTTTAAACGGCAAAGAGATGATCGATGGCGGAAGCATCATCATGCCCATCGACATCAGGATTGAGGCGATGACCATATCGATTATCAAAAACGGCAGAAAAAGCAGGAATCCTATTTCAAAAGCCCTGCGTAATTCAGAAATCATAAAGGCCGGTATGAGCGCACGCGTGGGAATCTCAACTTTTGCTGCGTCTGCTTTTTCTTGTGTTTCATCGAGTTTCTTGCTTTCCGCAGACGTTCCGGTTTTATTTTCAGCTTTTGCCGCATCGTTGGCTTTGCTGATGCTCATAAACAGATCGACATCTTTGGGGCGCGCATGCTTAAGCATGAATTCGCGAATAGGTTCAAGAGTGCGTTCGAACGACGTTTCTTCGTCAATCTGGTTGTTCATCAATGGGCGGACGCCGTTTTCCCACGCTCGATCGAATGTTGGCTGCATGATGAACAATGTCATAAATAGCGCAAGACTGATTAATACGATGTTTGGCGGCGTCGTTTGCGTACCCATGGCTGTTCGCAGAAACGACAGGACGACGATGATTCTTGTATAGCTGGTCACCATCACGAGGATAGACGGCGCCAGCGACAAGACAGTCACCAGCAAAACAGTTTGAATAATGCGCGACGTCGCCGTCGGTCCTTGCCCCATGTCGAAGTTGATCGACTGCGCAAGCGCGGGCAACGGAACAATCGCGGCCGCAAGAACGGCTATCGCCCAGATATATTTAGCTATGTGGCGCATCGTCTGGCGGAATTTCTTTAACAGGCGGAAGATTCGTTTCGATGACACTATCGCCTTGCGCGCTGAGAAGAAGCAAGTGTTCTTTCTCGTCGCATCGGATTATCACGCACCGGCGTTTTGGGTCTAGGGGCAGACTTTCGATGAGTTTTAACCGACGTATGCGCTTTCCTTGGGCCGACAGCGAAAATCCACGCGCACCGATGTATTTTAACGCTCCGGCCAAGCCCGCCATCAGCGCCAAGACAAAGAAAAACGCTACGAATACACGCAATATTGATACTTCGCCCGGATCGGTCATTGGGCTTGGCTTTGATTGTGAAAGGCGATCATTTCGTTTTCGCAATCGTTAAGTTTACGGAGCAAGCTGTCAAGCCGCGCGAGACAGGCTTTTTGAATGTCGTGAGACGAGGATTCCTTAGCAGTTTTTACATTATCGCACAGCCGCGCGATCCTGTTATCGAGATCCGCGATGTTGGGAAGACGGCCTTCGTGGATCGTTTCGTGCAGCGCCTGAAGGTAGGCATCAATAGAGTCAAATTCTTGTGTCAGGGTTGCGTCTTCCATTTGGCTCGACAGGGCTTCTTGCATCTTGCTTTTCCTCATAAGTGGTCGATTTTTGCGTTCGCTTCGTAGACTTTGGCCAGAATTTCAGCCACGGCCACGATGGCTTCGCTAGGAATGGGCGTGTCAAGGTCCAGCGTGGCAAGCAATTCGGCAAGGTCGGCGTCCTCGCGGACCTTGATGCCTCTTTCAAACGCAAGGTCGAGAATTTGTTCTGCTAGCCTTCCATAGCCCGATGCGATAACCTTGGGCAGAGAATCGGGTCTTTCTTCCGAGGACTCCCCGACCACTCCCTTGATGGCGACGGCAACGGCACGGCGCCCGAGCGGATGGATCGGCGATGCGTTTGGTTGATAGATCTGTTCCTCTTCCATGGAGTGACTTTACCTTAACTCTTGGCAAAGGGCAATTAACCTTTTATTAACCAGTGCGGGCGATGCTTTCCTTTGGACTCTGTCTTCTTTGGGGTTTTACATGACATCTGCCATTTCAGGACTCTTCGATCTTCTGACGCAGAAGATGTCATACCTGAATCAGAAACAGGCTGTGCTGGCCGAGAATGTCGCTAACGTCGACACGCCCGGATACAAGCAGCTTGAGTTGAAGTCTTTTTCTTTCGGCGATGCGTTGAAGCAAGCGGGGGCAGGGATGTCCGTAACTAATCCCCGCCATATCGTGCCTGCGTCGATGGCTGGCGCAAATGCTCAGACCTTTAAATCCAAAAATAGCGAAGAGCTTCCTTCGGGTAATACGGTCGATCTCGAAAAACAAATGATGGAGGTTTCTAAAACCTCAGTAGACTATCAAACGACGACAGCGTTGTATCGCAAATGGGTCGGTTTGATTAAAATTGCGATTAAAGGCAACAGCGCTGCTTAGGGAAAGCCGGGATAATGAGCGGAATAAACGATGTTATGGAGATCTCGGGGTCGGCGCTTAGTGCGCAGAACCAACGCATCAAAATTATTGCCCAGAACGTAGCCAACGCTAATACGACGCCAAGTGCGCCGGGGCAGAAGCCATACCAGCGTCAGGTTATCGCGTTCAAGCAGGAATTCGACAAGGCTTTGGGCGCTTACAAGGTCAAGGTCAACGGCGTTCGCGCGGACAATTCGGATTTTGTGAAAAAATACGATCCTTCGCACCCCTCCGCCGACCCACAGGGTTATATTTTGCAGCCCAATGTCAATACGTTGGTTGAGGCGATGGATATGAGTGAGGCTAATCGCTCCTATCAGGCTAATCTGGACGTCATTACGACGTCGCGCACGATGATTTTAAAGACCATCGGCTTATTGCAGTAACGGAGGTGGTTGAATGATTTCCAATATTGGAGACGTCTTATCGGTTTATAAAAAAACCGGCGGGTTGCTCGATGAAACGTCCGGCGCGTCGGCGACTCCTTCCGGCGGGAAGGATTTCGGCGACATGGTCAAGGATTTCCTCGGTGACACCGTTTCGACGTTGCGCGAAAGCGAGGCTAAATCTGCCGCAGCAGCAGCCGGAAAAACCGATTTGGCAAGTGTGGTTACGGCCATGAATAACGCAGAAATCGCGTTGACGGAAATTACGACGATCCGCGACAAGGTTATCAGCGCATACCAATCTATCACAAGCGGCACGATTTAACAGCCGCTTGGACCGGTACGAAACACTTGCCGTTTTTTAAGCAGATTGGTTGACGCTAACTCCGCGGATAATCGACGCGGCGGTTTCTGCCATTGCCGTATAGGTGGGGCTTGGAATGACGGGAGCGGCAGCTACCGCGGTTGCCGCGCTGGGCGCAGGCGGACTTGGCGGCGATGGCGCTGCGGTCGTTTGAACGGGGGGCGGAACAGCGGCACTGATGGAGCTAATGTCGGTCATGGTAACCTCGTATGCAATTCGAAATAAGGGATTTACTGCTGAATTAGACCAATCCCGGATCAAAATGAAGCAAAGGGGACACAATAAAAATGCCCGAACCACCGTTATCCGTTCCATACCGCCTTTTCCGGCATTTTTATTGTGTCCCCCGTGCCCTTTCGATTCACTGCGATCCGAGATTGGTATTAGATCTGAACTGTGGACATAACTATACCGAAATAAGTTTAACCAGAAATGAAGGCAGGGCAAGGATGTTGTCTAGTCTTTTGTTTTTATTAGCGAATCGCTTTTTTACACGAATCGTACTCTGAAGAAAAATAGAATTGATGAAGACAATAGTATTCCGGCCATTAACGCGTGGCTCGAATCAATAATCCCTTGCCGGCCAAGCCGTTGGTTTAAAAGAAGTCGATGACGGCCTTTGGCT
>CAYVBP010000010.1:0-30748 GCA_964449155.1 uncultured Rhodospirillaceae bacterium | reverse complement strand
GGCGTTTGTTGTTGTGGAGTCACTTCATGGGCTCGTCGGTATGACGTCCTTCACTTACTCGGATGTATAACTTTCTTTAGTCGCCCCGCCTGAGGCGGGGGGTTTGTAAGGACTTATAAAAATGCCCGAACCGCCGTTACCCGTTCCATACCGCCTTTTCCGGCATTTTTATTGTGTCCCCCGTGCCCTTTCGATTCACTGCAATCCGGGATTGGTGTCTGATTGTTATCCGGAATGACTATAACAAGAGGGCCTTTGTCAATCCTCTCTTTGCCTCAGATTTTGCATGACCGACTCTTTGATCTTTACAGGATACACGGCATGGAGATGCTGGATGTACTGCTGGACCAGTTCGTCCGCTTCGGCTTTTTTAAGCTCTTTCTCAATCGCGTTTTTACGCGGATCCGGCTTCGAAGCGTCGATATCGGAAATGCTTGCAAGGCGCGCGACATATTGCTTGCCTTCATAATCATCGACCGCCGTTTCGCCTTTTTTGATACGAAAAGCCTTCTCTATTAAAGACGACGGTAATTCTTTGTCCATATCGCCTAATAAAGACAAGGCTCCCGTCGTGCGCACACTGACGCCGTTGTTTTCTTCAACCGAAGAAAGCTTGACTCCGTCGCTAAGCGCCTTGGCGATCTTTTCAGCCTTGGCTTTAGCCTTGGCGGTTTGTTCGCTCTTTTTCCACGCCGAGGCAACGTCATTTTTAACCTTTTCGAAGGGCTTTATACCCGAAGGAACGATGTCATCCGTCCGCACGACGAAATACAGCCCAGCGCCGTCATCATCGATCGGACTGGTTTCACCTGCATTCTGTGCAAAAGCGCTTTTTACGGTACTGTCCTTGCCTGGAAGCTCGGTCGGCGCCGTCCCGGACGGGGTCCGTCCGTTCACATCAATGGCGGGAATTTTGACCAGTCGCAACCGCATCCCGTCCGCAATATCGTCCAACGAATTCCCTGCGGCCAGTTGATCGTCAAGCTGATTAATAACGCGCGTCGCGGCCTCGACCGACTGATCGCGCAGCATTTCTTCGCGCAGCTTGTCTTTGACTTTGTCAAAGGATTGGGTTTCAGCTACCGCCACTTTCTTTAGCTGAAGAACGTGCCAGCCGAGTTGCGTTTTAATCGGCGCGCCAATTTCGTTTTCACGCAACGCAAAGACGGCCTCGGCCAACTCGGGCATCAACGATTTCTTTTCGATGCCGTCCAAGGGAACGGCATGCGCGTTCACGGCCTTGGCTGCGGACAATAGATCCTTCGCCTCGCGGGCTTTTTCGGCCAGCTCTTTTGCCTTGGGTTCCTCTTGGAAAACAACCTGAACAATATCGCGGCGTTCGGAAATCGTAAATTGCGCGCGTTTTAAATCGTATTCCTTGCGAAGCTGCTCGTCGGAAACGGAAAGATCCTTTTCGAACGAATCGGCGGATAGCGTGGCAATCGTCACGCTTCTGTATTCCGGCGCTTCGAACAGGCCTTTGTTTTTATCGTATAAGTCGCGCAATGTCTTCTCGTCCGGAGCGTCTATCCCGCCGATTTTCGAAGGATCGACCGTGACAACTTCCAAGACGCGTTTTTGCCCGCGCGCCTTAAAGAGGGCGTCAACGGAAGTTTTTGAGGTTACAGGAATTTGGATCGCCCCCAATAAAATCTGACGCGACAGGGTCTCGCGGCCGCGAACGATAAAAGCGGCTTCGCTTAACCTTTGCTGCTCGAGAAAACGGCGGAAAAGCTGCTTGTCAAAATTTCCGTCCTTGTCCTGAAACTGAGGATTGCTTGCAAAGGCGGCCAAAACGTCCTTCGGCGCGAGATCAATGCCCTGCTTTGCGATATCCATGTCGAGAAGACGGCTCGAGATCTCCCTTTGAAGAACCGAATCCAGCAATCCCATGCGACGCGCCTGCTGCGCAGTCAGCGACGGAGAAAGTTGCTGCCTTGCCTCAACCAAGGCCTTTTCGAACAGCGCGTTAACATCCATCACTGTGATCGTAGAATCGCCAACCTTTGCGACCGTTTTGCGCAGCGAGTTCCCTCTGAAAATATCGCCGATGCCCCAAATGGCAAAACTGACCATCAGAAGGCCCATAAGCACCTTTACGATCCAGGAGTGGGCAAAATTTCTCATATTCTGAAGCATGGCGGGCCTTTCACTTTTGTCTTTAATGTACCTATGGATATGATAAAGATAGGGCTTCATCTAAGCAACCCTCTCAAGAGACAAAAAATGAGACGCCGCATCGTCATTGCAAATTGGAAGATGTACGGACGCTTGACTTCCGGGCTTGTTCTGGCCCGGGACATCGCCGATATGGCCAATAAGGCAAAACCGTTAGATTTTGACGTGGTTCTTTGTCCGCCTGCAACCCTGACGTGGGCCATTGCCGAGGCCATTCAAGGCTCGCCCGTTACCATGGGCGGGCAGGACTGCCATCCTGCAACGCACGGTGCCTATACCGGCGACCTCAGCGCGGCGATGTTCGTCGATTTGGGTTGCCAATACGTCATTCTCGGTCACTCCGAGCGCCGACACGGCCACGGCGAAAGCAGCGAGCTAATTTCAAGGAAAGTCGAAGCCGCGCAGGTTGCAGGATTGACGACCGTTTTATGCGTCGGCGAAACGGCGGCAGATTTGGAAGCGGGAGAAACGGCGGAAATAATCGAAAAGCAATTACGGGAATCCCTGCCGAAAAAGCTCCGCGTTTCGAACCTTATCGTCGCCTATGAGCCTGTATGGGCGATCGGAACAGGCCAGCAGCCCACGCCTGAAGACGTTGTCACGGTGCATAAGCTCATCCGCAAGGTTTTAGGCGACGTTGGGGAGACCGTGAGAGTTTTATATGGCGGCTCGGTCACGCCATCGAATGCAGAGAGCATCCTAAAGGAAGTCGATGTCGATGGCGTCCTTGTCGGCAGCGCCAGTTTAAACGCCGATAGCTTCTGGAGCATCGCCCAGAAATGCCAGCGTAGCAATGCCAAAAACGACGACGATTGACGCCAACGGGCGCACTATTTCCTTTTCCTAGCGAGAGGGAGGGACGTTTTACCGGGAGACGGGTATCGTGGATCTTATTATTGAAAACGCCCATGTCGCCTTATGGAACGGGGAAACGCTTCGTTGCGCGATTGGAAAAAACGGATTTGCCGCAAATAAAACCGAAGGCGATAAAAAAACGCCCATTGGCCGCTGGATTATTCGGGAAGTCTATTACAGAGCCGACAGGATGGACAAGCCCGATACCCGCCTTCCCTGCCGACCAATCCTCCCGGACGATGGGTGGTGCGACGATCCGGACGACAGGAACTATAACCGGCGAATCGATCATCCTTATCCGGCTTCGGCGGAAAGATTATGGCGCGACGACCAAGCGTACGATCTTGTCGCAGTGATGGGCTTTAACGATGATCCCCCCGTTCCGGGAATAGGCAGCGCAGTATTCCTGCATATCGCACGAGAAAATTTCGATGGAACCGACGGATGCGTAGCTTTATCGAAAGACGACCTGCTGCGCGTTTTACGCGAAGCGGAGGTCGGCTCGGCGGTTCTCATCGCACCGCGCCTTTAGGAAAGCGTCAATCTCGCGCCATGATTCGGCGCGGATAAGATCGACCTCATTCAACAAATCGTGGCGCGCGCCGAAGAGTATGCGCGTTCGCACATTGGGAATCATGTTCAAAAACGGCGCGACTTCGCCGGGCGGCGTAACGATGTCGCGGTCGCCCATAAGCGACAAAACAGGCACCTCGATTTTTGACAAGTAGGGCCAAGTTTGCATCGCTTGCATTGAGCCTAAAGCCTCAAGAAGCCATCCCCACGTAACGCCGCCCGTTATCAGTTCGGGTTGAGCCTCGAAATAACGTTCAAGAAGCCTGAAGCGATCTTCGTCTTGGGTCAGAGGATTGTTTTCGAAAAGATAATCGTCGCCGCCAAAGTCGTGCTGCAAGGGCGCATAGACCGTTTCCCCGCCAAACATGCGCATGCCGGTCAGGTGCGCGCCATATCCGGCCAGATGAGCGACCATTCCCGAAAACGCAAGCATCGGGGAAGTGACGAACGCGCCCGAAACCTCCTCGGGACGGTCGTCGGCCAGCCAACGCAAAACGATATGCCCGCCAAGCGAATGACCGTGTAAGATCAGCGGCCCTGTTAGCCGTGGAAATACGATTTCGCGGCAAAAGGCGCGCAAATCGTCGATATAGGTATCAAAATCGTCGATATGCGTGCGCTGGCGCATTTCGCCGTCTAGCATGCGCGAAGATAGCCCCTGACCGCGCGGCTCGACAATAATGACGCGAAACCCCTGCGATACGAGCCGCCGCCCGCATTCGATGTATTTCTTTTCTATGAACTCTCGCGCCCCCGGAAGGACGAGGATGGTTCCCTTGGGATTCATCGACGCCGCAAACTGCGCATAGCGCAACTGGCCCCCATCGCCCAAAGAAAAGTAATAATGCGGCAATAAATCCAATGACATCAATCAGCCCAAGCCTTGTTTTCAAACAAAATCATCGCAAAAACTTCTTACCTATAAGTAAAGAAGGCCTGTTCCTTAGCAAAAGAACTGACCTTTGCAAATCGACAGACGCTTTGACAAAAGCTTCTTATTGCAACGGAATACGGCAAAACCTATACCGTATGCCTGAATTGCCGGTTGACGCTGGCTCGCTTTGGACAGCTATATTTGGAAAGTTAAGACGATGAAGGGTGGCGTTTTTGCGCTGGGTAACTTTGACGGCGTGCATCGCGGACATCGCGCGACGCTTGAGGCTGCCGTCGCGAAAAGCCGAGAACTGGGAATCCCGGCGCGCGTTTTGACTTTCGAACCGCATCCGCGAACTTTTTTCCAACCGTCGCTGGCTCCTTTTCGGCTGACGCCGGAGCATGTGAAAAAGCGTCTTTTGAAAGCCCTTGGAATCGATGACGTTGCGGTGCTTCCCTTCACGTCAGAAATCGCCCATATGCGCGCGCTGGATTTTATTGAGCGCATACTGATCGAACGTTTTTGCGCTCAGCATATCGTCGCCGGATACGATTTCGTGTTTGGGCGCAACCGCGACGGAAATATGAAAAAGCTTGCGACGCGGCTCGGCCCAATAGGAATCGGCGTGACGGAAGTCGACGAACTAGGAGACGATGGCGAGCTTTTTTCGTCAACCCGGATTCGCGAATTGCTGCTCGAAGGCGAAGCGGAAGCCGCCGCAAAAATTCTGGGTCGCCCTTGGTCTATCGAGGGAACTGTGCGAAAAGGCTCGGATATCGGCGCAAAAACGCTTGGCTTTCCTACGGCAAATATCGATCTTGGCTCTTATGTGCGTCCGAGGTTCGGGGTCTATGCTGTGCGGGCGGGCAAAGCGGGCAGCGATCTGCCTTGCTCCGGCGTCGCAAATATCGGCGTTCGGCCGACCGTCAACGGGAAAACGGAAAACCTTGAAGCCTATCTGTTCGACTTCGCCGGGAATATCTATGGCGAGGACTGGGAGTTCGCTTTAATCCAATTCATCCGCCCGGAAAAGAAATTCGACAATCTCGAAACGCTGAAAGCGCAAATCGCGGAAGACGCGGAAGCCGGAAGGAAAATCCTATAGTCATTCCAAATTACAATCAGACACCACTCTCGTCATCCCCGCGAAGGAGGATTCAGTTTCATAGGCCGCAAGAAATCAATAAGCCAAGAAGTGGCCGGTTTTTCGGCATCATCGCCGTTCTTTTTTAACTGTGGCACTTGAAGATAGGCCAACTGGATCCGCCTTCGCGGGGATGACGTCTGATTATTATTTGGAACGGCTATAGGCCGGTTAAACTGAACGTCCTCTCGCGACCCACGCAAGTCACATCATTCGCCGGTTGGCGTTATGCTATCTTGTTCACTGGCGCTGAAGCGAAATTTCTTGCCGGATTGACGGTGTAAGAATCCGGAGGCTGTATTTCCGGATTCTTGCCGGCCATCGTTAAATCGAACAAGGCATTCACGTTTTGCGCATAGGCCGTTTCGATATAGGCCCTTGCGTCCGCGTTCTTTCCGCCCGAGGCGCAATAAACGCTGATGTTTCGCGCCAAGCTTAAAATATCGCTGGTATTTTCCAAAGAAGCCGTTTCCTTCTCGGACTTACCGTCCAAAGCATTCTTTAATTTATCCAGCGTACCGAAAACTTTTTCGTATCCGGGTTCTTTATTTCGCGGATCGGCGGCAGCCGCCTCGCAATCAAGGAAAGAATTTGCAAGCCTCTTGACGAATTCCCGGGTCGAAGCCTGTTCTCTTTCTATTCGCCGGTTTTCTTTTTTTATCGCCGGATCTTCCGAGGGCGCTGCCTTACATCCCTCATGAACGCCAACGCACATTTTACCGCTTAAAAGCAGAATGTATGCTGCGGCTTGAACCATAGCCGGGTTATATTCTTTATTCCCGTTGTTTTTAGAATGCTGGGCTTGAAATTTTCTTTGTTCCTGTTTGAACCCGGAGTCTTTAAGAAAAGAATGCCCAAACTTATAAAGATAGCTTCGAATATTTCCGATTGGAGAATTGAAAAACGTCGATCCAAACGAATTCGTCGCGTTAACGGGCGTCAATAATTCCGTTATTCCATTTTCCCGTTCAAGAATGTCTTGGAGATTTTTCATCTCGCCGACAACGGTCGGCAAGCTACTGTCTAATTCGCGCCAATTTTGCATATGAATTGTTGCAAACGTGTAGCCAATCTTACTCGCTTCGGAATTACCGTTATCTTCTTTGCCAATTACACGAACCGGTTCTGTTTGCATGGAATCCTCCCGTTTCTTGTCTTGCTTGATCTTCGCGGACGCGAACGAAGGGATTGTGAAACGCAAGAGAGGCTCGTTCAACAAAAAAATATAGTTAATGTAATATTGTTACGTTACGGTCATTCCCGCGCGCCGCACGCGCGCGTCGTTCAGAATCGTCTCGACCCCGTCAATCTGACTCAGCGTTCTGCTGGCTTGGCACCAGTCCTCGCCACGCAAGGCCTGCATTAATAGCATGACGCCGTGTTCAAGCGCCTGCCCCGCTTTTTGCGCGACGCGGTCGCAATGGCAAGGATCGGCGGCGTTTGTCAGCTCTTGGCGCAATTCGATGACAAGGGGGTTTCCGTCGGCATCCTCGAAAACTTCTTTCGCGTTGAGCTGTAGCCAATACCGTCCGCGGCGCAGCGGTTCGCGCAGCGTCTGATAAGCTGCTTTTAAAACTTCCATCTGCTTGGCTGCATGGCCGCGCTCGCCAACGCCTCGTATCAAAAAGCGCTCAGGCGAAAGCTGAGCGCATAATGAGGCATATTGTTTTTCCAATTTTTCCATGTCGACATCGAGACTCATTTCCAAGCCAAGACGGGTGAAATGATCGACGTCACGCACAGGTTGTATAGATCCGCATCCATGACAAAACATGGCCCGGGCCGATACGGGTTTCTGGCAAAGCCAACAATAAGCTTCTTTTCCTGCCGAACCCAAAAATTCGTTTATACCGATGACATTGGACATCGAGATTTCCCTGTTTTCGCCGTATTTTCCCGGCTGCGTTAAGATTAATTCCTCAAAAACCTATAACTTATTGACCTTCCGACATGTTCTTCATCTTTTTTTCTCGCAGCCCCTCGTTTGATACGTTGTTTTTCCGAAAAAAGTCTCGTATAGTCCTGCGCTTAGGGCGGGCTTCCTTATGGTTGCATTCTACCTTTGTACGACCTTTAAGGAATGAGCCTTGTAAGTGTGACCCTTTCGGGGAAAAACGTCCGATGGGTATACCAGATTCTTCGACATAATGCAGCAAGTTAGGTGAACGTATATGCCAGAAGTTCTTTTCGCCGGCCCTGCGGGCCGTTTAGAAGGCCGTTACAGTCCAGGCAAATCGCCAACAGCTCCTATCGCCTTGATTTTGCATCCGCATCCCCAGCACGGGGGCACGATGAACAACAAAGTCGTTTATAATCTTTATAACGCCTTTGCAGAACGGGATTTTTCGACTTTGCGCTTTAATTTTCGCGGAGTCGGTCGCAGCCAAGGCGCCTATGACCGCGGCGAAGGCGAACTGAGCGATGCCGCCAGCGCGCTCGACTGGCTTCAAAGCATTAACCCTAACGCGCGCAGCGTATGGGTTTCCGGCTTTTCGTTCGGCGCGTGGATTGGCATGCAGCTTTTGATGCGTAGGCCGGAAATCGAGTCGTTTATTTCGGTCGCGCCTCCGGCGAACATGCTCGATTTTAACTTTTTAGCCCCCTGCCCGACCTCTGGACAAATTATTCATGGCGACGCGGATGAGATCGTGCCGGAGCCTTCGGTTGCAAAGCTTGTGACCAAGCTGTCGAGCCAGCGCGGCGTCAAGATCGACTATCGGATCGTTTCCGGCGCATCGCATTTCTTTACCGAGCACCTGTCCGAACTGGCGATTGCCGTCAGCGACCATCTTGACCTCGCCCTCTACCAACGCCCCATTTCCATGGCGATGACAGCCTAACGGGTTCGGAGTTTTCAGTCAGGTAAAAAAATGGGATGCCTACTTTCTGTGGGCATCCCATTTTTATTTTAATGCCTGCTTCGACCCCTCAAACCAGATCCGCCTTCGCGGGGGTTTTTATTTGAAGTGATACCAATCCCGGATCGCAGTGAATCAAGGGCGCGGGGGACACAATAAAAATGCCGGAAAAGGCGTTACGGAACGGGTAACGGCGGTTCGGGCATTTTTATTGTGTCCCCTTTGCTCCATTTTGATCCGGGATTGGTATGAGTATAGCAGCGTGGCCCTCACGAATAGGCATAACACCCTGTACACGTCGTATACACGGCGCAACATTTTGCTGCCGGCTTTACAGGAGCGCAGTTGCAAAAATTATCCTGCGGCGACGGTTCGTTAAACAACGTCAGATCGCGAGAGAACGGATTGCACTTCTTGGTTACGTAACAACCCTCAGGAACAGTCTGATAGGCACCGATGTAAGCATCCGGGCCAATAACTGCGCATGAATGAATATAGGCCATTTTACCGATAGTTGCACCATCGCAAATCGTAACGTAATCATCAATTTGTGCGTTTTTGCCAACATAAGATCCGACGCCGGTTTTAACGCCATAGCCAAGACTTGCATAATCTTCGACATAACCCTTGATATCGCACGGATTTCCGTACATCGCGACACCATTTCCAATATAACCATGCGCGCAACAGTCATAACAAACAACCGCAGCTTCAGCATGCGGAATAACAAGTTCTGATGCCTTATCGATTAAGGCAAAAGACTTAGTTCCGACGCTTAAGGCAGCCTTTAAAATCGACGTTCCGATCTTTTTGCCGCTTTCAGCAATCGACTTAGTCATTTGCGTCAAATTGACTTTGTTCTCAACAGAGCCGCCGTTGTAATGGTATAGGGTCCCTCCCGTTGGGTCGGTTTCTTCGGTCAGAAAAACGGTCGAAAGAGAATTGTCGTTGCCAAAAAGCGCCTGAAATTCGTTTGCGGGCTTTTTATCAAGAGGATTATCGATGGCTTTATGATGCCCCGCCAACTCCTCCGCAACGACGGGAAAAGTCAAAACGATAGCAGCAAGAGATCCGGCAACAATCTGCGGGGCATGGGCCGACAAAAAATCTACCCGCGTGTTTTTCGGCTGTGCCCTTTTGTTGTGCTTAATCAACGGTGCGCTCATGATAAAATCTCCTTTCAATACAAAACCAATAAATTAATTAAAATATGCTTTGCGTTTTCAAGCGTCAGCCGTCAACGGCGGTTCGGTCGCCGCCGCTTCGACGCTGGCTTCCAATGCGTCGATGGCTCGAATGGCGGCCTTTTGGCGATGCGCCGCAATGGCTTCGGCCATCATGGAAATCAGCGCGCTCGCCATGCCGAACAACTGCAAGGCCTCGTCGACAGTAGCCGATGCTTCCGAGACGACCAGCGGATTACGGTAGTGTTCCCTAATCTGCGCCAGCATTTGCACAACGCGCTTGTCCGGACGTTCGCTGCGGTTTTCGTCTTCCACAAACGACGCCAGTTTCTTTAAATACAGCGAATAGCTGCGTTCCGACTTCGAAAGATGCGCATCCGCAAAAACTTCGTAGTAATTGCGCAAGGTCATTTCGACAGCGCGCAGGATATGAATAACGGCAGCCGTGCCAAATCCGAAGGCCAACGCGCGGCCCGCCGCGCTAAATTCGTTCTGCGCATCTGCCGGAATGGCGCTGCGGAGCTTTTCGGCAAAAATTTCTTGCGCGTTTTCGGCAAGATCATAGGTGGAGTAAATGCCGCACTTGTCCGCGACATAGGTCGGCGCGCAGTTCAGGTCTGCCGCCAAGGCATGTTCGAACTTTTCAACCAATCCGCGCAGCATCGCCAGTTCGTGAATGTCGATGCAATCTTCGCCTTCCTGCCGCTTAAGCTGCTTGGTTTCCGGATCTATGAAATAGCGGTTGAAGATGGCGCCCATTTTGTTCAGCAGCTTGACCGCGTCCGATTTGGATGTCGAAAGCGCGATGACATCGCCCTTGATGAATCCGTCAAGAAGAGTCTGCGCTTCGCTTAGCGGCGCAAACATATCCGTCACACGCGCCCCGTTCTCGGCTCCGAACAAGCCATGCAGCTTGGATCCAAGTTCGTAAAAGCGGTAGGAATTCAGTTGCTTCATCTGTTTATTCCTTCTGAAGCCTGGAAAATTCGGCTTTGAAAATATTCTCTCCCTTGTCGTTACGAAACCGCACTGTCGGCGTCAACGGTATATTATAGTTAATGGCCAATTTGCGTCTACATTAACCATGACTTCGACACAAGCCTTCGTTCATGTAACAACATGAATAGAATCGCGTAAAGGCGAAAAACGTTTTGCCATAATGGGTAAGCAACCGGATTGCCGTTCGGAGACGAGTTGTCTAAATTGGCCTACACGCCTTGAAGATTCATTCCCTCCACTCGGAGTTCCCGTGCCCGAAATATTTGCAATCGACGATCAGCATCCCGAAGACTTGGCCATGTTGCAAGCGCTTTATTCGCGCAGCCCCGCGAGCGTTGTGACGCATCTTGAAAAGCTCAAGAAATCCGGCAGCGGAAAATTCATGGACCAGTATTACGTCGGATATGGCCACGCATCTATCGGCGATTGCGGCGTAACGACTTTGTTCATCGAACAGGTTTCGATGCTCGTCGCTAAGGCGATACAAGACACGCCGCTTTATAACGGACAGGAAGCCTCGACGCGGTATCTCGATTTTTCGAAGCAGTCTATCGTCGATCCCTATGGTTCGACGGCGAGCGGCGCGATCCAATCCCGATGGATGGAGCTATACAACGGAACGCTTCCCCTGCTTCTCGACGGATTGAAAAAACGCTATCCGTTCGATTCTGCGGAATATAAAAACGAAAAAACATGGCTGAACGCGCTGGCTGCGCGAGCTTTCGATATCGCGCGGTCGCTGCTGCCGATTGGAACGACGACGCTTTTAAGCTGGACGACATCTCTGCGCGCGGCGCGCGATCATTTACGCAGGCTTAAGCATCATCCGCTTCCGGAAATCCGAGACGTCGCGCGCAAGACGTTCGCCGAATTGGTCGCGAAGTATCCGCACAGCTTCGATCCCAAAGACATCGACGTTGCGGACAACCCTGCCGACGCTTATGGCGCGGCGTTTTCGATGCAAAACGCCTTTATCTCCCCCGACGATATTCAAGCGCGTTTCTCGTTGACGACCGACGATATAAAGGCCTTGCAATCGGGCGCGATTGTGCCACGGAAAGCGGCTATCGACCTCGATGGTCTGCGCAGGAATGAGGCGGATACGCTGTTTAAACGGCCGAAGTTTTCGCCTCTGCCGTGGAGGCTTGAGGCTTATGGACGATATAATTTTATTTTCCTGCTCGACTTCGGCTCTTACCGGGATTTGCAAAGACACAGGAACGGCGTGTGCCAGATTCCGCTGATCGATGGCCGGTTTGGGTTTAATCCGTGGTATTTGCGGCAATTTGACGAGCACCTTTCCGCAGAGGCCGCGCAAAAACTTAGGCAGGATATCGATGGACAATTTGCCGCGATCTCCGCTTTGCCGGACGCGTCTTTGACGCTGAGCCAGTATTTTTATCCTATGGGCACGCAAGCGCTGGTTCATGCGTCGTATTCAGTTCCGGAAACGGTCTATGTTGGCGAACTGCGCTCAGGCAAAACCGTTCATGCCTCGCTTCGGCCTATTGCGCAAAAGATGCTGGAAATTCTTGAACGCGATATTCCCGGCATAGCGCTTTACGGGGATAGAAGCGAAGATTCGTGGAATCCCAAACGCGGCGAACAAACAATCGTCGAAAAGCAATGAACAGGCAATTTCAGAAAGGAGAAACCTTATGACCAATATCCAAGCTTTTATGATCGGCACGGCGCTTGTCGCTGGATGCGCGATTTTAACAAACGGCATTCCGCATGCGCGCGCGGATGTCGCGGGGCCTTATCAACTTATGCATCACAGCAACACGGTTGCGAATGCCGGAGTCTTCCGGCTCGACACGTCGACGGGTGGCGTCAGCTATTGCTATATCAACGCCAGCCAGATCCCGACGTGCACGCAGGAAATCAAGTAACAGTTCCTTCGATCCACCCGCCGCCCAGAACGCGCGCGCCGCTGTAAACGACGCCCGCTTGTCCCGGCGCGACGCCAAAGGCGGGCGCATCGAGCGTTAGTCGTCCGCGTCCGCCGCCCAGCATACGAAATGACGCCGCAACAGGATTTTGCGTCGAACGTAATTTTACCTCGACGCGCAAATCATCCGACGGCGCGGAGTCGCCGATCCAATTTACGCCGCGCAAAAATACTTCCGTTTGCGCAAGTTTCTCGCGAGGGCCGACGATAACCCGCCGCCGGGCCGCATCGAGACGCAACACATAAAGCGGCTCGTTCTCCTCGCCTTTGCGGTCCGACAAGTTCAGGCCGCGTCTTTGTCCTACCGTATAACGGACGATGCCGTCGTGACCGCCCAAAACGTTGCCATCAACGTCGGCTATGTCGCCCGGGCACAGAGCGTCGGGGCGAAGGCGTCCGACAAGCCCGGCGTAATCGCAGTCCGACACGAAGCATATGTCTTGGCTGTCGGGTTTTAACGCGACGGGCAGTTCGCGAGCTTCGGCCCACTGCCTGATTTCCGTTTTGTTTACGACATCGCCCAACGGAAAACGCAAGTATCCGAGTTCCTCACGGCTTGCGAGAAACAAGAAATAGCTTTGATCTTTTTCCAAATCCGCCGCGCGATGCAACTCAGGACCGTCATCGCGTCTGACGAGCCGCGCGTAATGCCCTGTGGCAAGGGCTTGGGCACCAAGCTCTTTCGCATGCGCAGCCAAAACGCCGAACTTGACAATTTTGTTGCATCGCGCGCACGGAAGCGGCGTTTCGCCCCGCGCATAAGTATCTGCAAAATCGTCGATTATCTCTTTAGAAAATATTTCCGTCAGATCAAAAACGCGATGAGGAATGCCAATTTTCTCCGCGACCTTTTGCGCGTCGGCGACAGCGTCGATGGAAGAAAATCCGTGCAAGGCCATCGTCAGACCGACAACGTCGTATCCGCGCTCTTTCAGCGCGGCAGCTACAACGCTGCTATCGACGCCGCCGGACATTGCGACCGCAATGCGCATGCCCGCAGGGTCGCCGTTATCAAACGTTATCATAAGGCGGCCTGTGCAGACCTTTGGGCGAGAGCGTAAATATCTCCGCGCCATTTTCCGTTACGCCGATGGTGTGCTCGAACTGCGCAGACAACGATTTGTCGCGCGTTACAGCCGTCCAGCCGTCTGACAAGACTTTGACATCGTATTTCCCGGCGTTAATCATCGGCTCAATCGTAAAAAACATTCCCTTTTGAATGACGACCCCTTCGCCGGGTTTGCCAAAATGCAAAACCGAGGGCTGGCAATGAAAAACGCGGCCCGTCCCGTGGCCGCAAAAGTCGCGAACGACGGAAAAACCCGCCGCCTCGGCATGTTTCTGGATCGCAAAGCCGATGTCGCCCAACGTCGCGCCGGGGCGGACTTTTTCGATTCCCAGCATCAGGCATTCGTACGTTACATCGACAAGACGGCGCGCCTTAAGGCTTATCTTATTGCCGACGCAATACATGCGGCTGGTGTCGCCGTGCCATCCGTCAAGCGTCGGAGTCACGTCAATGTTGACGATGTCGCCTTCTTCAAGTTTCTTGTCCCCCGGAATGCCGTGGCAAACGACGTGATTGATCGACATGCAGGTGGCGCGCGGATATCCGCGATAGCCCAAGGGGGCAGAAACGCCGCCACGTTCGGTCGCAAACGCATGGCACATATCGTCGAGATCGCCCGTCCGCGCTCCCGGCACAATATAGGGCGTAATGTAATCGAGAATTTCCGCTGCCAAGCGCCCAGCCTTGCGCATAGCCGCAAAATCCTCCTCGCCATGAATGGAGATTTCGTCTTCCCGAAGACCAGTCGATTCTTGCATACTTACATTGAGCTTCCAGGTTTGAAATTAACCTGAACGCCGATCCTTTCCATTTGCGCCATTGAGGTCGCCAACCCACTTTGAACGGCGGCTGATAGCATCGTCGCGCCGTAATCGGTCGGCGCGCGGTTCGAGGACGTTTTTTCAGCCATCAACAAGTTCATCAAAATGCCGGGCAACCCGCCGTCTTGAATTTTGCCGCTGCGAATCCCTTCGTCTTGACGCGCTTTCGGTCCCCAAAACAACTCGGCGAGGCGCGCGTCGCCTTCGCCTTTCTTTTTCTTTTTACGGATAGGAAGACCTGTGTCTTCGTCGATTTCTTCCTGTTCGTCTGGATCTTCCCACTTGCAGTCTTGCCAATCGACGCCCAAAAATTCTTGAATCGCCGCAGACATAAACGGCAAATTGACCAGAAGCTCGCGGAACATCGCGGCGGCGGCGAAAATTGCCTCTTCCTCAAGCTTTTTGACTTCCGCCTTTTGCTCATCCGTTTTCAGGCCCTTGCGCGCGGCGATAATTGGTTTCAGGCAGTTGTCTTTAAGTTTTTTCGCCCATTCCTTGGCTTGGTCGCCGCGTTCAATCTCGCCGTTTTCGGCATACAACTCTCCCATCGTGCGAAGCCTTTTGACAAGGCATTCGGACCAATACCACCAATCGTTAAACGGCGCTTTTTGCGAATAACTTTGAGCCATTGTTTTCTATCTCACACAAAAAAGTTTTCTTTATTCGCCGGTTGGATTAATCCATGCGCCCGGCTTTGCGTAAATAATCAGAGTTCTGAACAAGCCAACGGTCGGATAAAGACTCGTCGTGGCGCTTGGGCCCGCCATCCGCTTCGCGCGGGGCTCGCGTTTCCCCTACGGCTTCGCGTTCGAGAAGCGAAAACAAAACGCCCGGCAATCGCCCATCCTCAGAACGCCCGCTGCCGATTCCTTTGTCTTCTTCCCCATTTCCTAAAAATAGGTCTTCTGCGATTTTGTCGGGAAACCCCTTCATCCAGGCCGAATTTAAAAGCTTCTGCATATCGACCGAAATGCCGGGCAAAGCTATCAGCGCTTCACGAAATAAATTCTCAAAGCCGTCGATGACTTCCTCGTCGTGCTTCTGCTGATCCGCAACCTTACCGCCAACCGGTTCCTCGGCTTTGTCCAAAAATTCGTGAATCGGACGAAGAAGACCTATAACCGCATCCGATTTATGTTGGCGCTCAGCCTGCGCCATGAAAATGTACGTGTTATGCTTATAGGTATGGACACACTCCGACAGCCGCTTGGAAAGCACTTCCGCAGCTTGGACCCATTCCTCTAGGCCAGGCTTCATCGCCTGAACACTTGCATCCATCTTGTAGACTCCCTTACGTTGCAGTTTAAAGCAACGCAGCCCAATTTGTAAATGTTTTCACGCAAAGAACACTTTCACAAAAACAAGAAAAGGCGCAGGCTAGCCCATTGATGCAAAAGAGTTTTCAGTTAGCCCCGCGATTCCGCAAGCAGTGGTTCGCAAGAACGCAGGCCAGCATTGCCTCTCCGACGGGTACAGCGCGAATCCCCACGCACGGATCGTGCCGTCCTTTTGTCGAGACCTCGACGTTTTCTCCGGAGATATTAACCGTCTTCAACGTCTTCAAAATAGAAGGCGTCGGCTTCACGGCAAAGCGCGCGACGATGTCCTGTCCCGTCGATATGCCACCCAGAATCCCGCCCGCATTGTTCGATAGAAATTTGGGCGCGCCGTTTTGGCCCGCGCGCATTTCGTCGGCATTTTCTTCGCCGGTTAGTTCGGCCACGGCAAAGCCTGCGCCAATTTCGACGCCTTTGACCGCATTGATCGACATCAGCGCCCGCGCGATATCGCCGTCGAGTTTATCGTACACAGGTTCTCCCCATCCTGCGGGAACGCCAGAGACGACGATTTCGACGACCGCGCCCGCCGAAGATCCTTTTTGTCTGACATCGTCCAAATAATCGCTCCACACCAAAGCCGCCGCTGGATCAGGACAGAAAAACGGATTGTTATCGACTTCGGTCCAATTCCACTTGTCGCGATCGATTTTATGCGGCCCAATTTGAACGACAGCGCCACGCACGAGAATATCCCGCCCAAGAACGGCGCGCGCAACCGCACCTGCGGCAACGCGGCAAGCCGTCTCCCGCGCCGAAGAACGGCCGCCGCCGCGATAATCGCGAATGCCGTATTTTGCCCAATAGGCGTAATCGGCATGGCCGGGACGAAATTTGTCTTTGACGTCGTCGTAATCCTTCGAGCGCGTATCGGTATTGTCAATAACAAGGCTAATCGGCGCGCCCGTCGTCACGCCTTCGAATACGCCCGACATGATTTTAACCGCGTCGCTTTCTTTTCGCTGCGTCGTAAAACGCGACTGCCCCGGCTTGCGCCTGTCGAGCCACTGCTGAATATCGCCCTCCGACAAAGGAATGCGCGACGGGCAGCCGTCGACCACGACTCCGATGGCCGGTCCGTGGCTTTCGCCCCAAGTCGTAAAACGAAAAAGAGTGCCGAACGTCGAAGACATGGTTACCTATCGGTTAAGTTTTTTGTAACGCGCTGGAGTATAGCATTTATCTGCCGCATCGACATTAAATTAGTGAAAGTATTTATTTCAGGGTAGAATGATAAGCGTACTCATACCAATCCCGGATCGCAGTGAATCAAGGGCGCGGGGGACACAATAAAAATGCCGGAAAAGGCGGTATGGAACGGGTAACGGCGGTTCGGGCATTTTTATTGTGTCCCCTTTGCTTCATTTTGATCCGGGATTGGTATCAGGAATACATAAATGGGGAAGCGTATGGAAAAGAATTATCGGGATATCGATTTTCCGCAAACGGCCGAAGAACGCGCCAAAGACCTGAATGCGATCTTGCTAGAAAACCTCCCCGCCGAAGCAAAAAGTTTTGTCGCGCTGCTTTCCCGCTATTTCGAAGAGACTTACGCTAAAAGAGCCATACAAAGCCCCGGACAAAGCACGCTAACGCCTAAAGAGCATGCGCTCGTTTACTACGCACAAGTTGTCGAGAAGCTGCAAGCCGAAAACGCCGATAACCACGTCGCCTTCGCTGATAAAACGGTTCGCGCTATCGTCGGCAAAAACTATCCCGATCAACTCGCAAACGCCTATATCCGCCCCTTGGCTCCGACCCAAGAAGAAAAGGCGTTAAGGTGGCTTGAAGCGACGGGCCTTAGCGAATTTCCTTCCGAAAAAATTCGTTGGATCAGGAATGGCGATGCCCCCATATTGGAAAGCAGGCGAATAAACACGCTCACTCCCGGCGGCCCTGAAGAACTTCAGCCCCCGTCGCGAGGCCTGATCGGAAAAATCGTCCGGCGTTCTGGGTATAATCGAAGAGAGATTTGATTATAACCGTTTCGCGGGTCCTTGACTGCGTTCGACCAGAAAGACGCCCTAGAAAAACGGGAAAAAAATCAACGCCGCCTATGAAGCTCCGTTCATCGAATTGACGAGATCGGAAAGCTTCTGCGTCTCGTCGACCGCGATCATGCCGACGGTATGATAGCCTGAATCTACGTGCATGACTTCGCCCGTAATTCCAGTGCCAAGGTCGCTAAGCAGCATCAGCGCCGAAGTTCCGACTTCCGAAATCGTGACGTTGCGCTTCAAAGGCGCGTTGATTTCATTCCATTTTAGAATGTAACGGAAATCGCCGATGCCGCTGGCAGCCAGGGTCTTGATCGGCCCGGCGGATATCGCATTAACGCGAATGTTCTTTCCGCCAAGATCGACCGCGAGATAGCGCACGCTGGCCTCAAGCGCCGCCTTGGCAACGCCCATGACATTGTAATGCGGCATGACGCGCTCCGCGCCAAAATAGGATAGCGTCAGCATGCTGCCGCCGTTCGCCATCAACGGTGCCGCGCGCCGCGCAAGCGACGTAAACGAGAAACACGAGATATCCATGCTTCGAAGGAAATTGTCGCGCGTCGTATCCAGATAATGCCCATCGAGCTGATTCTTATCCGACCAAGCAATCGCATGGACAAGGAAATCAAGCTGGCCCCATTCTTTTTGGATGGTTTCGAATACGGCGTCCATGCTCGCGTCGTCGGTGACATCGCAGGGCAAGATCAGTTTGGAACCGACGCTAGTCGCCAACGGCACG
This sequence comes from uncultured Rhodospirillaceae bacterium, assembly GCA_964449155.1. Lineage (GTDB taxonomy): Bacteria > Pseudomonadota > Alphaproteobacteria > UBA9219 > UBA9219 > CAIXLI01. The sequence goes on along the minus strand of CAYVBP010000010.1, from coordinate 12,166 downwards.
ACACGTTTTTGCAACGCATCCCCTTGATAAGTAAAAGCAAGTTCCGCCCCCTGCCCCGCGCATATTCCGGCGATGCCCCAAGCCAGCGAACGGTCGTTCGCCACGCCCATAATTAACCCGCGCTTACCCGCCATGATCCGCGCCCCCTGCAGAGACGCAGGTGTCAAAGAGTCCGTCATTGTTATCCCCAAGTAAAATCAAACCCGCCCGAATGTACACGTTTCGAGAATTCCGTCAAATGTGAGCGCACAAATACTTTTTCCACAGTTTTTTTGCTGCGCCTTCGTACATTCTCTTGACCTTTTTCGTTCCATATGTCGTATCTACGTTTCCTCCCCCTACCACCTGTTGCGCCCCTACAACAGAGGTCAACTTCCTCGGCAGATTTTGCCGCTTCGTTAAAAATTTTTTCAAAAATCAAGACTCATTTTTTAATCATTAATAATTTTTAGTAGGCAATTTCTGCCGCGCTATGGTTAAGATACAAGGGTTCGGGTGATTCGTATGAACCGCCCACGACATGTAGTTTTGTAGGCACGGGTTTTGCTTTGGCATATCCCGTTTAAGCAGGAGAATAAACAAAGTGAATGCTTTTCTACAGACTTTGCGCAATCTGGGGCCTATGCGCCTTGTCGCCATTGCCGTCGTAGGCCTTAGTCTGTTGGGTATGCTGGGTTTTATTACGACCCGCGTTTCTACATCGCCTCTTGCCCTTCTTTACACCGAGCTGGACCAAAGGGATTCCGCCGCTATCGTTCAAAAGCTCGACGCATTGAAAATCCCCTATCAGGTCGATGCGACAGGCGGCCTTATCCGCGTTCCTTCCGATCAAGTCGGCAAAATCCGCATGACAATGGCCGCTGAAGGCCTGCCGAAAGGCGGTTCGATCGGCTACGAAATCTTCGATCAAAAGGAAAGCTTCGGCACGACCAGTTTTGTCCAAAACGTCAATCACTTGCGCGCGCTCGAAGGCGAATTGGCGCGGACGATAGGCGCGATGGATCCTATTTCGAATGCCCGCGTTCATTTGGTTTTGCCGCAACGCGAATTGTTCAGTCACGCCATGCAAACCGCGACGGCGAGCGTTTTTCTGAAAACACGCAACGGCGCCGTGCTAACCCGCGAACAAGTCGCCGCCATTCAGCATTTGATCGCCGCCGCCGTTCCGCAGCTGCAACCCGGACAAGTCTCTATTGTCGACGACCGAGGCAACCTTTTGGCGCGCCCTAGCGGCGGCGCAGGAACCGCAGGCGCAGCGTCGAACGACAATGAAGATCTGCGCATTCAATTTGAACAGGCTCAGGCTCGAAAAATCGAAGATCTTTTGACGCAAACGCTGGGATACGGAAAAGTCCGCGCGCAGGTATCCGCCGATCTCGATTACGACCGCATTACAACCAGTTCTGAAATATACGATCCGGAAAGTCAGGTGATCCGGTCAACGCAAAGCGTCAACGAGGCCGCCACTAATTCGGAAAGCGGGGCTTCGAACGCCGTCTCCGTCGCCAATAATCTTCCGGCCACGCCGCAACAACTGGCAGGCGGCGCAGGCGGCAGCGGATCCAGCAACAAAAACGACCGCAACGAAGAAACCATCAATTACGAAATCAATAAAACCATTCGCAATCAAGTGCGCGAAGGCGGGCAGATCCGCCGCCTTTCCGTCGCTGTCGTCGTCGATGGGACTTATAAAGCCTCGGATGACGGAAAAACATCGACCTATGTTCCGCGCACGGACGACGAGCTTTCGAAAATTAAGGAACTTGTTCGTTCCGCCGTCAATTTCGACGCGACCCGTGGCGACACGATTGAGGTCGTTAATATGCAATTCGCACAACCGGAAGTCCTTAATGAAGCCTCCGACAGCGTTTCGGCCATGCTGATGGGCATTCCCCGCGCCGATATTTTTCATGCCATCGAAACGATTATTCTTGCCGTGATTGGTCTTTTGGTCGTTTTGCTCATCGTTCGCCCCATCTTGCGCAAGATTTTGGAAGCGTCCGGCGCCGCTTCCGAAAACGTTCTTTTGAGCGGCGGATCGGCCGCTCTCGGCCTTGTCGGTAACAGTGGCGGTACTATCGCGCAGCTTCCTTCGCCCGGCGCCAGCGCCGCAGCCGATGCCGCAGCAGAGGCTTCTGCCGCAGAGTCCGAAATCGAACGCATGATCGATATCCAACGCGTCGAGGGACGGGTTAAGGCCTCGTCGTTGCGCAAGGTCGGCGAAATTGTCGACAAGCATCCTGACGAAGCCATTAGCATCCTTCGCAACTGGATGTATCAGGAGAACCGCTAATGGCAGGGCAACGCCTTCGCGACGACGTAAAGTCCCTTTCGGGTCTTGAAAAGTCCGCGCTGTTCATTCTTTCCCTTGGCGAGGAATACGCCGCGCGCATCTTTGGGCATATGAACGACGACGAGATCAAGGATTTATCTCAGGTCATGGCCAATCTGGGCACGGTCAGTTCAACGCTCGTCGAAAAACTTTTTATCGATTTCGCCGAACAAATGTCCTCGGCCGGAGGCACCGTCGGCACGCTGGAGTCGACCGAACGGTTGCTTTCGAAAGTTCTCGATAAAAACCGCGTCAACAACATTATGGAAGACATTCGCGGTCCCGCCGGTCGAACGATGTGGGACAAGCTTGCGAACGTCAACGAAGCCGTTTTGGCGGCTTATTTGAAAAACGAATATCCTCAGACCGTCGCCGTCGTCATTTCGAAAATTAAGGCCGACCATGCCGCCCGCGTTTTGACGCAGCTGCCCGAAAGCTTCGCCATGGAAGTCATCGCGCGCATGTTGCGCATGGAGTCCGTTCAAAAAGACGTTATCGACGATATTGAGCGCACGCTGCGCAACGAATTCATGAGCAATCTTGCGCGGACCAACCGACGCGATTCCCACGAAATGATGGCTGAAATTTTTAACAATTTCGACCGCGCGAACGAGGCAAAATTTATGACCGCGCTGGAAGAGCGCAATCATGACTCCGCCGACAAGATCAAGGCGCTGATGTTCACGTTCGAAGATTTGGGCAAACTGGACGGCTCGGCCATTCAGGCGATCCTTCGAATCGCGGACAAAGGAAAACTGCCGACTGCGCTCAAGGGATCTTCGGATTCGATTAAAGATCTATTCTTTTCGAATATGTCCGAGCGCGCTGGCAAGCTTTTAAAGGAAGATATCGCCTCTCTCGGCCCCGTGCGCCTGCGCGATGTCGAAGAAGCTCAGAACCATCTTGTCAACGCCGCCAAGGATCTGGCCGCGAAGGGCGAAATCATCATCTCGAAGGGCGCGGAGGAGGACGAACTTGTCTATTGATCGCGTTACGACCGCAGAAGTCCGCAAGTTTATGTTCGACTATTCGTTTGACGAAGCCGATGTCGTTCATCGCGCGCCCGAACGCAAACCCGTTTTAATGAAGCCGGATCAAATCGACGCGCTGAAGAAGGAATCCTACGGCCAAGGCTTCAGAGACGGCGAGGCCGCCGGCAAGCAAGAACAGATTGCCCTTCAAAACGACGCGCTGCAAAAAATCGGCGGCTGCGCGGAGGAAATCCTTAAAACGATCGGGACGATCGCACAGGAACACGAACATCATACGCGGCAACTTGCCTTGGCGATTGCGAAAAAGGTTTTGCCAACCTTTATCGCCCAAAACGGCATTCAGGAAATCGAAGCGCTGGTCAACGACGCGCTTCGCGATATGTCGCGCGAACCGCGCCTTGTCGTTCGCGTTCATGAATCCGAGTTCAGCGTTTTAGACGAAAAAATCCGGAAAATGGCCGAGCAGCGCGCTTTTCCGGGACAACTCGTTATTTTGGCGGATGAAGCCGTCGAAACTGGCGATTGCCGCATCGAATGGTCCGACGGCGGCGTCGAACGCAACGTAGGCGCAACGATGGGTGCCGCAGAGCAAACACTTCTTCCTTCTTCGTAACAGGAGCTTTCTATGGCCGATGAAAAAGAATCCCTGACCCTGACAGAGCTTGACGCCAATTCCGGCGAAGCCCCAAAGGATCATCAGCCGATTACGGTTAACGATCTCGATGCTGTGTACGGCATTCCCGTCGAAGTCACCGCCGTTCTCGGCAAGGCCGAAATGCAGGTCAGCCACTTGCTAAAACTAGGCCGTGGCGCTGTGATTGAGCTTGACCGAAAGGTCGGTGAAGCCATCGATATATACGTGAACAACCGCCTTGTTGCACGCGGCGAAGTTGTGGTTGTCGAGGATCGTTTGGGTATTACGATGACGGAAATCATCAAATCGGATAGAAACGCATAAGAAAGGGGGATTCGGGAGCAGGAAATCGGAAACCGCCGCAAGGGCGTTTCTTGAGGTTCTTATCCCGGCAAAACGATGAGACTATTGATCGTTGGACAACTTGAAGGCCCGCTGGGCACCGCTGGGCGCATCGCAACGCAACGCGGCGCAAAGGTCGCGCATATCGACAGCATCGAAGGCGCGCTAAACGCCTTGCGTAACGGTCAAGGCGCCGACCTTGCGATGTGCGACATTGCGCTGGATATCGCAACGTTCATCGACAGCCTGAAATCGGAACATATTAACATCCCCGTTGTCGCATGCGGCATCGGGACAGACACGGCAGGTGCCGTTCGCGCCATCAGGGTCGGCGCGAAGGAATACGTCCCCCTGCCCCCGGACGCCGATCTTATCGCCGCCGTCTTGCAAGCCGTGGCCGAAGAAGACCAGACGTTTATCGCGCAAGACTCCTCGATGAAGCCTTTGCTGCAAATGGTCGATCGCGTCGGCAACAGCGACGCCTCGATCCTTATCACCGGCGAAAGCGGCACCGGCAAGGAAGTCATGGCGCGATACATTCACCGCAAAAGCCGCCGCGCCGCAGCCAATTTTGTTTCGGTCAACTGCGCGGCTATTCCGGACAATCTTCTTGAATCCGAATTGTTCGGCCACGAAAAGGGCGCGTTTACGGGCGCTATCGCGCGCCGCATCGGAAAGTTTGAAGAAGCCAACGGCGGCACGCTTTTGCTCGACGAAATCAGCGAAATGGACATGCGTTTGCAAGCCAAGCTCCTTCGCGCGATTCAGGAACGCGAAATCGACCGTGTCGGCGGCACGCAACCTATAAAAATCGACATTCGCCTAATCGCGACCTCGAACCGCAATCTCGAGGAAGAAGTCAAGGCCAAGCGTTTCCGGGAAGATCTGTACTTCAGACTGAATGTCGTGAATCTGCACCTTCCGCCGTTGCGCAATCGTCTTTCGGACGTCGTCAGGCTGGCTAAATATTTTGCCGAAAAATACGCCAAGGCAAATGGACTTCCCGACCGCAGCCTATCGCCCGCGACTGTCGCCGCATTGCAGGCGCATCATTGGCGCGGCAACGTGCGCGAACTTGAAAACACGATGCACAGGGCCGTTCTTTTGTCGCAAGGCTCCATAATCGAGCCAGAGTCCATTATGCTTTCGGGACAATCCTTTGCGCCCGCACCGGTTCCCGCAGAACAGGCGGCAGCAACGGCACGCGCGATGGCCCCTCAACCTACGGCCAATCTTGTTGGCAGAACCGTCGCCGATGTCGAACGCGATTTGATTATCGATACGTTAAGCCACTGTCTTGGAAACCGCACGCATGCCGCCAACATCCTAGGGATTTCGATCCGAACGTTGCGCAACAAGCTCAAGCAATACAGCGACGAAGGCTTGTTGGCTCCAGGTGGCGTCGGTGAAGAGAGAGCCGCGTCATGAAAAACGGATTCGGGATTTGGGATTCGGGATTCGGGGAAGAGAATTTCGAACTTATTCCTGATGGATCCGGCTATTTGCCCTTATCTTTTTTTCTTCCCGAATCCCAAATCCAAAATCCTGAATCCCCCTCATGACCGAGCAGACGTCAACAGCTGAAACTGGATCCACCGATCCGTTCGGCGGAATTTTTAAGCGCGGCGAGGTTTGGCTAGGCCTCGGACTGATGACCATTTTGACGGCTTTGGTCATTCCTTTGCCGCCCTTTTTAATCGATATCGGATTGTCTATTTCCATTACGTTATCGGTTTTGATCCTTATGACCGTTCTATTCATCGGGCGGTCGCTGGAGTTCAGCTCTTTTCCGACCGTTCTTTTGATGGCCACGTTGATCCGGCTGTCTCTAAATTTAGGAACCACCCGCCTTGTTTTAACGCGCGGGCACGAAGGAACATCGGCGGCGGGCCATGTCGTCGAATCTTTTGCCAGCCTTGTAATGGGCGGCGATTTCATTATCGGCGTCATCGTTTTCGCGATTTTGACCCTTGTTAATTTTGTCGTCATCACCAAGGGATCGGGCCGTATCGCCGAAGTCGCCGCGCGTTTTACCTTGGACGCCATGCCCGGCAAGCAAATGGCTATCGATGCCGACTTATCCTCGGGCCTTATTAACGAAGAACAGGCCCGCAAACGCCGCAAAGAACTTGAAGACGAAAGCAACTTTTTTGGATCGATGGACGGCGCCGCCAAGTTCGTTCGCGGCGATGCCGTCGCAGGCCTTTGCATTACTTTTATCAACGCTGTCGGCGGCATCGCCATCGGGGCTTTCCGCCACGACATGCAAATTATTGACGCCGCCGACACTTACGTCAGGCTAACGGTCGGCGACGGACTTGTGACGCAAATACCTGCCCTTCTTGTCTCGGTCGCGGCCGGATTGCTTGTCACAAAAGCCAATTTGTCCGGATCGACGGACAAGGCTTTGTTTAAGCAGCTTAGCGGATACCCGATGGCTTTAGGGCTAAGCTCAGCGACGCTCGGCATATTGGCCATTCTGCCGGGCATGCCGTTTTTCTCCTTTGCGATCTTAAGCGGCATTTCGGGCTTTGCTTGCTATGCCGTCACGCAGGCTGCGAAGGAAAAGAAGGCTGAGGAAACGACCGTCGCCGCGACGCAGAAACAAGCGGCGATTGCAGAAGATCCCATCGGCAAATCCCTTGCCCTCGATATGATCCGCCTTGAGCTGGGATATGCTCTATTGAGCCTTATCAACAGCGAAGCCGGTCAAAGACTGACCGATCAGATCAAGGGCCTTCGCAAGCAACTGGCCACGGAAATGGGCTTTATCATGCCTGCCGTGCGCATTCAGGACAATTTACAGCTGCCTCCGAATTCTTACATTTTACGTATTAAGGAAATCGAAGCCGGGCGCGGCGATTTGCGCCCCGGCATGCTTCTGACCATGGATCCCCGCGGACAACCGATCGCGTTGCCCGGAGAGGTCACCGTCGAACCGACCTTTGGGCTTGCCGCGATGTGGATCGATCCAACTTATCGCGAAGAAGCCTTGTTCAAGGGATACACCGTCGTCGATCCGCCGACCGTCATTACGACGCATTTGACCGAATTGGTCAAAGACAATATGCCCGACTTGCTGTCCTATGCAGAAACCCAGAAACTTTTGAACGAATTGAACAAGGATCAGCAGAAGCTTGTCGCTGACGTGGTTCCGTCGCAAATTACGATCAGCGGCCTGCAACGCGTTTTGCAGAATCTTTTGTCGGAACGCGTTTCAATCCGCGATTTGCCGACCATCCTTGAGGGCGTTTCGGAAGCCGCCGCAGTAACCCGCAATTTAACCTCCATTTCCGAGCATGTGCGCACGCGCCTTGCGCGGCAAATCTCGGACGCGAACACAGGGGAGAAAGGCTATATTCCCATCGTCACCTTGTCGCCGGAATGGGAACAGGCTTTTGCTGAATCGATTGTCGGAGAGGGAGATGCGCGGCAACTCGCCATGGCGCCCACGCGCCTGCAACAGTTTATTGGCACGGTACGCCAGACTTACGACCGTTTGGCCGCCATGGGCGAATCGCCCGTTTTGCTTGTCAGCCCCCCCGTTCGCAGCTATGTCAGGTCGGTTGTCGAGCGTTTTCGCGCCTCAACGACCGTTCTTTCCCAAAACGAAATCCATCCAAAAGCCAGAATCAAGACGTTGGGGCAGGTTTAGGAAGCGTTTGGCGTTTCTTCCCCTTGCGGGGGTATGCCGGGGAAGGATATAGTCGGCGGGGGTGGCGATGGTTTTCGATGGGGGACAATTTATAGGCTTGTCGATATAACATCTTGTTCCTAAATGGGATTATTTTATGCGTCTGAAATCCTTTTACGGCTCCACATTGACCGACGCTATGCGGGCGGTACGCGAAGCTTTGGGGCAAGACGCGATCATCGTAGCCACGCGCGAGGACGAATCCGGCGGCGTTCGCGTCACGGCCGCTATCGACAGCTCCGCACCGCGCATCGCCGAAAAAATTGACGTTCCGGAAGACACAGGCTCCAAGGCGCTTGAGGTTATTGCCGAAGCGTTGACAGCGCATCAGGTTCCGGCTTCGCTGGCGGAAAAGATCATGGCAACCGCGACGCAGATCGCCAACGACGATCCCCTCCTTTCGCTGGGCGCTGCGCTGGATACGCATTTTAAGTTTGACCCTATCGATCTGTCCAAGCCGGCTCTGTTTGTAGGCCCTCCCGGCGCGGGAAAAACGCTCTGCACGGCAAAGTTCGCGACGCAAGCAACGTTGGCCAAGCGAAAAGTCACCGTTATCGGCACCGATTACGACCGCGCGGGCGGCATGGAACAGCTGGGCGCTTTTATGCGCGTTTTGAATATTGATTTGGTCGAAATTGACGACCGGCATGCCTTGCATGACCTTGTATCCCTGCAAAACGGAACGCCGACGTTTATCGACATGGCGGGCCGCAATCCGTTCGATCCGCGCGAGAAAGAAGCGGCGCGCGAGTTTATTTCCGCCGTCGGAGATGCCACGCTCGTTCTTCCGGCGGGGCTTGACGCTTCGGAAGCTATCGATCTGGCGCTGGAATTTCGCAGCATCGGCGCATCGCGCCTGTTAATTACGCGCCTTGACGCCGTCAGGCGCATCGGAAGTCTTTTACGGCTTGCTTACGAAACGCGGCTGCCTCTTTCGACTTACGGCGCGTCGCCGAAGGTCACCGATCCTTTGCTTCCGATCAATCCCGTCGTATTGGGCCGAATTATTTTAAAGGAAGGATCCGGAAAAAAGCGCGTCGAGGAAGTCAAATCTTCTCCAAACCATGAATCCCGAATCCAAAATCCCAATTCCCGACTTCTAAACGCCCTTTCCCGGAGCGCCCAATGACCGATCCAATTCCCTTAAGAACCGATAGGCCCATCGCAGCTTCCCCCGCGCTGCGCTGCGCCAACATGATCGCCGTCGCTTCGGGCAAAGGAGGCGTCGGCAAGACGTGGTTTTCCATTACGCTTAGCCATGCGCTGTCCAAGCTGGGCAAAAAGGCGCTTTTGTTCGACGGAGACTTTGGCCTTGCCAACGTCGATATCCAGCTGGGCCTCACGCCCGAAAAGGATTTGGGACAAGTCGTCGAAGGCGAGATGTCGTTGACAAACGTCCTGTTGCCCTATCCGGAGGGAGGTTTCGATATCCTTCCCGGACGATCGGGGTCCGGCAATCTTTCCTCCCTGCCCTCCCAGAAACTGTTCGAGCTGCGCGCCGAGCTGATCGACATGGCCAAGAGTTACGATGTCGTCGTGGTCGATCTTGGCGCAGGCATCGAAAGGTCCGTGCGCCAGATGGCAGGTCCTGCCGCCGTGACATACGTCGTTTTGACGGACGAGCCGACATCGCTGACCGACGCCTATGCCTTTATCAAGCTGACGCGCGCCGCCAATCCGACCGCAGAGCTTAGGGTCGTTGTCAATATGGCCTCCAATAACGCCGAAGGGCATAAGACTTTCGATATAATCCGCAAGGCTTGCGAGAACTTTTTAGGTTATACGCCCGCCCTTGCGGGGATCGTAAGGCGCGACACAAAAGTCCGCGATGCCATTCGCGCGCAAGCGGCATTGCTGACACGATTCCCGGTTTGCGACGCCGCAAAGGATGTCGAAACCATTGCCGCTCAATTACGGCTATAACATCGGAGGCGGCGAATGGTCGATATTCCCCTCGCCACGCCGACATCGCCTCCTTCGCTTTCCGCAGCGACGGCCTCTTCGCAGGGACAGACATTAATTCAAGTCGCGGTCACAGGCCTTCCCGCCGCATTGGAGAACTTGACTCATACGATACAAACAAATGCCGTTTTGACTTCGATTACGGAAGTAAACTCATTATCGCTAACGACGGTTTTAGGGCTGGTTTCGGTTACATTCGCGCAAAATTTCAGCGCGGTCGAGAAAAGCAATTTGCTTCAGCATCTCGTTTCGCTGATGCAATCGCAGCGGCCTTTAACCCTCACGGTTCAGCCCGGATCGCCGCCGACACAAGGCATATTGGCCATTCCAACTGCGGCCACGCCTCCGCAACAGGCGCAGACCGTTCACGCGGCTCAAGTTCCTCCTACGGAACAACAGTTGCCGCAACAGGTTTTTAAACCCGGCGCCGAATTTCGCGCCATCGTTCTTCCTCCAACCCCGGCTCCAACCGCCATTATTGCTGACGCATCGCAGACAAAAAATTTAGCGACGACCCTGACCGCTCTTCGAACGTCGACTGCGCAGCCGGAAACAGAAAACGCCATGATCCTCGCTACGCGCCCGCGCGACGATCCGGCGCAAGCCTTTTTTGAAAAAACACATCTCCGGACACTGCCGCAAGTCCCTGAACAACCCTTAGCGCCGCAAAAATCGACTTCTTTGCCGCCTCAGTCGCCTTTGCCTCTTCAGGAAACGCATACTTTATCGGCCGCTGTTTATGAGGATATTCCTGAACAACCTGTTTCAAGGCAAGAGCAACCCCCACTTCCGCACGAAACGCAAACGACAGGACTTTCAAAAACGCAGGACAGCTCCGCTGTTTCTCGTGGAGGGCAAACCCTTCCGGCAACGCGCGACGAACTTCCTGCATATTTACGAACGGCGGACTATAACCAGAAGCCGAACGTTCTGACCTCGTTGCAGGAAGCCCCGGCGCAAGAACCGCCCGTTCTTCCTGCCCAGTTGGCGTCAACGCCTGATGCCAAAGGAACGGCTGCTTTGCCTTTGCCACAGCCGCTACCCAACGCTGCGACACGACAGCCTGCTTTGGACACCTCCTTGTCTGCAAAAGAACCTCCGCCTCAACCGGCAATGAGCGGACGCGACGCGCCACTTTCACAGGGCGCGCAACAACCTGTTCCGCCGCACATGGCAACGCTGTTGACGCCGGGCAACGAAGTCTCTTTGCGTCTCGTTTCCATTCTTCAAAATCCGAACGAACCGCCTCCTGTTCTCGCGCCCGGCCAAATCGCGGTCAAGGTCGCTGGCGTGGGCACGAACGGTCAGCTCATTCTCGATTCTCCGCACGCGACGCTTTTTGTCAAAGCGCAAGTGCCCGCTTCCATCGGCGAGACAGCCATTGTCGCCGTTACGCCGCTTAAAGACTCGCCGCTTATGCCTTTGCCGTCGTCAGATAAGGCGCAAAGCATCCAGTCGCTTGCGCAAGCATTGGCCGTTTTGGAACACCTAAGCCCGCGCGTTTTTCATAACGTCATGATGAATTTTTTACCGCATCCGACGGAAGCATTGCCCGGCGCGCTGCTTTTTTTATTTAGCGCGTTCAAAAACGGGGATGTGCGCGGGTGGATCGGCTCAGATGCGGTCGATATGCTGGCGAGCCTTGGGAAAGCATCGCTTGTCGATAGCCTGTCAAACGAACTAAAAACGGCAGGTCAACCGGCGCACGATACCGTTGTCGGCGAATGGAAGGCTTATCCGATTCCCCTTTTTGCTCAAGACAGATATCAATCGTTGACGCTTTATGTCCACGCCGACAGGGATGCAAGAAAAGAGGCCTCGGTTAATCCGGGAAAAATCAGGTTTTTGATTGACATGAATTTAAGCAAGTTAGGCGCAATGCAAATTGATGGCTTTGTTCAACCGAAAAAGCTCGACATGGTTTTGCGTAGCGAAAACATCTTGCCGGACGGCTTGCATCGCGAACTGCGCGACTCCTATATCAAGGCGCTGGAGGCCGTAGGATTTTCAGGAACGCTAAATTTTCAGGTTGGTCGGCAGAATTGGATGATTTTCAAAAAAGACGCGCCAAAAGAAATTGTGACGTAATCTGTATCCTCATACCTATCCCGGATCAAAGTGAATTGATACCAATCCCGGATCAAAACGAAGCAAAGGGGACACAATCAATAACCCCCGGCAGAGCCGGGGGCTTGATGGAGAACCGCTCC
>CAYVBP010000009.1:0-32674 GCA_964449155.1 uncultured Rhodospirillaceae bacterium | reverse complement strand
CCGTGAAGATGCGGGGTTCCCGCGGTTAGACGGAAAGACCCTATGAACCTTTACTATAGCTTTGCAGTGGTATTAGAGATCGCATGTGTAGCATAGGTGGGACTCTTTGAAGCTTGGGCGCCAGCCTGAGTGGAGAGGTCAGTGAAATACCACCCTTGTAATCTTTGATATCTAACTGATCCTAGTGAAACCTGGGACAGGACCCTGCATGGTGGGTAGTTTGACTGGGGCGGTCGCCTCCCAAAGTGTAACGGAGGCGCGCGATGGTCAGCTCAATCTGGTCGGAAATCAGATGCTGAGTGCAATGGCACAAGCTGGCCTGACTGCAAGACGTACATGTCAAGCAGAGACGAAAGTCGGTCATAGTGATCCGGTGGTTCTTCGTGGAAGGGCCATCGCTCAACGGATAAAAGGTACTCTAGGGATAACAGGCTGATGACGCCCAAGCGTCCATAGCGACGGCGTCGTTTGGCACCTCGATGTCGGCTCATCACATCCCGGGGCTGGAGAAGGTCCCAAGGGTTCGGCTGTTCGCCGATTAAAGTGGTACGTGAGCTGGGTTCAAAACGTCGTGAGACAGTTTGGTCCCTATCTGCCGTGGGTGTAGGAATATTGAAAGGAGCTGTCCCTAGTACGAGAGGACCGGGATGGACGTATCTCTGGTGGACCGGTTGTCGCGCCAGCGGCATAGCCGAGTAGCTAAAATACGGACGAGATAAACGCTGAAAGCATCTAAGCGTGAAACTTACCTCGAAACAAGTATTCCCTGAGAGTCGTGATAGACCATCACGTCGATAGGCCAGATGTGGAAGCGCTGCGAAGCGTGAAGCTAACTGGTACTAATAACTCGATAGGCTTGATCCTTTTCAGAAGGTAGCATTTGGGACTGAGGCAACTTGCCCCTGCCCCGAAGCTCTTTCGACTTCGACTTTCATTTTTCATCCGTCTTGATGAGCTGGTGGTTTTAGCGGATGTTCTGCACCCGATCCCATCCCGAACTCGGACGTGAAAGCTATCCAGCGCTGATGGTACTGTGCCTTAAGGCCCGGGAGAGTAAGTCACTGCCAGCTCTTTTAGACGGATGACATCATCGGAAATGTTTGCAAGTTGCCGAAAAGCCCGAACCACACGGTTCGGGCTTTTCTTTTTATTTTTGTCCCATTTTTGAGGAAGGTTTATCGATTATTATGCCTGCTGACAGTGTTAAGAACTTCTTTTTTGCACAGAAACTTATCCATAAGGCCATTAAGGGGAAAATCGATTCAGGCCTTATTCCAGTAAATTTTTCGGACAGATTTGGTTCACGTATTTCTATTCGCGAGCCATCGGTTATATCGGAAAACGCAGATCGCAAGCGCGGTCACCCCGGATATACAATCCAGATCGGGAAAGAAATCCTTCTCATAACTTTCAATCAAGCCGAAAAAGGCGTTACGGCTCGCTTGTCTTCTGACGGAACGTTCGTTGGCGAGATGATATTTTCAAACGGACTATCGTCAAAAGATGATTATGTTCGTTTAAGAGGATCGATCAATTACAATATCAACAAAAACCGACAGTCCCCGACGCCTCTGCCACGTTGAATAACTATCGGCTAACGCTGGTAGATTTTGTGTGAACACAGGAACCGTCCTCTGACCCAGAAAGAGCAATACAGACAGAGGCTATCGAGAAAGAATACGGGGGACGCGCGGCACCCCTCGCCTTATGCTGTGTTCAAAGCCTTCAGAAGCTCGCTGCGAATGGCATCCCGCCTGTTATCTATACTTTCGCGGACGTCCTTTTCGTTGCGATCGAGACTTAACAACGCAGCCTCTGACAGTTGCAGACTGGATTCTATCGTCTCCGGGACAGCAACCGATACACCTAACGAATACAGGTGTTTGGCATGATCGGCATCATGCGCGCGCGAAATGATCGTCACGTCTTTTCTTAATCCACGAACAGCTTCAACAATGCTGTCGATTTCTTCGCGGATATGGCTTGTAATAACCACGGTTTTGACAGTCATGATGCCGCTTCGAAGCAAAAGCTGCGGATCCGTTCCGTTCCCGAAGTACGCGCGTACGCCTTTCTTTCGTTGGCCGTCTACCAACGTCAAGTCTTTATCGATGGCGATGTAGCTAATTTTGTGCTGGGTCAGAAAATCGCATGCCATTCCGCCTACACGCCTTAGACCGATCACCATGGCCTCGATTTTTTCGAGATCGTCGGATCCCGGAAATATTTGCCGAATCGGGAGTTCGTTCTTTTTTAATCGCTCTGTCACAAACAGCCCGAGTCGGCCCATAAGGGGGATCCCGGCCATCGTCAAGGACGCGATACTGACCGCAAGCGCCGTTTCATCGGCAGTCAAAAGGCCGTTGGCCGAAGCAAGCCCAATCACGACAAAAACGAACTCCCCAGCCGGGGCAAGTAGAAAACTAGATTTTATGCATGTCGACCAAAAAAAGCCGAACAGCCGCAGAAGCGGCGCGGTAAAAGCCGCCTTTACTGTTATCAAGCCCACAACCGACAGCGCAACAAGCAAAAAATTATGGGCAATATAGGAAAGATCTATCCCCATGCCGATGGTAAAGAAAAACAAACCCAGAAAAAGGCCTTTAAATGGCTCAACCACGGTTCCGATGGCATGGCTGTATTCGGTTTCGGCGATCAGAAGGCCAGCTATAAAAGCGCCCAAAGACATCGACGCCCCGGCTGCCGACGAGGCCACGGCGCTTCCAATTACAGTCAGTAAGGTTGTGGCAACAAATAAATCCGAGCTTTCCGTTCGCGCGACAGCCCTAAACAAGGGCCGGACAACCGCACGACCGACGATAAAAATACCCGCAACGACAAGCACCGCTTGCCCCAAGGCTAGTCCTAGATCGTATAACAAAACGTTCTCGGTTTTCTTGGACAGAACCCCCAACATCAGCAAAACGGGAATAATGGCCAGATCCTGAAACAACAGGATCGAAAAGCACGCGCGGCCTGTCGAGCTTTTCATCTCCTTTCTTTTTGAAAGGTATTGCAAAACGATAGCCGTCGACGAGAGAGAAAAGGCAAGCCCTACCGTCAGCGCGACGCCCCGCGACAGACCCATCATTTCGCCGATCAGAGTCAGGGCAGTGCCGCAAAGGAGCATCTGAAGCCCGCCAAGCCCGAACACAAATCGCCGCCATGTAATCAAGCGTTCGATAGACAGCCCCGTGCCGATTAGGAAAAGAAGGAAGACGATCCCCAAATCTCCCAGCAGTCGAAGCCCGTCGGATTCTTGAATCACAACATGTCGAAGCCAAGGAAAATCCTTCACATGCGCACCGAGGCCTGACGGCCCTAGCGCTGCACCTAAAATCAGAAAACTTAGAATTGGATTAATCGACAACCTATGCAGAAGAGGAACCGCAATCCCAGCGGTTGTTAGAAGAACGAGAGAGTTTTCAAAAAAAACGAGATCGTTCGGCTCTGCCATCATAACCTTTTCAAAAAAGCGACAAACGAGCGTTCGCGCATCCGGAGAGTCTCATAAAAGCATTTGAATAAGGCAAAAATATAGAAAAAAATGCATTCTCCGGACAATTTTTCACTCTTTTTGAAAAAAAAACCAAAAGTTGACCCGGGAAAGTTGGGAAGGGTATAAAGGCCCCCTGTTAATCTTTAGCTGGATTGGAAAAGATCGTGGCCGTTCCCTTGCGTCAACAAATTGATGTCGCCTTATATATAATCAAGCAAAAAATTCGCGGAAATAAGCATTACCCGCTTGTTTTGATGCTTGAACCTTTGTTTCGGTGCAATTTAGCCTGCGCGGGCTGCGGAAAAATTGACTATCCGCCCGAAATTCTCAATCAGCGAATGTCGGTTCAGGAATGCATCGATGCTGCTTGCGAATGCGGTGCCCCCATCGTTTCGATCCCGGGCGGAGAACCTTTGCTTCACCATGAAATCGGGGAAATCGTCAAGCAGCTCGTGGCAAAAAAGAAGTACGTCATTCTCTGCACGAACGCTCAGATATTGGAAAAGAAAATCCATCTGTTCGAGCCGTCGCCGTATTTCAATTTTTCCGTTCATCTGGACGGCCTTAAGGAAGACCACGACCGCTCGGTCTGCCTGAACGGCGCTTACGAGCGCGCAGAATCAGCAATCAAGCTGGCGCTGTCGAAGGGCTTCAGGGTCGCCATCAACTGCACGCTTTTTAACAATGCCGTGCCGCAAAAAACAGCCAACTTTTTTGATTACGCAATGAAGCTTGGAATCGAAGATATTACGCTGTCCCCGGGATACGCTTACGAACGTGCGGCCGATCAAGAGCATTTTCTAACGCGCGATGTGACGAAAAACCTGTTTCGCGAACTGTTCAAGCTCGGCAAACAGAGAGTCAAAGAGGGCAAAACCAAATGGCGCTTTAGCCAGTCGCCTTTATTTATGGATTTTTTGGCTGGGAATCAGACATACGAGTGCCGCCCTTGGGGACTTCCAACCCGTAACATCTTCGGATGGCAAAAGCCGTGCTATTTGATCGGTGAAGGATACACCAAAACATGGCGCGAACTGATCGAAACGACGGACTGGAGCAAATATGGCTCAGGACGTTACGAAAAATGCGCAAACTGCATGGCACACTGCGGATATGAACCGACCGCCGCAGAGGATGCGTTTGCACATCCGCTCAAAGTAATCAAAGTTGCTCTGCGCGGGCCAAAGACTGAGGGACCGATGGCTCCTGAACTGGATTTTTCGAAGGAACGGCCCGCAGAGTTCGTTTTCAGCCGGCATGTCGAAGATGCTCTGGCGAGAATTAGCGCCGAAAAGACCGGAATTAAAGGATAAACATGGCCTTGACGGTTTTAATTACCGGCGCGAGTCGCGGATTGGGTTTGGAGTTCGTCCGACAATACGCCGCCGACAGATGGAGCGTTATCGCCTGCTGCCGTGCGCCCGAGAAGGCCGCCGCATTGCGCGAAATCGCAAAGAATTCTCAGAACGTAAAGATCGAAATGCTGGATGTCGATCATGACAAGGATATTCGCGTGCTGGCAGCCAAGCTGAAGGGAACGGCTATCGATCTGCTGATTAATTGCGCGGGCATCTATTCGGGCGATGCCCGGCGCGATCCCGAAAAAGAAGATCCGACGCAAACTTTCGGATCCCTCGATTCTGCCGGATGGGCAAAAGTTTTACGGACCAACGCGATTGCGCCAGTCATGGTGGCCGAGGCGTTCCGGGACAACATCGCAGCGACGGAAAAGGGCAAAATAGTCATGATCTCAAGCATCATGGGCTCGATCGATCACGTTTGCCGCAGTGGCGATATTGCCTACCGATCAAGCAAAGCGGCGCTCAATGCGGCGATGAAGAGCGTTGCAATGGACTTGAAAGACAAAGGCATCGTCGTCATCAGCTTGCATCCCGGATGGGTGCGCACGGACATGGGCGGAAAAACCGCCGATATTTCCGTCGAGGAAAGCGTTTCAAATATGCGCAAGACGATTAACGGGCTAAAAATGGACAAGTCGGGAACGTTTTTAACTCACGATGGAAAGGCCCTGGCGTGGTAAAAACGGCGGAATTCGTTTCCGCCGCCGTTATTTTTAAGCTACGGGCTTAAAACCGGAACGACGAAGGATATTTTCATGGTCGCTGTCTCTTCTTCTCTTCATAAACTGTGGGAACGCGGCACAGCATTCCTCGGGACGGACCTCGCCATCATGGGCGGGGCCATGAGCTGGATTTCAGAAAGAAACCTCGTCGCCGCGCTGTCGAATAGCGGCGGCTTCGGAACGCTTGCTTGCGGATCGATGAGCCCTAACTTGTTGCGCGAGGAAATTCGCGGCACAAAAGCCCTGACGGATAAAAATTTCGGCGTCAATTTGATCACGATGCATCCCGATCTTGAAGCGCTCGTCGACGTGTGCCTTCAAGAAAAAATTTCGCATGTTGTTTTCGCAGCAGGAATGCCCCCGGCTCCCGCCGTCAAAAAGGTCAAGGATGCAGGTGCCAAAGCTTTGTGTTTTGCACCGACAACCGCTCTTGGTAAAAAGCTCGTACGAATGGGCGTCGATGCCTTGATTATCGAAGGCGCGGAAGCCGGCGGACACATAGGTCCGGTCAGCACATCCGTGCTGGCACAAGAAATTTTGCCTGAAATCCGCAACGTTCCGGTATTTGTCGCAGGCGGTATCGGACGCGGAGACATGATCGTATCCTATCTCGATCTGGGCGCGGCGGGCGTTCAGCTTGGGACGCGGTTTGTCTGTGCCAAGGAATGCATCGCGCATCCGAACTTCAAGAAAGCATTTATACGCGCAGCAGCGCGCGAAGCCGTCCCGTCGATGCAGATTGACGAGAGATTCCCGGTTATTCCCGTTCGCGCGCTTCAGAACGAAGGCTGCAAGAAATTCATGGAAAAGCAGCGCGACATCATCGCGCGTGTGGATCGCGGCAAGATTTCGCGCGAAGCAGGGCAACTGGAAATCGAACATTTCTGGGCGGGCGCGCTGCGCCGCGCCGTTATCGACGGCGATGTCGAAACCGGTTCTGTGATGGCGGGCCAAAGCGTCGGCATGGTTAAAAAAGAACAGCCGATCGAAGAAATCCTGGCCGATCTGGTGGGCGAGGCCGAAAAGGCCCTTGGAAGCAGAGGATGGCGGCAAATGTGCCTAAAGATCGCAGGTGCTTTTATCGCAGATATCCCCTCTTTACCCGAGGGAATTAAGCTCGATTTTTCCGGATTGAAAGAGCCCAAATTCCGTACAAGAATGAAGAATAGGAGATAGTTGGGAACGGTCAATGACAAAAAAGGGGAAATCCGGATCCATTCCTTGGCGGCTCGTACTGTTTGCGGGCTTGGGGTATTTCGTCGATCTTTTCGATACGTTCCTTGTCCCCATCTTGCGCGCCGAAAGCTTAGGCGACTTGGGCGTTCCAGAAGCCCTTTCGCTCGGCGTCTATGTCAACATTATGAACTGGCAATTCGCGGGACAAGTGCTTGGGGCCATCCTTGTCTGGGGGCCTCTGGCCGACACAAAGGGTCGCAAGAAAGCGCTGTTGCTATCGATTCTTATTTACTCGTTCGGAAACATCGCGACAGCGTTTGTTCCCAATACTTTCTGTTATGCGGCGGCACGTTTTATTTCGGGCATCGGGTTAGGCGGCGAATTCGGCGCGGCCATTACGCTGATTTCCGAAATGCTGCCGGGGAAACATCAAGGACGTGACAGATCCATTGCAATGATGGTCACGACGATACTCGGCGTGTTTGGCGTCATTGCCGCAGGATCCATGGCAAATTCCGGCATGAACTGGAGGACCGTTTTCGTTATCAGCGGCATCATGGGTCTTCTTTTGTTTGCGCTGAGAATCCGGTTTCAGGAATCCCTCGTTTTCCTTCAACAACAAGAAAACAAAAAAGTCAAAACCAAGGATATTTTCAAACACGTGCTGTCGTGGCCTTCGTGGTTGAAATTCGTCGCCTGCGTCCTGATCGGCGCACCAACTTTTTACGTCATCGGGTTGCTAATCCCAGCGGCACCGGAGTTTGCGCGCGCGCTGGGCATGACGGAAACCCCAAATACGTCGACGGGAATGATTTATCTTTACGTCGGCATTTCTCTGGGCGGCCTTGGTTGCGGGTATTTAAGCAAATGGATCGATTCAAGAAAATATTCCTTGGTCGTATTTCACCTGATTATCGCGGGCGCAATTGCATCATGTTTCTTCCTGCCGCCCAAAACGGCTTCCGAATTTTACGTTCGCTGCATCTATATCGGATTCGGCCTCGGCTATTGGGCCAATCTGGTCACCAACGCGGCAGAACAGTTCCCGACAAAGGTTCGCGGAACCGTCGTGATCGCCGTGCCTAATCTCGTGCGATTTTTATTGCTTCCAATCTCGACACTTTTTTTGGCCTTAAAACCGCATATTGGATTTATCGACGCCGCCATCGTTGTTGGCAGCATTTGCTCGGTTTTAGGGATCCTTTCGACGCTGGCGCTGCCCGATGGAATGAAGAAAGATCTAACCGCCTCCCACTAATACCAAGCGACCAATGAATGCGGCCCCTTCGTTGGACTTCACTCGCGTTGCGGTACGCTTAAAATCTTATTGAACCAGCTGTATTCCTTCACCGCGCTCGTCGTGAGCGTAATATAATTTTAATTCATTTGTTTTATTGGAAAGATTCCGTTTCTTCCTGCAGGAGCATTCGATGCTTGGCATTGTTGGGGTTCTTGTCTCGTTGGGCCTTATTATGTATTTGGCCTACCGGGGTTTTTCCGTTCTTCTTTTGGCCCCTGTTCTAGCCTTATTCGCGGCGTTATTTTCGACCGACACCCATCTTATGGGGCTTTATACGCAGGTTTTTATGTCTGCGATGGGTGAATTTGTCATTATGTATTTCCCGTTATTTATGCTTGGCGCATTATTCGGGAAAATGATGGACGATTCGGGCGCGGCGCAAATTATTGCGACCGGCATTTCCAGAAAGCTTGGAAACCATCATGCCATTCTGGCCATTGTCATTTCCTGCGCCATTCTAACTTATGGCGGCGTTTCGTTATTCGTCGTCGCCTTCGCGATCTATCCGATCGCCGCACGGCTTTTTACACATGCGAATATTCCGAAACGGCTCATCCCTGCCACGATCGCGCTGGGATCGTTTACGTTCACGATGACGGCTTTGCCCGGAAGCCCGGCAATCCAAAACACGATTCCCATGCCAACGTTTGGAACAAACGCCTTTGCAGCCCCCGGTCTTGGCATCATAGCCGCGGCGATTATGCTTGCCTGCGGCTATGCGTGGATCGCAAAAGAAGTCTATCGCGCAAAAAGAACTGGTGAGGGTTATGGCGCACACGAAGGATCCTCTAAAAACGCTTCTCATGGACATGCAGCACATGCCGAGAAAAAGCAGGATCAGGCCCTCGACGAAACTTTGATCGAACACGTCGACGTCTTCGACCCGCGAGAAATCGGCCACGCCGCGCACGAAAGGTATTCGAGAAGACGAAGTATCGCTGCAGTAATGCCCATCGTTGTCGTTTTAGTCTCGAACTACTTTTTCAGCACTTACGTTATACCGTCATGGAATTCCGATTATCTGAAACTACCGGAATACGGTGAAATCGGGCTTTCCTCGGTACTGGGCATTTGGTCGACACTTTTGGCCCTGATGTCAGGGATCTTGGCGCTCGGCATACTTAAAAGAAAGCGTTTTACCGATCTGCGCTCAACGCTTGACGGCGGCGCACACGCTTCGGTCGTTCCCATCTTCAATACGGCCAGCATGGTCGGCTTCGGGGCCGTAATCGCAACCTTGCCCGCCTTCGCCCTATTGCGAGACTTTGTCCTGAGCATCAATACTGAAAACCCCCTAATCGCCGTCGGAATTTCTATTAACATTCTGGCAGGCATAACGGGCTCCGCTTCCGGAGGATTAAGTATTGCGCTCCACACATTGGGCGACGGCTATATCCGCATGGCGGATGCCGCAGGAATCAGCCACGAGCTTCTTCACCGCGTAACCTCTATCGCAACGGGAGGACTGGATACGCTGCCCCATTGCGGTGCCGTTATCGCCTTACTTGCCATAAGCAAATTAACCCACCGGCAGGCCTATAAAGACCTGTTCTTTGCGATTGTCCCTGGGCCGCTGCTTGCCTTGGTCGCAATTATCGTTCTGGGAACGGCTTTTGGGTCGTTTTAACACGAAAATCCCTTTAAATTTAGCCCGAACGGCATCTCAAGAAAAACGGGGTTTTGTTTGCCTTTTTTCCGTTCTTCTTCTAATGTCCGGCCATGTCGAAAAACAGGCGTAAAAAGCAAAAATCGTTTTCCGCACAGGGCGAGGATAGTTTCTCGTCTGAGCACGCTGTCACGATTCCAAAACCCGAGAGGCAAGCGATTGAGGATTCCAATCAAGAAGATGCATCCGCCTATTTATTCAATGAGATAGAGCAAAACAAGCCTGCCGACGAACCGACGCCTCCTCACGAGGAAAGGGAGATCCGCGTCGTCGTTTCCGAACCAAGACCCGAACCGCCGCGATACGAACAAAAGTCCGCAAAGCACGCTTATAACAAAACAGAGCGCATTGGAGATCTTTTACGCGAAACCCGACTGCGGCGCGGCGACGATTTGTATATGGTTGCCGAATATCTGTGCATCAAGCCTGCTTTTTTGATCGCGCTTGAGAACAGCAGATACGACGAGATTCCCGCCGACGCCTATGTCATCGGCTTTTTAAGAACTTATGCGAACTTTCTGGGATTGGACGGCAAAGTAGCCGTCGACCGCTACCGCTATGAAATGGCCGGACGACGCAAAAAGCCCATTTTGACGATGCCGACTCCCGTCTCCGAAGGCCGCATGCCATCCGCTGTGATCATGGTTGGCGCGACGATTGCGCTGATATTCGTATACGCGCTTTGGTATAATCTTTCGTCATCCAATCGTGCGGAAGTCCTTGTCCCACCGCCTTTGCCAACCGTCGTACAGCCGATACCGGACGTCGATGCGCTTGCAAATCAGGAAGCGGCGCAGGCCGGACTGACCGCGCCGGTGGCTGAGTCCGCGATGGATCAAACGACCGCAGCCCCCGCGCCAAGTGCACCGACGGCAGCTCCCGAAATGACGGAGACTCCTGTAGCGCCGACGGCAGCGCTGGTCGAACAGCCCGCACCTACCGCTGTTGTTGCGCCGGCGGTACAAGCCCCGACTTCTTCCGCTCCGTTAGTTCCGGTCGGAACGACAGCGAATGCGAATGCGATTCCGCTTCCTCCGCCTACTGCGGCAAAAGCTTCGATTATTCTTCCGCCCCTTCCGGATAAGCATTCGGAAGCCACGATGCCTCCAGTTCCTTTGGGCATCGTCGTCTCTGGCGAAAAGCCTCCAGCCGAAATTGTTAAAGAACCCGTCGCAGAGAAACCGGCGAAAAACGCCGATGAGATGAAGGCCCAAATTGAGACGGAAACACAAAGCCCCTCTTCTTTCGGCGATCCGTCCGCGCGGGTTGTTATTCGCGCAGTCGAAAGCAGCTGGGTCATGGTCGTCAACGAGTCGGGGAAGACGCTTTTCGACCGCACGCTGAAACCCGGCGAATCCTATCGCGTACCGAACACCCCTGGACTTTCTTTAACGACAGGAAACGGTCGGGGAATTATTTTGTCGCTTGACGGCAAGGATCTTCCGAAGGTTTCGACAGGCGGACCTCATGTCGTGCGTAACATACCGCTTGATCCGGATAAAATGTAAAAAAATCTGGGCAATTTATTACTCATTAGGAGACTATCTATGACTTTGGATTCATCTAGCGCTCATATTCGCCCGTGGCGGCATATCCCGCGCCGCAAAACGCGACAGATAACTGTCGGCAACGTGTTCGTGGGCGGCGATGCGCCAATCAGCGTACAGACAATGACAAACACGCTCACCAGCGACGTGAATGCGACAATCGCACAGATCCGGCTTGCCGAAGAGGCAGGCGTTGATATCATCCGTTGCTCGTGCCCGGACGAAGAGTCGACGGCAGCGCTTAAGACCATTGTCAAGGCGACTAAGGTTCCCATCGTCGCGGATATACATTTCCATTATAAGCGAGCCATCGAATCCGCCGAAGCGGGGGCGGCGTGCCTGCGCATCAATCCTGGAAACATCGGCTCCGACGAACGCGTACGCGAAGTCATCAAAGCTGCGAAAGATCACGGATGTTCGATGCGCATCGGCGTGAATGCAGGCTCGCTTGAGCAGGAGTTGCTGGAAAAATTTGGCGAACCCTGCCCAGAAGCCATGGTCGAAAGTGCACTAAGGCATGCGAAGGTCCTTGAAGACAACGATTTTACGAACTTTAAAATCAGCGTTAAATCGTCAGACGTCATGCTGACGGTCGCGGCTTACCGGGCGCTGGCAAAAGTTTGCGATTATCCCTTGCATTTGGGCGTAACGGAAGCAGGCGGGCTTCGTACAGGTACCGTAAAAAGCGCAGTTGGCATGGGTCTTCTTTTGGGCGAAGGCATTGGCGACACGCTGCGCGTATCGCTGTCAGCCGACATCGACGAGGAAGTCAAGGTCGGGTTTGAGATTTTAAAATCGCTGGGGCTGCGCAGCCGCGGCGTAACCATCGTTTCCTGTCCGACATGCGCGCGTAAGAACTATGACGTCATCAAGACGGTCGAGGCGCTGGAAAAGCGCGTGGCGCATGTCATGACGCCAATGACTGTTTCGGTTATCGGATGCATCGTGAACGGCGTCGGCGAAGCGATGTATACAGACATCGGCTTCACGGGCGGCGGCAAGGGCACGCATCAGGTTTATATCTCGGGCGTCGCCGATCATCGTTTTCATGGCGAAGGCGAGGCCATCGTCGACCATCTGGTGGAACTGATTGAGAAAAAAGCCGCCGAAATCGAAGCGCGACGCGCTTCGGAAGAAAAAGCCAGAGCCTAATGTCTCTAACGGAAACGTTTTGTAAAGTTCTCGAACGGCACGACGAGCTGCGCGATGCGCTCTCGCAACCGGGAATCGCGCCTGAGCAATTCGCAAGGCTGTCGAAGGAATACGCCGATTTGACGCCCGTGGCCGAGGCCATCGCGGAACTCAACCGCGCGAAGCAAGAACGGGCGGATGCGGAGCACCTTTTAACCGACCCCGATTTTCAAGCGGAAGCTAAGCGCGAAATCGAAGCGCTAACCAAGCGCATCCCAAATCTGGAATTGCAAGTTCAGAAGATGCTTCTCCCCAAGGACGCGGCGGACGAACGCAATGCCCTTCTTGAAATTCGCGCGGGCGCCGGCGGTGACGAAGCCGGGCTTTTCGGCGCTCTGCTTTTCGATATGTATCGGAAATATGCCGCCCTTCGCGGCTGGAAATTCGAAACGCTTGAGCTTTCTCAAAACGACCTTGGTGGGCTGAAAGAAGGCGTGGCCTTAATCAGCGGACGCGGCGTATTTGCGCGCATGAAGTTCGAGTCCGGCGTTCATCGCGTCCAGCGCGTGCCAACAACCGAAGCGTCGGGACGCGTTCACACGTCGACAGCGACCGTTGCCGTGCTGCCGGAAATGGAAGAGGTCGATGTCGAAATCGACGAAAAAGACTTGAAAATCGATGTCTACAGATCGAGTGGCGCAGGTGGTCAGCACGTCAACAAGACGGAAAGCGCCGTTCGCATTACGCATTTGCCGACAGGCATCGTTGTGGCCATGCAGGACGAACGCTCCCAGCACAAGAACCGCGCGAAAGCGATGAAGATCCTGCGCGCGAAACTTTACGAAAAGAGGGATTCGGCCGTGCGCGCGGCACACGCAGCCGAGCGCAAGAGCCAAGTCGGCACCGGCGACAGGTCGGAACGCATCAGGACCTATAATTTTCCGCAAGGGCGCGTTTCGGACCATCGGATAGAAATGACTTTGTATAAAATTGACGACGTTATAAACGGAACGGCGCTGGACGCGTTCATCGACGCGCTGATTACGCGGGACGAAGCCGAAAAATTGGCGGAGCTTGGCGAAAACGGCGTATAAGGATGGGGCGCAGATCGGGGAACCATGACGCTTGCCGAATTGATCAAAAACGCCATTGAGACGCTAAGACAATCCGGCGCGGATAACCCCCGTCTCGATGCGCATATATTAACCGCATTTGCGTTAGGGCTTGAGCGCGCTGCAATAGCCGCGCAAACGGAACGCCCCGTGACGGCGGCGGAAACTCAAGCCATCATGGCTTTGATGACTCGCCGGGAAAAAGGCGAACCAGTCGGGAGAATTCTTGGAAAGCGCGAGTTTTGGGGACTGTCCTTCGGACTAAACGAAGCGACCCTAGAACCCCGGGCAGACACCGAAACAGTCATCGAAGCCGTTCTTGGGATTCGAGATTCAGGATTCGGGATTCGAGAAGATTTTCCCCGAATCCGGAATTTGGAATCCCGGATCCTCGACCTCGGCACGGGAACAGGCTGCCTGCTATTGGCCTTATTGCACGAAATGCCGAGGGCTTCTGGCATTGGAATCGATATCAGCGCGCGAGCCGTAGCACAAGCGGCGTTGAACGCCAAGACCTTGGGGCTTGAAGGACGAGCGGCGTTTCGGGTTGGAAACTGGGCAGAGGGGATTGAGGAAACTTTCGATATCGCGGTCAGCAACCCACCCTATATCCCGTCAAAAGACATCCCCGGTCTAATGAAAGAAGTAAGGGACTTCGACCCGCCTCTTGCACTGGACGGCGGCGCAGACGGGCTGGATCCTTACCGAATTGCGCTCCCGCAGCTGTTCGGCATATTGAAACCCGGCGGCATCGCGGCTATCGAAATCGGTATCGGACAAGCGCGAGCCGTAACGGATTTGTTTTCTAAACACGGGTTCATCGACGTTGCCGTCTGGAAGGATCTGAGCGATATTGATCGGTGCGTTATCGCCGGTAAACCGTTATCTTGACCTTCAAAAACCCCGCCTCGTGCGTTTCGGACGGTTCGCCGAGCGCAGGCAGAAACGTCTCGTTTCCGATAACGATAGCGCCGAGTTTTAATTCGTTCTCCAATTTCCTCCCCATGCGTTCAAAGACATTGCCGGATAAATATAAGACGACAGCGTCGAAAGGCGACGCATCGAAAGACCAGAAATCTTTGCGTTCATAAACAACGTTTTTCAACGGAAACAACTTCTGCTGTATAACGGCCCGCGCCCACGGAATGGGCGAAAGCTCGATTCCCATAACGTACGCCTGAGGCAAGGCTTTCGCGATAGCGCGAACGAGACGGCCATTTCCGGAACCGAGATCGAGGACTTTGATCGTTTCGGACGACGGACGCTTAGCCGCTTCGGCTATGAGAATATCGACGATTTTCCTGCTCGTGGCCCGCGTCGAGGCCATCGTTGGCACGCCAGTTTTAAACGTATAGATCTCACAGCCCGCAACAAGAAGGCAAACGACAAACAATAAAAACCAAAGAAACATTCGTTACACCGACGCCCTTATCGTTTTGCTAGGTTGCTACGCTTTGCAGAATAAAGGAAATAGACTGCTATACCTATTGCAAGCCATATAACAAAGCGAAGATGCGTAATCGTAGGCAGAAAAGCAATCAACGCCCCGCAACTCAAAATGCCAAAAGAAGGCAGAATAATTCCACCCGGAACCTTGAATGGTCGGTGAAGCTTAGGATGCGTATAGCGCAGAACGATCACGCCGCCGCAAACAAGGATAAAGGCGGCCAGCGTCCCAATATTGACAAGTTCGGCCAGCGTTCCCAAAGGAATAATTCCCGCCGCCGCCGCAATAAAAACGCCAGGAATGACCGTCGCGCGGACAGGCGTGAGAGTCCGCTCATTGACTTGTGCAAGGCCGCGAGGAAGGAGTCCATCGCGACCCATCGCATAAATAACGCGCGTCAAAGCGTAATAAAGCGTCAGCATGACCGACGTCAGCCCCGCAATCACGCCCGTTGACACAAGGGCCGAGGCCCAGTTAATCCCTATTTTCCGAAGCGCAACCGCGACAGGAGACGAGACGTTAAGCTCAGTATAAGGCACGAGCGAAGTTAGAAGCCCCGAAACAACGACATAAACAACCATGCAGAAACCCAAGGACGCTAAAATACCGATGGGAACGTCACGTTTGGGATTTCGCGTTTCCTCCACCGCAACCGAAACAGCGTCAAACCCGACATACGCAAAGAAAACTAGCGATGCCGCTGCAAGAACCCCGACGGTTTTCCCATCAGGCAACACAGAAAACCATCCATAAGGCATAAACGGCGTCCAGTTATCGGGATTGACGTTAAAAACTGCAACAATGACAAAAACGGCTATGGCGAGAAGCTTGACAAAAACGACAGCCGCATTCGTCCGCGCGCTTTCGCGAATGCCCGCGATCAAAACACCCATAAGCAACAAAATAATCAATGACGCCGGAAGATTAACGATTCCACCGTCAGCGGGCCCCTTGGTTAGGACGTCAGGAAGAGAAAGGCCGATAGCCGTAAAAACGTTGCAAAAATAGCCAGACCAGCCGTTTGCGACAGCCGCAACGGATACGCCGTATTCCAAAATAAGATCCCACCCGACAATCCACGCGATCAATTCGCCAAACGCGGCATAGGAGTAGCCGTAGGCACTCCCGCAGCCCCCAACGCTTGAAGCCAACTCGGCATACGACAACGCCGCCATGACACAAGGAATGCCGGCAATGACAAAGGATAGAACGACAGCCGGACCCGCTTGGGTAGCGGCAGCAATGCCCGTGAGCACAAAAATGCCTGTCCCTATGATGCATCCTATTCCAAGCATCGTCAGGTCTAACGCCGTCAAGTATTTTCGAAGAGAGCTGCGCTCGTATTCTGAATCCGTGAGCGTCAGAATTTTCTTGCGAAATAACGAGTTCATAAAGATTCCTCACACGAACGTTAAGGCCGTTTCTTTGTAGCGAGCTTTGTCTGTAGAACAAAGAGCATTTACGGATCGATTCGGTATACTTGGCATAAAAGAAAATTCTTAAAAATGGAAATCTTGTTTATCGACAGAAAGATCCGGAAAAGATATAATCTCAACGCCTTATCTGCTTCGCATCACAATTCTGGAAGAACTATTTTCCCGCTTGAAGGCCGCCGACAAATTCCGACAGGCCAAGCTGACGATAGCGCCTTAGGCGTTCGGCAAGCAATATAGAGCGGATCGCCTCTGTCGATTGGTCAATGTCGCGATTAACGATTACATAATCGTACTCGGCCCAATGGCTCATTTCATCTGACGCTTTGGCCATACGCAAATTAATTTCTGCCGGGCCATCCTGCGCTCGAGTCATAAGTCGGCGTTCGAGCTCGCCCCATGACGGCGGCAGAATAAAGATGCTGACAAGATCTTCCCTCGCCTTCTCCGCAAGCTGTTGCGTGCCCTGCCAATCGATGTCGAAAAGAACGTCGCGACCGGACTTCAGCGTTTCTTCGACCGGACCTCGCGGCGTACCGTAATAATTTCCGAAAACCTTTGCGTGTTCAAGAAGCTGATCGCGATTAACCATTAGGTTAAATTCCGTCACGTCGACAAACCGATAGTCGCGCCCGGCAACTTCGTTTTTACGAGGCGCCCGGGTCGTCACCGACACGGACAGGGATATTTCGCCATCGGATTCAAGCAAACGCCGGGATAGGGTCGTTTTCCCTGCCCCCGAAGGCGAGGACAGCACGAGCATCAATCCGCGACGGCGAATAAGGTTGAAAGGAAGCGTCGTTGTCATGATGCTCTTATACATTTTTGGACGAAAACGGCAAGGCATACCCGAAAACATGATATAGAAAGCCGATTCTATATTTTTCGGTTCAAGAGAAACGAATGATCGATCCTAAGCACATCCTTATCACCGGCGCATCGAGCGGTATTGGCGCAGCGCTGGCCTATGAATACGCCAATCCTGGCGTTACCCTGTCTCTGACGGGGCGCGACGCCCCGCGGTTGAAGCATTCTGCTTCGCGCGCGACGTGCAAACGCTCAAACGTTTTCACACAAATCAACGACGTTACGGATACCGCAGGCATGGCTGCATGGATTTTAGAACGCGATGCCGCTTTGCCGATAGATCTTGTAATCGCGAATGCTGGCGTTTCCGCCAGCACGACAAATGTCGAGGGCATGAAAGAACAATTTAGGGCCGTTTTCGACGTTAACGTAACGGGCGTAATGAACACAGTCCATTCGATCTTGCCGTCGATGATCCGACGCAAAAAGGGGCAAATTGCGATTATTTCGTCTTTGGCTTCCTTTCGCGGTTTTGCGGGGTCTTCGGCTTATGCGGCAAGCAAGGGGGCCATGCGCTTATATGGCGAGGCATTAAGAGGTGAAATGGAACCTTATGGCGTCGCAATTAACGTCGTTTGTCCGGGTTTTATCAAAACACCGATGACGGACGTTAATTCTTTCAAAATGCCGTTTCTTATGTCACCGGAGCGCGCAGCCCGTTTGATTCATAAAGGATTGGCGGCAAATCGCGCCCGTATCGCTTTTCCTTGGCAAATGTATTTTGCCGTTCAACTTTTGTCTCTTTTACCTCAAACAGTTACGGACTTCGTCGCAAAACGTCTGCCAAGAAAATAATGGGTCCTTTTCGTTTCTTTGCGTTTAGATAAAAAAGTTCGTAGACTTTTTTTTAACTTAATATGGTCTAGTCTCGTCAGACTTGCCTTCACTTACGAGTTTCATCGGTCATTCATGAGTCACGAATTCCTTAAACCTATGCTCGACGTCGGGTCGTCGCGCGTTCTGAACTGCAATATCATGACCCGGCGCATCCTAGCGAAAGATCCGGATGCCAAAACGTTTTTCGCATGCAAGCCCCTTAATAACCTTGTCCTTATTAAGGACACGGATCCGCAATCGCGTTTTGGCGCGATCGGAACCAAACTGTATTTACCCTTCAACGAAAATGACATCTATGAGGGCGGTCGAACTGTTTTTGTCCACAATAAACACGTCGAGCAGGCCCTTATCGATAATTTCGGCGAAGGCGCTTTGCCAAAAGATTCCTTGGCGTCAGACATGCGGATCTTGCGCGTGCTCGATAAACTGCCAACACTCGATCCATTTTTGCTCAAGGATGTATTCATCAACGAAAAAATTACGATGAACGCCGATTATTTCGAAGTCTCGAAAGAGATTTGGGATCAAATCGAGCAATACATCCTGCAAGGCTTTGGGCCTTTGGCAAAAGCCGCTTTCCCCGATGCTGTGTCGTCTGACGAAGTCGCGCGCAAATTGATCGAAAAAATGTGGGAAGGCAAAGATCTTGACGCTCTTAAACCTTTGATCATGGCCCTTCGTCTACCCGAAGGCAAAGAACAGGAAATTTTCGCCTCATGGAAAGGCATTATCTATTATGGATTCGAGCATGATCGCATGGCTGAATCGGCGGCGGAAATCAACGCTTGGATGAAGGATTTCAAAGTCCCGCTCACAGCAGGCTCGGCAGCAGAGCGTAACGAAGCCAAGTCCGATATGGAAACAAGCCGGTCTCGCTTGCATAACGAATGGCAGGAATCCGAAAAAGTCTTGAAAGACTATCAATCAAGTTACGACAAAATGTTTAAGCAGCGATCCGGATCGGCGGATTTTGTGCGGTTTCTCCAAAACAGCAGCAAGTATTATTGGACGCTAGGTAACTGCCTCGGAAAGGTTGGACACGCTATCTATTGTTGGGATGCGATGACAAAACGCTATCCGCAGCGCAAAATGCCTTGGGATCAAACGGTCGAATTCACTACCCTGATGGCCAAGATATTCACAGCCGATCAGAAACAGGCATCCTCGGTTTCTTGGTAAGAAAAACGAAAAACTTCCGAAACTAATTGTCTTTCTTCTTGTCTTCTGCTTTTTTTCGACACAGGCATGATGATATGCAGCACTTATCCTTTAAAAACAGCCTTTTCACGGGACAATAACCGATCAGGCCACCGATAAGTGGAAGCATTCCGAGAAAAAACCATGGATTGCGCGGCCCCCAAAACGCCAAAGAAGTCAGAAACAAACCAATAACAATTTGCGCCATTCGGCCACAGTTACATTCGCTTGCTGCCATGATACTGTCTCCAAGTCGTTAATGGGAATCCGGATCGGTCAGACTTAGTTAATGATTACGCGTTAGTATAGCGCAAGTTTTAATGCCTAACACCGAAAATTTTGGGGCTTGCGTTCAGAGTGTCTTCGGATTCTTATTACCCTTCTACGAATCATAACAGCTCGACGATGGTCATGAAACGTGCGAAGTTCCTAATTGTTGTTCTTTCCTTGCTCGCGCTCTTGGCACCAACAGAGTCGGTCGCGGCCACACGGCACAAAAGTGTCCGAAACGTCAAGCATTCGCGCGTTCATCATCGTCGCCATGCCGCCCCTGCCGTCGATCGCAACGCGGCGTATGCCGATGTCGTTATCGACGCTAAAACAGGGCAAATTCTCCATGAAACGGATTCAATTGGCACACGCCACCCTGCCTCGCTAACAAAGATGATGACGCTTTATCTAACGTTTCGCGCCCTTGAATCGGGCCAGCTGTCGTTAAACCAATATTTGCGCGTCTCAGAAAACGCCTCTTTCCAGCCGCCGTCCAAACTTGGCTTGCGGGCGGGGAAACGCATCCGCGTGGAAGATGCCATTCTTGGCGTCGTAACAAAATCCGCGAACGATGCCGCCGTTACGCTTGCCGAATCCATTGGCGGAAGCGAAGTATCATTCGCCAAGCTTATGACTCGTCAGGCTCAAGCGCTGGGAATGACCAAAACGAGATTCCGCAACCCCTCGGGCTTGCCAGACCCCGAACAAGTCACGACCGCGCGCGACATGGCGATTATGGGTGTCGCGTTATTGAATCATTTTCCACAGTATTATCCTTACTTTAGGCGCACCAGCTTTACATATGCAGGCGTCTATCACCACAACCATAACCGCTTGATGGACCGATACGAAGGAATGGACGGAATAAAAACCGGATATATCCGCGCATCGGGCTTCAATTTGGTCGCTTCAGTTAAGCGCGGAGACAAACGCGTCATCGCCGTCGTTTTTGGAGGACGTTCTGCCGCGTCGCGGGACAATCACATGGCCCGGCTTCTGGACGACAGTTTTGGCAACATTCAAACAGTGCACGCAACCCAAACGACTGCCATCGCCGAAAACGATGCGGCAGCAGAAGCCTATGATAGCGAAGACAACCCTTATGCAAAAACGTCCGTTCCGGACGTTCCTATAAAGTCGCAAAAGCTGGCCCGCGCCGCACATACGCTTCAACCCCCAACGGAGGCCGTATATCGTCCTTCTGTAGCCGCACCATCTACCGAAACCGTTGCAGACGCCAACCTATCGGGAGATGCTGACACTTGGGGCGTACAGATCGGGGCCTACAGCAATCCGGAAAACAGCCGCGAAGCGCTGGCCAATTTGATGGCGGAGATGGCAGGCATTCCCTTGCCGTCCAAGCCCGAACCCCAAGTTCAAAAGATCGCCACCGGCGGCATCGTCATGTACCGGGCACGGCTAATGGCGATGGACAGAAGAACCGCACAGAATCTTTGCGCGCATCTTAACGAAATTGGCAAGAGTTGTTTGACGGTCGAACAATGAGGCGATAGATATGCGGGGATATTTTTTCCTCGAACCTTATCGCGGTATTCATGCGCCCTTCTCTTCGCCTTGCCAACCAAATGCGTCCCGTCTCGCTTGAAACGGGCTTTTCCAAACATGCCGAGGGGTCGTGCCTTGTGAAATTCGGCGATACACACGTGCTGTGCACGGCAAGCGTCGATGAAAAGGTTCCGCCGTTTCTTCGCAATACAGGATTGGGCTGGGTCACGGCCGAATACGGCATGCTGCCGCGCGCAACGCACGAGCGCACGGACCGCGAAGCGGCCAGGGGGAAACAATCGGGACGGACTCAGGAAATCCAGAGGTTGATCGGACGAAGCCTGCGCGCC
This sequence comes from uncultured Rhodospirillaceae bacterium, assembly GCA_964449155.1. Classification (GTDB taxonomy): domain Bacteria; phylum Pseudomonadota; class Alphaproteobacteria; order UBA9219; family UBA9219; genus CAIXLI01. The sequence goes on along the minus strand of CAYVBP010000009.1, from coordinate 11,253 downwards.
ATTGTGGACCGGAAAATCCTCGGCGAAACCCAAATCAAAATCGATTGCGACGTATTGCAAGCGGACGGAGGAACGCGCACCGCAGCGATCACGGGCGGATACGTCGCGCTGACCATGGCGTGCCGACATTTGATGAAAGTGGGAAAGCTAGCGGCCAACCCGCTAACGACCTCGGTCGCAGCAGTATCTTGCGGTATATATAAAGGCGATGCTGTCCTTGACCTCGACTATGCTGAGGATTCAAACGCTGAAGCGGATTCGAATTTTGTTATCACGGGTCTTGGCGGAATTGTAGAAATTCAGGGCACGGCGGAACAAATGCCTTTTTCCGAGGATCAGTTTAATGCGCTTCTCGCGCTGGCGAAGAAAGGCATTGCTGAACTCTCGGCACTGCAAGCCGCAAGCCTTGCCAAGCTAGAACCATGATTCATAAGTAAAAAAATCGGACACACCCTCCTTTCTGCGAAAGGCGCTTGAAATTAACGATCTCTAGGGAGTAAAGCCTTGGAAGACGCGTTGAGCCACGCCTCATCAACTTACTGGCTCCGGTCAATATTTCGAAGGAGATATGCAATGAGCAGACCTATCATTACCTACAAAAAGAAAACAGCCGCCCATAATAGCTGGCAGCAAGCAAAAGATTTTTTTTCAAAACATTCCACTGCTCTTTTCACTTCCGCAGCAGTCGGCGCGGCGATTTTCGTTCCCGTGGGAATTGCTCTGGCAGAGATTACGCATCCTCAGAATACTGCGGATAAAAACAAAAATTTTTTCGACAGCGAAAAAACCTCTTTTGCGGATCAGTATGCTTTTTCTTTTGGTAACAACGATAATGGAATCGTCGTATTAAAGGACGCTCAAACCGGCTCGGAGCTTTACTATTGGCCGGAAGCAGCCAAATCGCCAACCGTTGAAAATGTTGCAACGACCGTCATTAAAAAACTCAAAAGCATTGCAACGACGTACAGCCTTGTCAGCTCAGCTTCAGCTGCCGAACAAGAAGACGGCGGCATTAACTGGATGCCCCACGGAGACTTAAGCATGTACGATAACAATATTCTTTTTCCCACGACACATGCTGACTTGAGTTCGTTCGACGTATATAAAGACGGCAATTGGATTCATTCCCCGACCGATTGGGTTAAACCCCTTAGTCCCGATACCGCTGCCGCATGGAGCATGACCGAAGACGATTATAAAAAGGTCGGTCACGGAAAATATTTTTACTATGGACCGGATGGAACGTTTTCGATTATCGGCAAAGGTCTTTACGGTTTCTATTCCTATCCGGATGGCATTTATCCTTACACGTCCGACGATTCCTTCTATCGGCCCAACGTCGATGGATACATGGATTGGCTCGATTCTTTTGCGCCTCTGCCGAAAAACGCGGCTCAAGCCCATATGCCCGACATCGGCACGATCCAGAATAGAATGAAAATTCTTCTTGGCGAACCCAGTATCTGCGCCGCCTACAACGAAGCGCTTTGCGAACTCAAACAGATTGCGCCCGATAGGCCTGTCAGTTTAATCGGAATGGCCAACATTCTTGTCGCCGTTTGCGAGAGAGATCCTGACGCCAACAGAGCCGTTCTTCGAAACGGAATTTACGAACGCACGTTTTACAACCTGCAACGAGAAATTGCAGAGATAAATAAGGCCCCTTCACCGTCGGCCTACGTTCAGCCGACGGCACCTTCGACTTGGACCAAGTCTTCGGATCAAAACAGACAAATCTCTGCCTATGTCCCGCCGACCTATACGTTCAGCTAGGGTTTTACTTTCGGCACTGAGGAAGAACGCAATTTCTGAACTCCCTCATCGCCCACGCATCGTTTCTCGCGGCAACCGTGTCTTTTTTCTGGGTTTTTCTTAACGGGTTTTTGCCGTTGCCTGGCGGTATACTGTCCCTGAGGCTCATTTTTCCGGCGTTTTCGCGTTTCCTTTGAGTCGCAGTCGCCCGTTCGAGACGATTAAGATAATTTTCCTCGACGCATGACTCATCACATATTTTCGCAACCTTACTAAACAAAGTGCCCATTTTACTCAATTTTTCCTCCTTTGAAGAGAAGATTTAAAACATCAACATCGGCAGTATGTTATCGAAAAGGTCGCGGCGTCAATACCACGAAATACTTTCATAAAAGAAAAAATCGGTTTTTATAATATTATTTCGATTGCCGTCACTACCTCGCCCGTATTATATCAATCGGCCTATGAGCCAACGCGTAAAACGATCTTCTCTTTTCCAAGTTTGCTCTTGCGAAAAAGACGTTACGATGTCAGAAAGTCCCTTCACGTACTTGTACAATGATCCCTTGCGATTCAGGTAATAATTTATGCTTTCCAATCTGTTAGGTATGCTTTCCGCCGATATGGGCGTTGATCTCGGAACGGCGAACACGCTTGTTTACGTCAAGGGACGTGGAATCGTGCTCAATGAGCCTTCGGTTGTCGCCATTGCGCATAGCAAAGGCAAGCGGCACGTTCTGGCCGTCGGAGACGAAGCAAAATTGATGCTGGGGCGCACGCCCGGAAATATTCAGGCAATCAGACCGTTACGCGATGGCGTTATCGCAGACTTTGAAGTCGCCGAAGAAATGATTAAGCACTTTATCCGTAAAGTTCACAACCGCCGCAGCTTTGCTAATCCGCAAATCATTATCTGCGTTCCTTCGGGATCGACAGCGGTTGAACGCCGCGCGATTCAAGAATCGGCCGAGTCGGCGGGCGCGCGGCGCGTATTCCTGATCGAGGAACCGATGGCAGCCGCAATCGGCGCAGGACTTCCCGTGACGGAACCGACGGGATCGATGGTCGTCGATATCGGCGGCGGAACGACCGAGGTTGCCGTGCTGTCATTGGGCGGCATCGTTTATTCGCGTTCGGTACGCGTCGGCGGCGACAAGCTGGACGAAGCGGTTATTAATTACATTCGCCGCTATCACAATCTTCTGATCGGTGAAAGCACCGCCGAACGTATCAAAAAAGAAATTGGATCGGCCTGCCCGCCCGAAGACGGCGAAGGCCGCACGTCCGAAATAAAGGGACGCGATCTTATGAACGGCGTGCCGAAAGAAATTGTGATCACAGAACGGCAAGTAGCCGAAAGCTTGGCGGAACCTGTCAGCGCGATTTTGGAAGCGGTAAAGGTCGCCCTTGAAAATACGGCACCAGAGCTTGCCGCCGATATTGTCGACAAAGGCATCGTATTGACGGGCGGCGGCGCGCTGCTGCGCAATTTGGATCTGGTGTTAAGGCACGCCACAGGGCTCCCGGTTTCGGTCGCGGAAGATCCCCTGTCCTGCGTCGCCTTGGGAACGGGCCGCGCGCTCGAAGAAATGAAGACGTTGAAAAGTTTGCTGGTCAGCGGCTACTAACAACAGCCCGCCCCCGATCTGCGGGAAGGGCCGTCTTACGGGGAACGATATGAAAACCAAACGGCGCTCGGCAGGTTTTACCTTAACGGAAGTCGCGGCGGTAATGGCCGTCGTCGCGATGATTATCGGCGGCGTTTGGGTCGTCGCTGGCAACGTTAACAGTATGGCAAAGCAAGACAAATTTACAAATTTGGTGCGCACGGCCGTCGAAAACATCCGTGGCGCTTATGCGGGAAGGCCGACGTTCGACACGCCAGCAGCAACTGTCGGTACGATGATGCCGTTGTTGATGAACATGAACGTATTCCCAAGCGATTCCATCCATCAAAGCGGTGGCGTATGGGTCGTCAATTCGCCCTTCGGCGCGTTCACAAATCCGAATAACGCTGGCTCTCCGTATAAGTCATTGTACGCGTGCGCATGGGGATCTTCCGGAAGCACCAGATGCGCTTGGAATAACGGCCCTTTAAACGCGCCCTTGTTTGCCATCGAAGTTCTTCTTTCTAAAAATGACTGCATTCGCGCCACGCTGAGAAACGCGGACCCTGCCGTCATCCCAGGCTTCGTGGCCCTTTATATTAACCAACATTTGCAAACGGCGCCCATGACCCTCGTTGCAGCGAACGACACAGCAACGGGCTGCAACGCCGCCGTGAACACAGTCGACTTCATTTACCGCCTAAAGCCCTAGAAGTGACCTCTCGATGATTACGCCGCGCACCGTTTCCGGAACATTAGAACTCCTTCCTCGCGAACAAAGAATTTTTCAACATATGTTCGATATTATCCGCAAAGGATACGAGCGGTTTGGATTCATGCCTATCGAAACGCCTGTTTTCGAATTGAAAGACGTTCTTCTGACCAAGTCGGGAGGCGAAACGGAAAAGCAGGTATATTTCGTCCAATCAACCGGAGATTTGCAGCACGGAAACGCAGCCGATCTTGCGCTACGGTTCGATCTGACCGTTCCCCTTGCGCGATACGTCGCGGAACACGAGCGCGACTTGGCGTTTCCCTTCCGACGTTATCAAATGCAACGCGTCTATCGCGGCGAACGCGCGCAACGCGGACGATCGCGCGAATTTTATCAGTGCGACATCGACGTGATCGGAAAAGACAAGCTTAGCCCGGCATTCGATGCGGAGCTTCCCGCGATCATCGTCCGAATTTTCGAAGAACTAAAGGTCGGGGAATTCACGATCAATTTCAGCAATCGCAAAATTTTGCGTGGCCTTCTATCTCATCACGGCGTCGCGGACGAAGAAAAACGGAAACTGATCTTACGCGAAATTGACAAGCTCGACAAAATCGGCCCGGCAAAGGTTAAGGATGCCATCGTCGCGCTAGGCCTCAGCCAAAACGCTGCCGAAGATCTGCTGCGTTTAACGGCGCATAAAGGAACTAAAGACGAAGTCCTTGGCGAGCTCAAAGCATTGAACATCGCCGACCCCATCTTCAAACAAGGTCTTTCAGAAACGGCGGAAATGGTCGCGGCGCTTCGCGCCCTAGGCGTGCCGGAAAACAGGAGCCGTCTTAATCTTGCCATCGCGCGCGGACTCGATTACTACACGGGAACCGTTTACGAGACGATTATCGACGCTCATCCTGAGTTCGGCAGCGTATGCTCGGGCGGACGGTATGACGACCTTGCAAGCCATTATACGAAATCGAAACTGCCAGGCGTCGGCATCTCCATCGGGCTAACGCGGTTGTTTGAACTTTTAAGGGATAGCGGCCTATTGCTTCCCGCGCCTCCCGCAGCGCAAGTTCTTGTGGCGCAACTCGATCCCTCTCTAAGCGCGGTTTATTTGTCAATTGCCGCAGACCTTCGCGCGCAAGGACTTCGAACCGAAAGCTGGCTGGAACCCGCCAAACTGGAAAAACAAATCAAGTACGCCGATAAATACAGCATTCCCGCCGTCGTTCTCTTAGGAAGCGACGAACAGGCAAAAGGAACGGTTATCGTCAAAAACATGGCCGCAAAAACGCAAACTGAAACGCCCGTCGGCGACCTTCTTCAGACTTTGCGCGGAATCCCGGGGGTCTGGGCGTGACGAGACGCGCACCCGTTATCAAGCGCCTGTCACCAAAAGGGTCTTCAAGAAAAAGAAAAAAAGGGACTCTTAAGAAAGTCGTTCGTTATTTTACGTTCTGCATCGCCTGTTCCTTTATCGGCGGCATCGCCCTGATTGGCGCTTTCGTTTACGACGAAATTAACACGTCGCGCGTCGAAGCCGAAAAACTTTCGTCCTACGGAAAACGGCTGACTTTCCAGATGCAGACTGGCCCGAACCCTGAAATCCATTTTCCGAGATCCGGCCCCTATAACGAACGCCTTGGCTATAGTTATATCCCCTTTTATGTTAAGGCGCTTCAAACAGACGATTTTACAATCGCTGCGCAAATGCGCGCCTCCGAGGAACATAATGACCTTCTGAGACGTGGATTTTATTCCATATACAAACCAAAGACGACGGCCGGGTTAAAGCTTTTCGACAGCGCAGGCGAAGAAATCTATGCGGCGTCCTATCCGACGCGCGTGTTTAGCTCTTTCGAAGAAATACCGCCGCTGTTGGTCAATACGCTGCTTTTCATCGAAAACCGCGACTTACTGAAGGATGGGCCTGTAACGCGCAATCCCGTTATCGAGTGGAAACGCCTGTTCGCGGCCGCGCTGGGGCAGTTTCTTCATTTTCTAAATCCCAACGCCAACGCGGGCGGAGGAAGCACGCTGGCAACGCAGATCGAAAAATTCCGGTTTTCGCCCAATGGAAAGACAGGCGGCGCGACGGAAAAACTGCGACAAATTATCTCTGCGTCCTTTCGGGTCTATCTGGATGGCCCAGATACGCGCGAGGCCAGAAAGAAAATCGTCCTCGACTATCTGAACAGCACACCGCTGTTGGCGCGGCCAAATTTTGGAGAAATTCACAGCATCGGCGACGGGCTATGGGCATGGTTCGGGATCGACCTTCCGGGCGCAATAACCGCGCTTAACGCAAACGAAGAGAATGCAGAGGCCCTGAAAGCCAAGGCTTCTGTCTACAGGGCCTCCTTGGGCCTGATCCTCGCGCAACGGCGGCCAAGTTATTATCTGCACACAAACCGCAAGGCTTTGGACGAATTGATCGGCACAACGCTGGACCGCCTGGCCAACGCGGGTCTCATTTCTCCGGCCCTACACGGCGCGACAAAAGCGACGGCGCTTGAGTTTTTGAAAGCGGCGCCCTCGTTACCTGAACCTCCCTTTATGCAGCAAAAAGCCGTCAACGCTCTGCGCACTCATTTGATGAATTTGCTGGGACTGAAAAAACTTTACGAGGTTGATAGATTGGACCTTGAAGGGAAAACAACGTTCGACAGCTTTTCGGAACGCCGTCTTGTCGATTTTCTAATGCTTTTGAGTAACGAGGATTTTTTAAAATCTAACGGCCTTTACGGATATCATTTACTGGAACCAAACAACGACCCATCCAAGATCAAGTGGAGCGTCGTCCTTTACGAACGCAGCGAAAAAAGCCATAAAGTCCGCCTTCAAGCCGACACCATCGACGGGCCTTTCGACATGAACGAAGGCATGAAGCTCGATCTGGGCTCGACGGCAAAGCTAAGAACGCTCGTGACGTATCTTGAAATTGTCGCCGAGCTATACGACCGCTATGCGGGGCTTGACGACGACGACCTGAACGATCTGGACGACGACCCCCAAGACAAGCTCACGTCATGGACAATTCAGTGGATTAAGTCAAATCCCAAAGGCGATCTCGACAAGATTCTGAAGGCCGCGCTGGAAAGGAAATATTCCGGAAATCCCGGCGAAGTTTTCTATACAGGCGGCGGCGAACATGTCTTCCATAATTTTGAGCCGGAAGAAAATTATCAGGTTATGAGCGTCCGCGAAGGCTTTCGACGTTCCGTCAATCTCGTGTTCGTGCGCCTCATGCGCGATATCGTCAACCATACGATCGCGCAAGGCCCTCTGACAAAAGACGAACTTCTGTATGACGGCGACAATCCCGCGCGAAAGGAATATTTAGAACGCTTTGCCGATCAGGAAGGCCGCGTCTTTTTAGGACGGTATTTTTCCGACTACGGGCCTTTGAAGCCCGAGGAAAGGCTAAACAAGCTGCTTTCCCACGCGCATAAAGGACCGATCGCGCAAACGGTTCTATTTCGGTCTCTTTTCCCGACCGCGGATTGGAACACCTATGTCTCATTTATGAACGCCCGCGTCCATCGCACACCTTTAACTGAGGATCGGCTGCAAAAACTTTACGCGTCATACGAAACCGGAAAATTCTCGCTCGAAGATCGCGCGTATCTGGCAGGCGTCAATCCGATGGAATTATGGCTTGTTTCGTATCTTTATAAAAACCCCAACGCTTCGTCTCACGACATGATGGACGCCAGCCGTTCCGTACGCATCGAGTGCTATTCGTGGCTTTACAAGGCCGGGCGTCATGCGCAAAACGCGCGCATCCGCATTATTCTCGAAGAAGACGCCTTTGTTCGCATTCATAAAAGATGGGCAAGGCTCGGATACCCGTTTGACCGCCTCGTGCCGAGCCTTGCCTCCTCGATTGGAAGCTCCGCCGACCGTCCCGGCGCGCTGGCGGAGCTTATCGGGATTGTCCTTGCAGACGGAAAAAAACTGCCCATCGAAAGGTTCGAGTCCTTAGATTTCGGTAAAGACACGCCCTATCGAACGATCCTTAAGCTGAATCCCGCCGCCGCACCGCAGCAGGTCATGCCCCCCGCCGTCGCGCGCGCCGTCAAAAGCGCGATGAGCGATGTCGTCGAAAACGGAACCGCGAGACGCGTCAAAGGTGTTTATATGGACAAAGAGGGAAATCTTATTCCCGTCGGCGGAAAGACGGGAACGGGAGATCATCGGTACGACGAATTCGGAGCCGGAGGACGCCTTTTATCGTCACGCGTCGTCAACCGCACGGGCACTTTTGTGTTTTATATCGGCGACCGATTCTTCGGAACGATCACAGCGCATGTTGCAGGAGGGGACGCCGAGGATTATATTTTTACAAGCGCCCTCTCGGCGCAAATGCTGAAAGCGCTTGCGCCTATTCTCAATCCTGTTGTCAACGGAGAAACCCAGACGAAAAATCCGGAGTTATGATCAACCGACGCTTACACAGATTTCCGAAAGAAAAAAAATGGCATCCCCGCCATCGCGGGAATGACGGGAACTTTTGTAAAGACGCATCTGACAATACCGTCGTCCTCCCTGCGATGGCGGGAACCCCTTTTGATTTTCTTTTAAACAAAGAAAAATCAATACCGAGACAAACATTGTATTTTTTAGCTGTCGCGTTTTTTTTGCTTGCGATTGCCGTACCCACCTATGCCTCGGAAAAAACAAAAACGAAAGACAAGGATCTTGGAAGTTTCGGCACATGGCACGCCTATGCTTACGAAGAGGGCGGTCAACTGGTTTGTTACATGATGACCTCAAAAAGCATAAAAACACCCAAAAGCCCCAAGAAAAGAACGGCTTATCTTATGATAACCCATCGCCCCATCGAAGCCAGCATCGACGTTTTCAGTTATAGCGCAGGTTTGCCGCTCGACCCGAACCGGAAGATTAATGTTAAAATCGGGGTTAAAACGTTCGAGCTTTTTTCAGCGCGCGATACAGCATGGGCCCGCGATACATTGACGGACCACAAAATCGGAGAGGCTTTACGGCTATCGTCCGAAGCCCAAACGATGGGTTTTTCGACAAAGAGAACCCGTGTCAGCGACCGGTTTAGCCTGTCCGGTTCGATGGCGGCATACCGGGCCATTAACAAAGCCTGTGGACTCCCAGTCGCCGAGCCACCCCCAAAAGCCTCAAAAAAGCCCACAATTAAAAAGAAAGACGGGCAAAAACCAAAACTTGCCAAAAAAACCGTGGTTAAGAAAAAAGCCCCCGCAAAAGCCAAAAAATCCCAATAATCCCCGCTTGCAGGATACCTTTGGGTGTTTTATTGATCCTCTATAACGTTTTTTCGGGAGCACCCATGTTTCAGTTCACAAGCGAAGATTTTCGTCTCAAGATCGGCCTAGCCGAAATGCTTAAGGGCGGCGTCATTATGGACGTGACAAACGCCGAGCAAGCCAAGATCGCCGAAGCTTCAGGAGCGGTTGCCGTTATGGCGCTCGAACGCGTTCCCTCCGACATTCGCAAGGAAGGCGGCGTTGCGCGCATGGCGAACATCAGCGTGATCGAAGAAATTATGAAAACCGTTTCGATCCCCGTTATGGCGAAAGCGCGCATCGGGCATTTTACGGAAGCGCGCATTTTAGAAGCGCTTGACGTCGACTATATCGACGAAAGCGAAGTTCTTACTCCCGCCGACGAAGAACATCACATCGATAAAACGGCGTTCAAAACGCCCTTCGTTTGCGGCGCGCGCAATCTGGGCGAAGCCCTGCGCCGCATCGGCGAAGGTGCCGCAATGATCCGCACGAAGGGAGAGGCAGGTTCCGGCAACGTCGTCGAAGCCGTGCGTCACATGCGCGCAATCATGAAGGACTTGCGGCGTCTGACGACGCTCGGCAAGGAAGAACTGCCGCGCGAAGCCAAGGATCTTCAAGCTCCGCTCGAACTTGTCGAATGGGTTGCGGAACACGGGACGCTTCCGGTGCCGAATTTTTCCGCTGGGGGAATCGCCACGCCAGCCGACGCCGCGCTTGTCATGCAGCTCGGCGCGCAAGCCGTGTTTGTCGGATCGGGAATATTCAAGTCAGCAGATCCCGAAGCGCGCGCGACGGCCATTGTCCAAGCCGCAAAGAACTATAACGATCCGTCCAAGCTGCTCGACGTCAGCCGCACGCTGGGCGAAGCAATGCCGGGCCTTGACATCGCAAAGCTTCCCGAGTCCGAGCTGTTGCAGAAACGCGGGTGGTAAGGATTTTTTCGTTTTTCAATACAAAAAGGGCCTCTACTTTCGCAGAGGCCCTTTTATTCTCTTAGAGCGTTTTCCTCGATTAAAAACCGGAGACGTCTACCTTGTATATATCCGGATTAACGACGTCCTTTTCATAAGAAAGGGATATCGTCTTAATCTCGTCTATATTCGCAGCAAAAGAATCTTCTTTCTTCGGATCTTTTGCGTTCTTAGACATCTTAACCGGAGCGCCAATCAACGTAATCGCCTCGTTCTTTTTGTTCTGACCGCGGAAGAAGACAAGAGCGTTATCGCTGCCGTCCTTGACCTCTCCCATCGCGCGACCCGTAACGACTTCGTCTTTCTCCCATTTCATCTTCGTAAAGCGATCAACCAACGCGCCGACGCCCATCATTGCAGTCTTTCGCTGTTCAACGGACGCATTGTCCGGGAACGCCCATGAAATGCCCACCTGCATCAAGCAATTGCATTTATAACCCAACACATAGGTCATTGTTGCGGGAAGATTCATCGGCGTAAAAGCCTTCAACTTTACCTCAAGAACCGTCACGCGCGTGGTGGCGTCCTGCGTACGATGAACGTTGGCTTCTTTAACGCCAAGATCGTTTTTAATCGCCTTCATGACTTCGGATTCTGTGGCTCCAAAACGCGCGCTTCGAAAACCGCTAACATCTGCTGCATGCGCGGTGCTTGAGGTAAAAATTCCCATAAGACATAGAGCCAAGGTTCTTTTCATCATATCGTTTTCTCCTGCTGTCGATAGAGTTCTTAAAGGCAAGAACATTGCTGCTTCTTTGAAAAAGAAACCGAATCGGTATTGTTTTGCCACAAAACAAACTTAAACTGTAGCGGATCGTTATCAATAAACGTGCGCTTATTTTTTAAAGGATAACGTGACCTATAAGCATCGCCTTCTAATTTCTTGTATCATATGCACTTTGTATTCCTTGGTTATCGCCTATGAA
>CAYVBP010000008.1:0-33338 GCA_964449155.1 uncultured Rhodospirillaceae bacterium | reverse complement strand
TGAGGTATTTTCAAAACAACTGTTGCACTTCAAATGTGAATCCACCTCCCCGCCTTCGCGGGGATGACGACGCTTTCTGAATTGAGAGTCTTTTAAAACCGCTTGGAGCGGTTCCCCATCAAGCCCCCGGCTCTGCCGGGGGTTATTGATTTCGCGCGCGGATGGGCGGCTCGGTAAACGCTCGAGAGATGCTGGTCGTCGACTTTTGTATAAAGTTGCGTCGTGCTGAGCGAGCTGTGGCCCAAAAGATCCTGTAGGCTCCTTAAATCCGCGCCGTCCGCAAGAAGGTGGGTCGCAAAACTGTGCCGTAACGCGTGCGGCGTTACGGTGTCGGGCAATCCGAGCTGACGGCGCAACGCTCTTAGGTTTCTCTGCGCGACGGCAGGGTTCAGTTTTTCTCCGCGCGCGCCTACGAAAAGGGGTTTATCGCCGCCGGATGCGAACGGGCAGGCCGCAAGGTACTTTTCGACTTTTAAGGCCACAATCGGCAGAAGCGGGACATTGCGTTGCTTGTTGCCTTTTCCCGTCACCGTAATGCGCGCGTCGGTGGCCATGTCGTCGCGGGTCAGGCCAAGCGCTTCGCCGATACGCAATCCTGCCCCGTAAAGCAACGTGAACAGCGCTTCGTCGCGCAGGCCAATCCAGCTGTCTTCTCTCGATTCCGCAGCAAGCGAAAGCAGTTCCTTCGCTTGCCTTTCCGTTACGGGGCGGGGCAGGCGGCGCGGCGCTTTCGGGACTTTCAGCAAATCCACCGCCGGATTGTGCATCTGGCCGCTGCGGTCAAGCCAATGAAAGAAGCTGCGCGTTCCCGCAACCGCGCGTGCGCGCGATGCCGCGCCGATGTTTTCCGCCGCGTTGCGCGCAAGCCATGCTCTGAAATCAGTCAGCGTCAGTTTCGACAGCAGCGATATCGATACTTGCCCGCCGCGATGTGTGGTCAAGAAATGAAAAAGGTTCAGAAGATCGAACGTATAGGACTCGACGGTCTTGGCGGCCATCCGGCGCTCGTCACGGAGCCAACTTTGCCATCTTTCGAGGGCGTCCTGCGTGTCGTCCGCCAAGGGCAGGTCGACGATGTCTTTTGCTGTGTTTTTCATCGCCACACCGCCGCCATTCCCGCTTTTGCGGGAATGACGATTGTTTCCTGTTTTATCCAAGCTTATCCCAAAATCTTTTGCCCGGACTTTTTCCAGTCTTCGACAAATTGCGCGAGACCTTTGTCGGTCAGCGGATGACCGAACAGCTGATGGATGATCTTGGGTGGGATGGTCGCGACGTGCGCGCCCATTTTGGCCGCCATGACGACATGCACGGGGCTGCGCACGGAGGCCACGAGGACTTGCGTTTCGAATTCCGGATAGTTCGAATAGATCTGGCAGATATCCGCGATAAGCTGCATGCCGTCGGCGCCGACGTCGTCGAGGCGGCCCACGAACGGAGAAACAAACGTCGCGCCCGCTTTGGCCGCGAGGATCGCCTGCGCTGCCGAGAAGCACAGCGTGACGTTAACCATCGTGCCTTCTTCCGACAGTTCTTTGCAGACTTTAAGCCCTGCGGGCGTCAGCGGCACCTTGACCGCGACATTCGAAGCGATTTTTGCGAGAAATTTCGCTTCCTTGCGCATTTCTTCGTAATTGGTCGCGCCCACTTCGGCGCTGACGGGGCCGGGCACCAAGGCGCAAATTTGCTTAATAAGGTCGATAAAGCTGGCGCACCCCGATTTCGCGACCAGCGAGGGGTTTGTCGTGACTCCATCCAGCAATCCGGTCGCTGCAAGTTCCTTGATTTCATTAAGATCGGCGGTGTCGACAAAAAACTTCACGTTTATCTCCTTAAAAAGGGATTCGGGATTCAGGATTCGGGATTCGGTTAAAAATTTGCTATTCCCTGAATCCCGTATCATGAATCCCTCTTGTATAGCCTATGATTAAGCCTTTCGCCATCCCCCAAAAAACAGTGCGGGTAATGATTCCCGCGCCGCTGGATGACGCTTACGACTATTTGTGCCCGGAAGGCGCGTTGCCTTTGGGCTCTTTTGTCGAGGTTCCGTTTGGTCGCCGCACGATGATCGGCGTCGTTTGGGGGCCCGGGCTGGGAGCCGTTCCGGAAGATAAATTGAAATCCGTTGGGCGCGTTCTGCCTTTACCCTCGGTTCCCGATGTCAGCCGCTCGTTTGTCGATTGGGTCGCGAATTACACGCTGACGCCCGCAGGATCGGTCCTGAAAATGCTTTTCGGTAACGAAAAGTTTATCGAGCCGAAAAAAAAAGACGTTTTCTCTGCGCCCGTCTTCGATCCGGATTTTTGCCAGCCCGTTTTGAACGAGGAACAAAGGATTGCTGCGCAGGCATTGAAAGAAGGTTTCGGAAACGCTTCTTCCCGAATCCCGAATCCCGAATCCCGAATCCTTCTTGACGGAGTCACGGGGTCCGGAAAAACCGAGGTCTTTTGCGAGGCTGTCGCCGATTGTCTGCGCCAAGGAAAACAAGCGCTGGTTCTTCTGCCGGAAATCGCGATGACGGCCGCGCTGATCGGGCGGTTTGCCGCGCGTTTTGGGGCTCGGCCTGTCGAATGGCATTCGGGCCTTGGCGACAGGCAGCGTCGTCTTCATTGGCAATCGATCGTGCGCGGCGAGGCTAAATTCGTTCTTGGCGCTCGGTCGGCGCTGTTTCTTCCATATCCGGACTTAGGCCTTATCGTCGTCGACGAAGAGCATGAGGCCGCCTATAAGCAGGAAGAAGGCGCGATTTATCACGGTCGGGATATGGCGGTCGTTCGCGCGCATCTGGGCAACATTCCGATTATATTGTCTAGCGCGACGCCGTCGCTTGAGTCCCTGTTCAATGTCCGGCATCAAAAGTATGCGCATGTGACGTTGCGTAACCGTTTCGGCGAAGCGCAGATGCCGCGCATCGAGATTGTCGATTTGCGGAAATATAAGCTTTCTGCGCAAGAATTCATCGCGCCGCCTTTGTTCGAAGAGCTTAAGCAAACCGTCGAGGCGGGACGGCAGGCGATGCTGTTTCTCAATCGCCGTGGCTATGCGCCCTTGACGCTGTGCCGGGCTTGCGGGCATCGCCTTGAATGCCCGCGCTGCACTGCGTGGCTGACGCATCACATGCAATCGGGCCGCTTGCATTGCCATCATTGCGATTATTCGATACGCATCCCGAAAACGTGTCCGAAATGCGGCGCAGAAGATCGCTTTGCCCCATGTGGACCTGGAGTCGAACGCATCGCGGAGGAGGTTAAGGCGCGGCTGCCTTCCGCGCGTCTTTCGGTCATGGCAAGCGACACGCTCGATACGTTTGAGGCTGCGCAAACGCTTGTCGACCGCATGGCGCGTAAAGAGATCGATATCTTAATTGGCACGCAAATCATGGCCAAGGGCTATCATTTTCCGAGCCTGACCCTTGTCGGCGTGATCGATGCGGATCTCGGGCTTTCGGGAGGGGATCCTCGCGCGTGCGAGCGCACGTTTCAACTGTTACAGCAAATGGCGGGTCGCAGCGGTCGCGGTGAGGACTCTGGGCGGGTTTTCCTTCAAACCGTGTCGCCGGATCATCCGGTGATGAAGGCGATGGCAAAAGGCGACCGCGACGCTTTTATGGATGCCGAGCTGACCGAACGCAAGGCCTATCGTTTGCCGCCTTATTGGCGTCTCGCGAGCTTGACGGTTTCGGGAGTCGATATGAACGCCGTGATCCGCGCGACGCAGGAACTCGCCGACGCTGCGCCCAAGTCGGATCAAATCCGGATTCTCGGACCGGCACCCGCGCCTTTTGCAAGGTTGCGCAATCGCTATCGTCACCGGCTGTTGGTTCAAGCGCCGCGCGGGGCGAACCTTTCTATGATTTTAAGGGGATGGCTCGATAAGGTCGATCTTCCAAGGAATCTACGCCTGATCGTCGATATCGATCCGTATAGTTTTTTATAATGCGTCTACGTTTCCTGCGATCAACGCAAAATCATCGTTTTGGCGGGGATACAATAAAAATGAAAATTATTGCGAAGTCCTAAGGCGACTTCTTTTGAGCTGTGTCGACGGAGATCAGTCTGACGCCTGCTTCCTCAAGTTTGATAAGGCCGGTCTCGATGCTGTTTTTCCATTTCGCTTTCAGCTTGGCATACCGGCGCATCGAGCCGACGGGGACATAGACTTCCGCTATTTTCAATTCGCCGATCATGCCTGCGCAGACTGCGCACGGCTCAAGCGTTACATAAAGCCGCGCGCCTTTGACGTTCTTGCCCGCGCGCAGCGCTTGCATCAGTGCCAGCTGTTCCGCACAGTTGATCCATAAAGATTTTGCGCCTGTTTTGTATCGTTCGCGACGACGCCGGTCCACGCCTTCGGCAAAGCGGTTAGCCGCCGATGCAATTTCGCGTCCGCGCTTGTCTACAAGTACGGCCCCGACTTTGACGCTTGGGTGAGGGCTTCCGCCTTCGCTGACGGGGCGTTTCGAAATTTCTTCGGCCCGCGCAAGCCACTGCCGGTGCTCGGCCCAGCGGTCGGGCGTGCGCGTGCGTGAAGAGGGCGAAGACTTTGTCATTTTTTCCATAACCCTTAATACCGAGGGTGCATATTATCCAAGAAATACTTTAGAATTCCGTTAAGGTTATGATCTCTTTGATATATAGGGGTTTGCCACGGGTTTTCCTTTGTTATATCGTTCGCGAACGAAAGATTTTTTAAATGGGCGTTTTTATGGACAACAAAACAAGCGCGAAGTTAAAGCCGATGAACCACGAAGACATTTTGCGTGCCGCCGCACGCGTTCTTAGCACCGAAGGCGATGCGCTCAAGGCGCTTGGAGAGTCCCTTAACGGTAGCTTTCTTAAGGCCATCGAGTTGATGCGCGCCTGCGAGGGACGGATTATCGTCACCGGCATGGGCAAGAGCGGGCATGTCGGGCGCAAGATCGCGGCGACCCTGGCCTCGACGGGGACGCCTTCGTATTTCGTTCATCCGAGCGAGGCGAGCCACGGCGATCTGGGCATGATCGTCGGCGAGGACGTCGTGCTTGCGCTTTCCAACTCCGGCGAGGTTTCCGAACTGACGGACCTTATCCATTACACGCGCCGCTTTTCAATTTCACTGATTGGGATGACGGGCAACGCGCAAAGCACGCTGGGCACAGCGGCCGATGTTGCCCTTGTTTTGCCTCGCGCGCCCGAAGCATGTCCTATCGGTCTTGCGCCGACGACGTCGACGACGATGATGATCGCGTTGGGCGACGCTTTGGCCGCGACGTTAATGGAAATCAGGGGATTCACTGCTGAGGATTTCCGCAACTATCATCCAGGCGGAAAGCTCGGCAAAAAATTGATGCGTGTGCGCGACCTGATGCGCAAGGGCGCCGAGCTGCCGCTGGTCAACAAAAACGATCCGATGTCGAACGTTCTTCTTGTCATGACGCAGAAAAGCCTCGGCTGCGCAGGGGTTATCGATGCGTCGGGCGCTTTGGTCGGCATCGTTACCGATGGCGACTTACGCCGTCATATGGACAAGGATTTAACCTCGCGCAAGGCGTCTGAGATCATGACTAAATCTCCCATGACCGTCGCGCCGAACGTTTTGGCAGCTGAGGCCATAAAGGTTTTAAACGACAGTAAACGCACGCAGGTCTTCGTCGTCGAAGATAAAAATCCCGTCGGCATCCTGCATATCCACGATCTGCTAAGGGAAGGGATTGCGTAATTTTGCTTTTCCCTAGACAACCCTTGTCTATCCCATAAAATCTGCGCACGCGGCATTTTTGATTCGAAGCATTCTTCGGGTCAAATGGAGGGAAGGGTATCGTGGTTCCATCATTGGAAAGCTGTCCCGCTCTTGTCTTGAATGCGGACTATCGTCCGCTTAGCTATCTTCCTTTGTCTTTGTGGTCCTGGCAGGATGCGGT
This sequence comes from uncultured Rhodospirillaceae bacterium, assembly GCA_964449155.1. Taxonomy (GTDB): domain Bacteria; phylum Pseudomonadota; class Alphaproteobacteria; order UBA9219; family UBA9219; genus CAIXLI01. The sequence goes on along the minus strand of CAYVBP010000008.1, from coordinate 27,439 downwards.
CAAGGCGGTTTTTCTCGAGCGCGTCGATATTCTGTCCGAATACGAGCGAACCGTTCATTCTCCCAATTTCAAAATGCGCTTGCCCAGCGTGATCGCGTTGAGGCAATACGTCGCGCCGTCGCGGTTTCCTGCCTTTACGCGGTTCAACGTCTTTTTGCGCGATAGATTCTCTTGCCAATATTGCGGCCGCCGTAAACCAACGCCTGACTTGACTTTCGATCACGTCGTTCCGCGCAGCAAAGGCGGTCACACGACGTGGGAAAACGTCGTAACCGCATGCGGCGCATGCAACGCGAAAAAAGGCAGCCAGTTGCCGGGACAATGCGGCATGTATCCGCGTCGTGCGCCGTGGCGGCCGCGCAGCGCAGAGTTGATGGAAAACGGCCGTGCCTTTCCGCCCAACTATCTTCACGATAGCTGGCGCGACTTTCTGTACTGGGATACGGAACTCGAACAAGGATAAAGTTCTTCGACGCCATATTTTTGTGGCAGCAAGCGAGAAAATATTTGATCCTTTTAACCGGACGTTTTGAAAATGCCAGACGGCCTGTAAGCCGGGTTCTGTCCTTGCAAGCAAGGGGCGGTCATTCATCTAGGACGTTCGTTGCCGAACGCCTCAAGCAACCAACCCGAGCCGCGCGCGGGGAATGCGCCGCGCACCTTTGGACCGAGGTCCAGGTATGCGCTATGCGGCTCCTATTCGGTTTTGCTTCGAGCGGGGTTTTCCATGCCGTTTCCGTTACCGAAAACGCGGTGCGCTCTTACCGCACCTTTTCACCTTTTCCCGTTCCCCGAAGGGACAGGTAGTCTGTTTTCTGTGGCACTATCCTTTGGGTCGCCCCAACCGGACGTTATCCGGCGCTCTTTTCCCCCGAAGCCCGGACTTTCCTCCCGCAATCCGGAAAAACCGGGTTGCCGGCGACCGTCCGGCCGTCTGGCTTGGCGATTATACCATTCTTGAATGCCGTTAACAAAGGGACATTATCGAACATCAATCCGAGAATTTTGCCTCGATTTTCCTTTTCGCGAATGCCGCTAAGTGCGGCAAAAGAACAACATTTTTACTAAAAACGGCAGTCGGCTGCAAAAATGCTTAATTTTTCCTCGAGTTAGTGGTAGAAGAATGGGTCCCATACCTTCTAGGAGCATGCTCATGAAGAAATTTTCCCTATCTCTCGCGGCTGCGTTCGCGGCGATGATTGTCGCCTCCGCAGCGCATGCCGAGGCAACGCCCGGCTGGTATGTCGCGGCGGGCGTCGGCGCGACCTTTCCCGAAAATTCTACCGTTCACGCGACAACGAAGTACGACGTTGAGAACGAGGATTCGAACGTTAGCTTTCTTGGAAGCCTTGGTTATGCTTTCGATAACGGGGTCCGGGTCGAAGCGCAGTATTTCCACGATCAGAAAAATGCTCATGCCATAGGCGCTACCCCTGTTGGCGGGCATGTGACCGATAATGCCGTTTTCCTGAATATGTTGTACGATCTGCATAACGAAACCATCCTGACGCCGTATATCGGTGCCGGTATCGGACCGGATTTCGTTCATGTCGACCATGTCGGCACGGCTGCGGCCAATCTTAACGGCGATGCGGTTGTTGCAGCCTATCAGGGCATTGCAGGCGTTGCGGCAAAGCTGGACGAAGAATGGGCGATGACGCTTGATTACCGTTATATCGGTTCGTTCGATCCAAAAGTTGGCTATACGCCGGGTACGGAAGCGCGCATTACCAATTCGGCGCATAACGTGATGGTTGGCTTGCGCTATACCTTTGCTGAGCCGCCGCCTGTCGTCGAGGAAGTTCCGGTCGTTGCCGTTCCTCCGCCGCCGCCGCGCGAAGTGACGCCGCCGCAGGTTAGGGCGCAGCCCGTTCCGGCTCCGGTTGTCGCGCCGGTTGAAGAAAACTTTACGGTGTTCTTCGATTTCGACAAATCCACGCTGACGCCTGAGGCCAAGCGCATCATTTCCGCCGCCGCCGCGAAGTTCAAGAACGGCGGGTTCGCGCGGATCATCGTTATCGGTCACACCGACACCGTTGGCACGAAAAGCTACAACCAAAAGCTTTCCGAACGCCGCGCGCTGTCGGTCAAGCGCGAGCTTGTCGCGTTGGGCGTCGGTCCCGACAATATCAGGGACAAGGGCGTTGGCATGAACGGCTTGCTCGTTCCGACGACCGAAGGCGTCCGCGAGGCGCAAAACCGCCGCGCAGAGATCGACTTGGTCAAGTGAGGCTATGAGGATTGCTTGAAGCGAAAAGAACGCCGCCCTTTAGGGCGGCGTTTTTTTACTTAGGCGCAGCAAATTGCGTTTATACGCATAGTATGGAAAAGTTCTCGATGAAGTTATGCCCGCGAACCTATGAATTGATCTCCTGCATTTCAACCGTCGTTATCGCCGCGAAAGCAGGGATGACGACGGTTGAAGGGGTAAGGGGCCGACACATAAGTTCGTTGGCATCGGTTGTTTTTGTCCTGTCTCTGTTTGCTTCTCTTCTTTGCGCGTCAGAAGTGCGCGCGGAAGCCGCCGTTGGGAGCGAGGCGGGGGCGTTTATTGCGGCGACGCGCGACGGAAAGGCGTTCGATCTTTCCGCGTTGAAGGGCAAGGTCGTGCTGATATCTTTTTGGACGACAGGATGCCCGGCTTGCCGCGAGGAATTGCCGATGTTCGAGGCGATATGGCGGACCTATCGCAGCCGAGGTCTCGAAATGCTTGCTGTAAATGCCGATACGCATCGCACGCGCAAGGACGTTAAGAACGTCGCAAAATACTTTTCCTTTCCCATCGCGATGATGGACGCGATTAAAAAGAACGAGCTTTCGACGGTCGAATGGATTCCCATGACGTTTGTCATTGGCAAGGACGGGAAGGTTAGCAACATTCTATCCGATCCTGAGGAGTGGACGGAAAAAGATTTGCGCGACGAGCTTGACGTTTTACTAGATGCAAAGGTTCCGCCCAAGATCGAGGAAGCGGAAAAAACAGGGGACGAAAAGAAATGACTGTTCCTTCGTCGGAGACTGCGGTTGAAAACGCGCCCGGCGCATGGATAGACCTGTTTCCCTTTCCTAAATCTGACGGCCATAAATACAGTCGCGGCACGGCCTTGATCCGCGGAGGGGCTGTGATGACGGGCGCGGCGCGTTTGGCGGCTCGCGCGGCGCAGCGCATCGGCGCGGGGCTTGTTACGCTAGCAGCGCCGTCTTCGGCCCTGCCTATTTACGCCAAAGCGCTCGAAAGCGTCATTGTCCGCCAAGCCGACACATTGGTTGAATGGCAAGCCTTGATCGACGACCCGCGCCTTTCGGCATTAGCCATTGGTCCCGGTCTTGGGTTAGGGGCCGCGCAAAAAGAGGAAACGTTAGCTGTTCTTGCCGCCAAGCGCCCGACGGTTCTCGACGCCGATGCGTTGACGAATTTTGCCGATGCGCCGGAGCTTCTTTTTAATGCGTTACATTCTTCATGTGTTCTTACGCCGCACGAGGGCGAGTTCGCACGCATTTTTGGAACGTCGGACGCCGATAAGGTTTCGCGCGCGCAAGCCGCCGCAAAAAAAGCCGGGTGCGTCGTTTTGCTTAAGGGCGCGGAAACGGTCATTGCTTCGAATGACGGAAGGGCCTTTATCAATCGCAACGCGCCGCCATGGTTGGCGACGGCGGGGGCAGGGGACGTTCTGGCCGGAATAATTCTGGGCCTTATCGCCCAAAAAATGCCTGTTTTCGAGGCTGCTGCTGCTGCTGCATGGGTTCATGGCTGTTCGGCGGCGCTTTTTGGTCCTGGGTTGATTGCGGAGGATGTTGTCGCGAAGATTCCGGATGTTCTTGCCGAGTTAAGTGCGAAGAAAACCGCAGAAAGATGAAAAGCAAACAATCGATGGGCTTACCTTCGCGGGCATGGCGGTTGTTTTTGCCGCTTTTCAATAGGTTAAGGCGTCATGTTCATCCGTCCCTTCGCGAGAAAAGGCTCAGGCGGGCATCGCTGTTGGTTGAATCTGTATATCTGGAATTGGCTATATTTTTTACTCTTGTTTCTGCGGATATTTGCTATAACGGGATTGGAAGGTTGGCGCGGGCGGTGCGTATGCTAACCCGGTCAGGGCCGAGAGGCAGCAGCCGTAACATTTTTGCCCCGGGTCGCTGTCAGCCTTCCACCTTGATAACTCAGTTAAATTTATATCGTAATGTCCGAACTTTTTCCGGCGAACGAAGCGGATAGCCCCGCCTACCGCGTGTTGGCGCGGAAATACCGGCCTGCCGTTTTCGAAGAGCTTATCGGTCAGGAAGCGATGGTCAGGACATTGTCCAACGCCATCGAATCTGGGCGCTTGCCGCATGCATGGATGCTAACCGGCGTGCGCGGTATCGGCAAGACGACGACCGCGCGTATTATTGCCCGCGCCTTGAACTGTACGGGCAAAGACGGCAAGGGCGGGGAGACCGTTCATCCTTGCGGCGTATGCGACTCTTGCCGCACGATCCTCGAGGACCGAAATGTCGACGTTCTTGAAATGGACGCCGCTTCGCGCACAGGCGTCGAGGACATCCGCGACATTATCGACGGCGTGCGGTACGGTCCGGCGTCGTCGCGGTATAAAATCTATATCCTCGACGAAGTCCATATGCTTTCGAAAAACGCGTTCAACGCGCTTTTGAAAACGCTTGAAGAACCGCCGCCGCATACGAAATTCATTTTTGCGACGACGGAAATTCGCAAAGTTCCCATCACCGTTCTGTCACGTTGCCAGCGTTTTGATTTGCGCCGCATCGACAGCGCGGCCCTGACCGAGCATTTCTCGAAAATCGCCGAAAAGGAAAAAGTTGTCGCCGAATTCGAAGCCATAAAAATGATCGCGCTGGCGGCCGACGGTTCCGTTCGCGACGGGCTGAGCCTTCTTGATCAGGCGATTGCGCGTGGCAACGGTTCCGTAACGGTGGCGGATGTTAAAGACATGCTGGGCTTGGCCGACAGGGGGCAAAGCATCGCCTTGTGCCGCCAACTTTTGCGCGGCGAGACGAAAGCTGCGCTCGAAACGTTTGCGGCGATGCAACTTTCGGGGTCCGATCCGGTCCAAGTATTGCAAGATCTATGCGATCTCGTTCATCTGTTGACCCGCGCGCAAGTCATTCCCGATTACGCGGCCGATCCGACGATTCCGGAATATGATCGTCAATTGCTGTCCGAAGCGTCAGAAATCAAAATTCCGGCTCTTGCGCGCGCATGGCAGATTTTACTAAAGGGCATTGCCGAGGTTCAACTGGCCTCGCGACCCGCTCAAGCGGCTGAGATGGTATTGATCCGTTTGGCATACGCCTCTAATCTTCCGACGCCCGCCGATCTTATAAAGCAACTTCGCGATTCCGCTGGGACCGGCGGCTCTGCGCTGACCGTTGCTCCCCCTCCTTCCGGTGGCGCGAAGGCCAAGCTTGCCTTGGGCGGCGGGGTTGCGGTGGCTGCGCCCGCGCCCGCGCCTGTGGTAACCGAGGAACCTCAGGCTTTGACTTTCCGCGAAATTGTCGCGCTCTTTTCCGAAAAACGCGAGGCGGGGCTTTATGCTATTCTCTATGGTCAGGTTTATCTCGTTCGATGCGCTCCCGGTGTGCTGGAATGCCGCGTTGGAAAGGACGCTCCGGCCAATTTCGCGGGGCGCGTCGGCCAATGCTTGACCCAATGGACGGGGCGGCGGTGGGTCGTTTCGCTTTCGGACGCGCAAGGCGAAAGAACCCTGCAGGAGGAAGATCGCGAGGTCGAAGCCGCTCGCAGGGCGCGCGCAAAGGAACATCCCCTGATGCAAGCCGTTTTTGCGGCTTTTCCCAGTGCAAAAATCGTGGCGTTGCGTCAAAGAAAGGTTGCGCAAGCTCCTTCTTCAAGCGAAGATGCGCCGGAAATTCAAAAAGATTCTGACGATAACGAGGAATAAGAAATGAATATCGGTCAAATGATGAAGCAAGTCCAAGATATGCAAGCCAAGATGGCGGATATGCAAAGCCGTCTTGGCGACGTCGAGGTCTCGGGCCAGTCGGGCGGCGGCATGGTTTTGGTTACGATGAACGGCAAAACCGAGATCCGCAAAATTTCCATTGACCCCAAGCTGATCGACCCGAACGACAAAGAAATGCTGGAAGATCTGATCGTCGCCGCCGTCAACGATGCAAAAGTCAAGGCCGAAGCCCGCATTGCCGAGGAAACCGAAAAAATGATGGGGGGCATTAAATTGCCGCCGGGCGTAAAGCTGCCGTTTTGATTTGATGAAGAATCCGGAAAAGAATACCGGAGGTCCAATATAATGATCCATCCGCCTTTACCGTCCGTCATCCCCGCGAAGGCAGGGATCCAGTTTGAGTTTGCGTATAAACATATCGCTCCGAAATTATTTCGGACTCTTAAACTGGATCCCTGCCTTCGCGGGGATGACGAAGAAAAGTCATTTTATAGAGCGTTGGTATAATCCGAACCCCGAACCCCGAATTCCGATATGTCGCCTCTTGACGCTCTTATGAAACATCTTGCCAAGCTTCCGGGTCTCGGTCCTCGGTCGGCGCGCAGGGTTGTTTTGCATCTTTTGAAGCGGCGAGAGGCCGTCATGATCCCGCTGATCGAAGCATTGACCCGCGCCGTGCGCGACGTCAGGATTTGCAGCGAGTGCGGCAATGTTGGCGGAACCGATCCATGCGAAATCTGCGCGGATCCGGGCCGCGATAGGTCCCAGATTTGCGTTGTCGAAGACGTTGCGGACCTATGGGCTCTCGAACGCAGCAATGCCTATAGAGGATTGTATCATGTGCTGGGCGGCACGCTGTCGGCTCTTGACGGTATTCGGCCCGCCGATCTGCACATCGACAAGCTCGTTGAGCGTGTCGGCGCGTTAAATGCAACCGAGGTCGTTTTGGCCTTGAACGCCACGGTCGAAGGGCAGGCCACGGCGCATTATGTTGCGGAAAAGCTTGCCCCGACCGGAGTCGCCGTTTCGAAATTGGCTCATGGGTTGCCAGTGGGCGGGGAGTTGGATTATCTTGATGACGGAACCTTGACGGCAGCTTTTATGGCGCGTCGCAAGGCGGGCTGATTGGGGCGATGAATTGTTCATCAGACTTTAACTATCTGGGACGAGAATGTTTCGTCAATCGTCCCTTAAACTCTTGGGAGCTTGTCTCTTCGTGAACGTAGGTCTTGTGGTTAACGCGTGTGGAAAGGTTTGCCTTGTCCACGACGAGCCCTTTGCAGGAACGCCTCTTTGGGTCGGCTATCATGTTGACTATAAAAGGATTGAGGTCATTTACGACAACGGCGGCACCTATCTGATCGATTGGGAAGCTACCGGCGAGATGCATAATTTTTTGATGAAAATAAATAAAATCCTTATAATTAGGATGGAAAATAAAAAGCCTGTCGAAGGATTCGATACAAGCTTCCTGTTTTTGAAAAACGGGAAGGTCATTAATGATAATTGATTAGGTAGGATAAGATGTCCCATGCGCCGCAAAATACGCAAAATCGCGGGAGTATGAAGCCCGTCGAGCCGTTGGACCACGAGTTGAACAAGACTCTCTGGGGCAGGAGTGAACATCTGAATACCCCTAAAGCGCTTCTTCATAAGCTTGCGGAATTTTTTGTGATGGAGTTGCGCGCTTCGCACAATCTTTGCGTCAACTTTTCGACACGGGCATTCTCTCTTCTTCATGTATTCATTAAACAAAGAGTCGATAATCCCGATATTAAGAAGTTGGTCGAGACGTATTCCGAGAATTTCATCAACCGGGTCAAAGGCGGGACCGCTACCGGAAGCGGCGGCATGAAGCTGAAATCGAAAGAAATCAAAGCGATTATCCGAAGCCTTTCGGCGTCTCAGCTTAAGGGAAAGGCGCTAAGCTTTATCAAGCAGTCTGCGCGAGCGGGCAAGCAAAGGGTTGCCGGGCGCAGAACAGGAAAAAGCGGCGGCGGAGTGAAACAAAAAATGTCGAGTTCTTATAAAAATAGCCTTCCTGGCGCAAAAGGGCCGTCTCCGGGCGGAGTATAGGGCGCTTTAAGTGTGTCCTCTTTGCTTTGTCGTGATTAGGGCCTGGTAAGGGATTCTTGCTTTGAATTTTTGTTCCCAAATTCTTGGGCAGCGAGGGTGTCGTTTTCTTGATTTTCCGAGGTATCTCTCATGTCCATCAAAGATGTCATTAAGGAAGGCGATCCCCGCCTAGCCATTGCCTCGAGCGAGGTCAAAGCGTTTGGCACGGCCGGTCTTATAACTCTTATCGACGATATGAAAGAGACAATGCGCGAAGAAAACGGTGTCGGCATCGCCGCGCCGCAGATCGGTGTGAATTTGCGAGTCGTCATTGTCGGCTTTGAAAGAAGCGACAGGTATCCGGGGCAGGAGCCTCTTCCTGAAATCGCTATCGTTAATCCGAAAATCGACATCATCGATACGACGCTGGAAGAAGATTGGGAGGGCTGTTTAAGCGTTCCCGGCGTTCGCGGTCTTGTGCCCCGTTTCCGAGGCATTCGCTGTTCGGGTTTCGATGTCGAGGGAAATCCGATATCCTTCGAGGCAACGGGATTCCATGCCCGAATCGTTCAGCACGAAGTCGACCATTTAGACGGCATCCTTTTCACGGCAAGAGTCGAAAAAATGGAAAATTTGATGTACGAAGATAACCGGGATGCATAATTTTCTCGGTAACCCTTTCCTTACTATTTTTCTTCTATAGTTTTACCCGTATGAACTGATTTTCTCTCTTCTTCAATCCTCGTCATCCCCGCGTAGGCGGGGATCCAGTTTGAGAGTCCGAGAAAATGCCGCAAGGGTGATTGTTGCGGCATAACCCAACTGGATCCCCGCCTGCGCGGGGATGACGGCGGTTGGAATGGAAGGAGGGGCGATCAAAACTAAAGGGGGCTTTTTATGTCAGCCGATCAAACGCCACGCGATGTCATGTCCTACGATGTCTTGATTGTCGGCGCCGGTCCTGCGGGACTCTCGTGCGCGATCAAGCTCAAGCAGCTGGCGCAAGCGCAGGGACGCGAAATTTCGGTTTGCGTGATCGAAAAGGGATCGGAGGTCGGCGCGCATCTTCTCTCGGGTGCCGCCATCGAGCCTCGCGCGTTGAACGAACTGTTTCCAAACTGGAAGGAATTGGGCGCGCCCCTTAATGTTCCGATTGTGCATGACAGCTTTCTGTTCCTTTTCAAAAAGTTGGCGATTCCCATGCCGATTCCGCCGACGATGAACAATCACGGCAATTACATCGCCAGCTTGGGGCGTTTGGGGAAGTGGCTGGCCGCGCAGGCCGAGTCGCTGGGCGTTGAAATATATCCGGGATTCGCGGGTGCCGAGATTCTTTACGACGAAAAGGGCGCGGTCGCGGGCGTTGCGACGGGCGATGTTGGAATTGGCAAGGACGGCAAGCCCACGGAGCGTTTTGCGCGCGGTGTCGAGCTTCGAGCGAAGCAGACGGTTTTTGCAGAAGGCTGCCGCGGCTCTTTGACGAAAATGCTGATGGAAAAATTCAGCCTGAATGCCTCGTGCGACCCTCAAGCCTATGGCATCGGGGTTAAAGAGATTTGGGAGGTCGAGCCGAAAAAACACCGTCCGGGGCATCTTCAGCATACGGTCGGCTTTCCGGCCGATTTCAAGACATATGCGGGGTCGTTCCTGTATCATTGGGAAAACAACATGGTCATGATCGGCTATATTGTCGGCCTTGATTATGAAAACACCTACATGTCTCCGTTCGAGGAGTTTCAGCGGTTCAAATTGCACCCCAAGGTTTGCAAGCTATTGGAAGGCGGAAAACGCATTTCGTATGGCGCGCGCGCGCTGTGCGAAGGCGGGTTGCAGTCGATTCCCAAATTGACTTTTCCCGGCGGCCTTTTGGTCGGCGATTGCGCGGGCTTTATGAACGTTCCCAAGATCAAGGGAACGCACACAGCCATGAAATCCGGCATTATCGCCGCCGAGGCTCTGATCGACACATTGGCTTCCGAGGCGACGGAAGTTCCCGATTATAAGGAACGTTTCGAAAAATCCTGGCTTTGGAAAGAGCTTTGGGATGCCCGTAATATCCGTCCGTCGTTCCATTACGGCCTTTTGGCAGGGATGATGTACAGCGGCCTTGACAGCATGATTTTGCGCGGCCATGCGCCGTGGACGCTTCATAGCCATCGCCCGGACCACGCGACCCTGAAACCGGCCAAGGTGTGCAAGAAAATTGCATATCCGAAGCCGGACGGCGTCATTACCTTCGATCGTATGTCGTCGGTTTTCCTTGGCAATGTTCACCACGAGGAAAATCAGCCCGCACATCTGAAATTACGCGACTGGAAGGTCGAAAACGACGTGAATATCGCCATTTACGATTCTCCGGAATCCCGGTATTGCCCGGCGGGCGTTTACGAAATCGTGACCGATGCGGATGGAAAAAACCCGCATCTTCAGATTAACGCGAGCAACTGTGTCCACTGCAAGACCTGCGACATCAAGGATCCAACCCAAAACATAGACTGGTGCGTTCCCGAAGGTTCTGGCGGTCCGAACTATCAGGATATGTGATGCCGTCGGCAATGAGCCTAACCGCTTTTTTCGGCTTCTCTCGTTAAACTTAAGTTAACCAAAAATAAACCTCGTTCGGGCTAACAAATTAGGGGGTCTGTCTGTTAGGGGCGGGTGCTTGTGTTTGGCTATTATTTTTGTTTCTGAAAGGCTTTAGCGTGGCGCATCGAATACGGGAGTGGGGGGTCTGTCTGGCGATTATGCTGGGCGTGGCTGCCTGTTCGGCATCCGATATCCCTTTTGTTGGAGAGGGAAAAGACCGCGGAATCTCTGTTGCCGAAGTGCCGGGGCGCGAAGAAGTTGTTCGTGGCGATGCCGAGCCTCCTATCGTAACCTTGAAACTAAAATCGGGTTTGCGTGAGCGTCGGCTATCGTTGTCTGAAGATCTGCCGGGCCATATTCTTATTCCCCAGACCAATTTGAACGGTGTTCCGGTTACGACCGCGCTGCAGGCTGTCTTGTCGGGCACGGATATTTCGTTGGCTTGGGATGCCGGCGTTCTTGGATCTCGGCTGGTCACCGTTATGAATCTTCGCGGACCGTTGCCGAAAGTTGTTCAAAAGATATGCTCGGCCGCAAAGGTGTTTTGCTCTTATCGCCACGGGTCCATTGAGCTTTCCGAAAAGGAAACGTTTATCGTTAGTATCCCGCCTGTCGTGCGCGCGATTGCGGCGGCGTCGGCGACATCGTCAGGGTCGTCTGGGACTTCGACGCCAACGCCGTCGACAAATTCCACGAGCAACAGCATTGTCGAGGCGATCAACAAGCTTCTGGACGGCGAAAAGGCGACTGTTGACGATCAAGGCGGCAACATCATGTACACCGCGACCGTCGATGCTGAAGAGCGCGTGTCGCGTTATTTGTCAGAGCTTCGGACGGAACGTCCCTTGATTGTCCTTCAAATGTATATTTGGGAAGTCACCCTCAACCGCGAAAATGCGCAAGGCATTAACTGGAGCCAGTTCCGTGCCTCCGGCGGAAAGAGCATGAATTTCTCCTTGTCGAATAGCCTATCGTCTTTGACATCGACGCCAGGAAGCGTAAGCCTTGGAGCCGTGACTTCCGGCATTATTTCGGCTAACGCCATCGCATCCTTTCTTGCGACAAAAGGCCGCGTCCAGACCATCAGCAATCCTCAGCTGACTTTTGTGTCTGGCTCGACAGCTATGTTGAGGGTTGGCGGCACGCAGCGGTATATTTCGCAGGTTGGAACGAACGTCACGTCCAATGTCAGCGGCACTGCATCGACAACGACCGGAAACACAAGCACCAATACCGTCAGTACCGATAGCATCGACACCGGCCTTTCGATCAGCGTGGCTGGAAGCTATGAAAACGGCGTTGTGTTCGCTAATCTTGACTTGGCGATCAAAAGCCTTATCGATATCGGCGCAACCACAAGCGGCGGCGGAACCATTGATTTGCCGATTACGGCGGATGAGAAAATCACAACCGTTTTGCGCGTGCGTCCTGGCGATAGCCTAGTCTTGGCTGGATTTGTAACATCGACGAACAACGCGTCCACGCAGGGGTTTCCAACGGGATCGACATCGGCATTACCGATATACGGCGATGAAAAGCATTCGAACCGCGAATTGGTTATGATCGTGAAGCCGTCGATCGTTCTTTTCTCAGATAAAGAGGGAGAACCGGAAAAGAAAGAAACGGCTACGGGTTTTCCAGAACCCATTGTTGTCGATAAAAGCGGTGCGCGTCTTTTGCCTCAGATAAAGTCGCCGGGCGTCGTGCCGCTCCATGCCGTGGATGCCGCCAGCGTTGACGCCTCACGGGTTGCGCTGGAGGCCGCAGCGCAGCCGACCTATTTAGCGCCCGCGCCCCAGAGGCGTTCGGGGGCCATGTTCAACGATATCCCGACGGTCGTAATTTCTCCGCCGTTGTCTCAAGTGTCGCAGCCGAAGGCGGCCTTGGTTCCGTTTAACTCCGAGCAGCCCACCGTTGTCGACCCGTCGACAGAAACATACCTGATTCCTCCGGATGAGGATAAAGGAACGATGTCTGGATTTTCTCATGCATTCGACAAGCTTTTGCCCACATCGGGCAATGGCTCAGTCGGCGCGAGGATGCGATGATTGCCGAGGAACGCGTCAGCCATGTGTTGTTCCCTTTTTTGCAGATGAAGGCTGCGAAGGGGCGGAACGGCGTGGCTTGGCGCTTGTTCTTTTCTTCCGGAATGATTGCGGCCGCTCTTATGAGTTTTTCAGGAAGTGCTTGTGCGCGCGATGCCGCATTTCTCAGTCCCGGCGGGATGGGGGGCAAGAGCGCGGCGTTGGAAGCCATCAAGGTGGATCCAAAACCGGATATCGACGTCGGCGAAACGTTTGTTAACGTCGCGAAGCGCGCGACCCTTTTCTATGTCAACCAGACAAATATGCCAGTCAAAATCGAAAAGGTCACGATCAGCGGCGACTCTTCCGTGGCAGCCGAAGAGACGGCCAACGATTGCGTAAAAATGGGTTCCATAGAGCCGTCGACAAGGTGCAGCATTGAGGTTTCCGTAACGCCGACGACATTTGGCCCGTGGAGCGTCGACGTTCTTATGACGCATGACGGCGCGGGCCGCATTGCGCGCGCGCGCCTTTTTGGCAAAACGGGGGCTGGGTCGGGCGATGCCAAAAGCACGGGGCTTTCGATCAGCGCCAAGGACAGCAAGCCCATCGATTTTGGCTCGGTCGAGATCGGAGGAAAGGTCGTCCGCTCCGTTCTGATGGTTAACGACAGTCCTGAGGCGATTACGATTCGCGGAATCGATGTGATCGAGGCCTATAACGGACTCAAGCGCCTCGATCAGGGCTGCATGAACGATCTTGAACTTACGCCCGGCGCGTCGTGTCCCGTCACGTTGCTGTGGGAGCCGAGGGAAAATTCTCCGGTTTCGACAGACCTGATTATTCGGCACAGTGGAAAAATCGGATTTTCCGTTATCCCTATTCGTGGCGTGGCCAAAGGCGGATCGATAGTTGACGATAGTTTTGCAAAAAATGTTTCGGGGTCGAAAGTCAATGCGCCGTTGCCGCCGTCGGCTATCGATCTGGAAAAGGCGATCAAGGATAGGATCGATCCTGTTGCAACGTCGGCTTTCTCCGGCAAGCAGTCGCGTCAGGCCGCCAAGGACAGTTCTGCGGCCGCAGGCGACGGTGAATTATATTTGATCGGCACGGTGGGGACTCGCGCGCTGTTTCTTTTGCCGAACGGAGAAACCGCGCTTGTCAAAAAAGGAGAGCTTTTTGCCGACGGTACAGCAAGGCTTGCATCGATGACGTCTAATTCGGCGGAGGTCATTATCGACGGGAAACAGGTGTTTCTTAAGCTCAAAGCGTCGCCGTCTCTTGTATCGACTGCGCTTGAGCAGTCGAAGCAAAACAAGGATTCTTCGAAGAAGGCCACGTCTTCGTCTAACGATGGCAAATCCAAATGACGTCCCCGATAGCCTCCGATATGCAAGTTAGCGGGGCCGAAAAGCTAAATATCGAGCCCAAACATTACGAACTTGCCCTAGCCGAGCAGGCCATGCGGCGCGCGAACGGGCATTTGATGTCCATCGAGGAAATTCTGCGACGGAACGGCTTTGCCGTCGGGCCGCGCGACGATTCCGAAAGAAAGGACGAAAAAGACGACGATCTGACGATGCAGTCTTTGCGTCTTTACGTTCCGTCGGCCGAGCAGTCCGCGATGGGGCTGTGCTTGTTGGAGCTTAGGAAAGGCGTTTTGCACATCGCCGTCGGCGACCGTCTGGACGACGCCGATTTGTTGCGCATTACGCAAGCCTTGGCACGCGCGAACCACAGGGTCAGGCACGTCGAGGTCGAACCGTGGGATCGAGTAGAGCTTACGCGCCTGATGCGTGAGCAAAGCGAAATCGCGGGCGATAGGCTTCAGCGCGTTCTTGTTTCCCTATCGCGCGATCCTGACGATGCGATGCTCGTTGAACAAGCGGTGCATAACATGCTGTCCGAGGCCCTTCAGGGCCGAACGTCGGATATTCATTTGACATTGCAGGACGACGACGCGCGCTGCTGGATTCGGTATCGCGTCGACGGCGACCTTGTTTACAAGCACCTCGTTCCCCATCGTGTGATGGCACCTTTGGTCACGCGCATTAAAACCGACGCCAAGATGGACGCGGCGGATCGTCAACATCCGCAAGACGGGCGTCTGGGCTTCGAGTGGCAAGGCCGTATAATCGACGTCCGTTGCGCCGCGTTGCCTGTCGCGCCAGCGGGCGAGAAACTGACGCTTCGTTTGCTCGACCGCGAGAACTTGCGTTCGTTCGACGAGTTGTTTTTGCACGCGCCCATTGTTGCCGAGCGTTTGCGAAAAGCCATTCATGCTCATACCAAGGACGGCGGGCTGATTGTGGTCAGCGGACCGACGGGGTCAGGCAAATCCACGACTCTTTACGGGATTATTCAAGATATCGACCGGGCCTCGCGCGCCGTCTATTCGGTCGAGGCGCCAGTCGAATACGACATGCCGCTTGTCGATCAAACGTCGGTGACGGACAATTCCGCAAATTCCATCGCCGATATCATACGCGCGCTGATGCGCCACGATCCCGACGTTATCATCGTCGGCGAAATGCGTGACGGCGATACGGTCGAAGCGGCTTTGCGCGCGACGGAATCCGGCCATATGGTCATCACGACGGTTCACTCGGTCGATGCGCTGCATACGATCGATCGCATTGATGGCTTTTTATCGTCGGCATACCGCACCAGCGGCCTTTACATTCTAGGCCACGCGCTTGTCGCAAGCCTGTCGCAGCGCCTCGTCAAGACGTTATGTCCTGCGTGCCATATAACGAAAAAGGCGGGCGAGATTTTCTCACCCGACAGGTGCCAGGAAATTGGCATCGACCCGGATTTTCCCCTAGCGCTTGCGAATCGCGAGGGCTGCGATCTATGCGGCAACAGCGGATTTTTGGGAAGAACGCTGGCGCTTGAGGCGATGTTTCCTCCCGAAGACCAAGCCAGCAGGCGCGCGATCACGGAAATGATGGTTTCAAACGTCAGCTCATCGATCATCGACGTGCCGGGCACTATATATATTCCGCGACGCGATTCCATCATCGATTTGATCCGGCGCAATGCCATTGACGCCAACATGGGCGCGTCTATGTTGGTCGAGGAAGTCGCGTCAGCTCAGGGGCGAGGGCTTGGCGCATGAAACTCTATCATGCCAGATTTGCCCAAATGCGCCATGGCTCCGTCAATGTCATGGAAGACGATTTTTATCTTCCGGATATGCACGCCGTTCGTCGGCACTTACGCAGCAACGGCTTTTTCCCCCTTGACATCAGCGAGCAAAAACCGTCGCTGATCGAATGGGCCGATGTCAGATCGAGCGCGTGGCAGATTCAGCTTTTGCGCGCATTGCGATTTCAGGGCGCGACAGCGTCCGCTGGAACGGCTTTGCTGAACATCATCGAAGGTGAAACCGATGCGCGGCGTCGGCTGGCGTTTCTTCCCACGCGCACCGTTTTAAAAGGCGGCGGTTCGTTTTCGGAAGCCTTGCGCGCCTTGCGTCTTTTTGACGCCGCGACGATGGCCATTATTACGGCAGGCGAGCGCGCAGGCGACCTAAAAGGCGTCATTCAGCATGCTATCGAACACACCGAGGAAAAAGGAAAGCAGACAAAAGTCATTGTCACGGCCCTAAGCTGGCTGTCTTTTGACATTGTTAACATCGTAGGCACGGTCTGGGGCGCGCAGTTCGGGTTTATCCCGTACTTAAAAGGCCAAGGCATGAAAACAACAGATCCTGCCGCGATCGAACGCTTTAATCGCGCAATTGACATAGCAACATATGTGAACATGTCGTTGTTGGTCATTATTACTACGCTGATCGTAGGCGGCGCGTTGTTTGTCGGTGTGTATTGGTTTAATCGGCACAAACCGGATCACTTTACGTCCAAGATACTCATGAATACGCCTATTATGGCGGCGTACATGCGAAATGCCAGCATGAAGGAGAGCTGTAAGCTGATGCAGCGCTTGCTTGGAGGCAAGGTTCCACTGGCCGAGGCCCTTGATATTATCCTTGAAAGCGTTAGCGAACCGTCATGTGCCCTTTATTGGAGGGAAAGCAAAGCCAGAATTATGGCCGGGTCAGACCCGTCTCATGCTTTGGCGCGGTGGCCGTTAACGAAAGGCGAACGAGATCAGATCCTTACCATTCAATCGGTCGAGCAGCTGTCGGAAGTATATGCGGCCATAGCCGAGGAGCGTGGGCTAATGGCTAAAGGAGATCAGCGGCGTCTTGCCATTTCGGGCATCATAATTATGATGGTTTTGGCGGGCGCGACGATTATGATTATGATCTACTTGCTGACCGTGCAGAATCAGAGCTTTCTTGATAGTCTTAAAGATCTTCGATCATAAAATTCGGGCGACGAAGGGTAAACCGGGTGCAGGATGGGCATTGCCGACTACATTAAAGAGGCGGGGCAGACGGCCAAGCAGGAGATGATAGGCCGGTCCGGTGGGCTTCGTGGCGATATGGACTCGTTTGCGGACGCGGAAAATTCCATGTCCTCGACGTCTCTTATGCGGGCGCTTATAGGACCGGTCGGCGATATCGGCGATTTCTATTTTCCTTCGGATCTGATTGGTGGCGTTTGTCCGCGCGTGCCGGGCAAGGAAGAATTTATTGTTTGGAACGCCGCCGTCGAAGCCTGCGATACAGAACGCGTTCATGTCGTTTGGCAAGCCGTTGGGAATTGCATCTGGTATCTTGCCGTCAAATCGTCCGATTTGTCTTCCCATACAAACTCTTGGTGTCCCTTGGCAAGTCTGTTGCCGACGGAAAAAGACATAGCCCATTTGCCTGTGTGCTATACCTATTTTGGCGAAGATGTCGCGACGTTAATGGCCGTGACCGGCGACAGCCTTCGTGTTTTTCGCGGCACGGCCGCCGTAATAAGGGCCAAGGCCGAACGCGTTGCGCACGAATACGGAGAGAACGTCAAGGTCGTCAATATCGACCTGTTTCAAATAGGGCAAATGACGCCGATGCCGTGGTATTCGGTTTTTTTATTCGAAGATCGGGCGCGTCGGATTCTGGCGACGGTTTCGGTTGTAACGGCGTTGTTCGTTCTTGCGTTGTCTTTTTTGGTTTGGCTGGTTTCAAGCATGGCGACTGTGTCGGCGCATCACGATTTGACGGCTGCCAAAGAGCGAAGCCAAGCGAAAGCCCAGAAACTATTGCATGACGCGGAAAATATGCGATCAAGCCATTTGCGCGAGCAATTAGACAAATTTCTGTTTGTCAACGATGGGCTGTTGCCGTTGAACGGGTTTTTGACGGTATACGAAATCAAGGATAATTCCACGCGATGGAAAGCTGTCGTTCCGCCAAGCGCCACGGCCGACCGTATTTCAGCCATTGGCGGGAAGAGTATGGAAACAACGGATAAAGGCGTTGCCATAGGCAACGATGCCCAAATCGAATTTGAATCGAGACAGACGGGGAGGCGATAGAGCTGTGTTGGACGCCAAGCTATTCGTTCGGGCTTTCTCGCCGCAAAGGATTTCAACGGCGCTTCGAACGCTCGATAAATCGACGGGACTAATTGTCGGCATATGCTGGCTCGCCGCCTTTGCGATGATTGTTTTGACGGCGTTTTCGGTCCGTGGCACCGTTTTGGCAAAAAATGAAGCGACAAAAGTTTTAGTGGCCGAGCCGATTTTGCCGGATTCCAAAACGGTGCCGATTGCCGCGGTTGAACTTCAAAAAATTGTCGATCGTCTAAAACGGCAGTTTCCGGATATTAAGATCGAGCAAAAACAAACGGTAAAAATCGGGCAGATGATCGAAGTTAAATGCGATGATGGCGCGCGATTTCATGAATGGATTACGGCTTTAAGCTATATTGATACGATGGCACCTCAATTTCGTTGGACTTTGCGAGAGTTTTGCGTAGGCGCTTGCTCGAATCGGCAGCTGATGAGCGCGATTGTGACGGGGCAGAAAACGCTATTGTCTGCGCCGCGGCAGCAGCAGAAATAACGGCGATTCGTATTTGTTTTTGTTTTCGATTTCTTGACTTTGCTTTTTGTAAGTGTTGTATAGAATAAGGTCTGATTGGGTCGTTCGCTTTGTGTTGGTATGGTGTGTCCTTGACTTATAATAAACTCGCTTGTCCGACGTAGGCGAGCCTTATGAACAAAGTCGGCGGAGGAATAAGAATGATTGCGTTGCAGTCTGATGCGAACAGGATGAACCGTAATGCCGGTGTCGCGATCGGTCCCATCCTTTTTATTATCGCAATCCTTGCTATTCTTGCAGCGGCCATTGCCGCGGGAAGCGGGTCCTTTACAGGAAACACAAACGCAGAAGGCAATAAGGTTAAAGCTTCGGCGCTCTTGCAAATCGGCGAAACGTTAAGGATGGGAATGGATCAGATTACACTTTCCGTCGGAATCGCCGCTAACAATGTTAACTTCGATACGGGGGATACGGGCGACAATCTGGGCCTCTTTTCTCCTACGGGCGGTGGAATTGCGCCGCCATCCTTGGCTATGGCGAACGCGCCGTTGACCGATTTGTGGCACTATGTAAGTGGAACGGGCATCACGGGTTACGGGAGTTCGTCTTCGGCCACGACGTTTGCCATATTATCGGTACCGTTTGGGGTTTGCGCAGAAATCAACAGCAGGCTTTTTGGATTTGTGGGCGTTCCTACGGATAGTTTTGCCGTCAATATTGCCACCCCAGCAATCGGAATTTCGGCATGGCCTGTGGCTGGCGCGACGTGGATAACGTCGGTGACGGCGGCCGGTGCGCCTGACGGGACGACGACGACCGGAACGCCGACAATAGCCGGAAGTCAGACGGGGTGTTTCTATGATGCGGACTTCACGCCCACGACGGGAGCCTCGACAGCGTTTTTCTTCTATCAAGTTCTGGCCATCCAGTAGTCGTACTATAGCGCATCCCATATAAAACGATTCAAGCCCATCGTTGTTCCGAATGATGCCGGTGGGGGACATAACCGATCCCCCTATGGCTTTTCTGGGGGGGATTGGCTTAAGGAGTTCCGCTAACGGCGTTCCCGTTTCGCCAGTTATCCACCCACGAGCTTAGTTCTGCTGCGGCCATTGGGCGTCCCATATAATAGCCTTGGGCGAAATCGCACCCTTTTTCTCTAAGGAGATTCCACACGTTTTCATCTTCGATTCCTTCGGCAATAACCTTAAGACCAAGATTATGCCCAAGATCGATAATGGAACTCGCAATGACGGCACTGTCTTTATTATTAACCGAATCGGTTACAAAGCTTTTATCAATTTTTAGTTCATTAAAGGGCAGACGTTGCAGTTCGCGTAGCGACGAATGGCCCGTTCCAAAATCATCAATCGACACGCTGATGCTTCGAAGCCGCATGCGCAACAAGACATCCATGGTCCGCGTGACGTCGCGCATGGCTTCGGTTTCGGTTACTTCGAGAATCAGCATTTCCGGGGGCAGATTATATTGCCCGCAGATTTCGGAAATCCTGTCCGGTAACGAAAGGTCAAGCAACGTCGAGGCTGTAACGTTAATGGCCATTGTCAGGCGCTCACCCGCGTCATACAAACTCGCACATTGCTTGACAGCCGCTTTGATAACAAAATCGGTCAACGGCTGCATAAGTCCTTCGTCGGCCATTTTCTTCAAAAACGTATCCGGCAACAAGATGCCTCTATCGGGATGCTGCCAGCGAACCAAGGCTTCGACGCCTTTAACCCGCCGGGTGGCAAGTTCGACGACCGGTTGATAATAAAGACTAAATTCACCGCGCTCGAGCGCGCGCGATCGTTCTCCGACATCTTCGGGAATTTCCGACAAAGCGCTCTGGTTCATTGAAGAGAAAAAGTCGTTAAGCGTTTGGATAGTCAAAGGTTTTTCCAATGCCGCGACGACATTAAGCCCGTGCGCGCTGCCCAAGCGGCGCGCGCTGTTTAATACGCGCGCATCGCTGCCACTAATAAGGCAGATTCGGGCATTCTTGGATTTTTCGGATAAAAGTCGAAGAAGCTCGACGCCGTCTATGCCGGGCATCATGAGATCCAGCATAATAACGTCCGGTGGCGTATCGCTCAGGATTTGAGGAACGGGATCGGCGTTGCTGGCTGAAAACGTTTCAAAGCCATTGCGTCTGCCAATTTCGGCGATCAGATCGCAAATGTCTTCTTCGTCGTCGATAATTAATAAGCGCATATACTTATCCGATCGTAACGTTAGCGTTGTATTCTTTGATCAGCTCGGCGAGCGTATGCCGAATATCGTCGAGACGATAGGGTTTCTCGACAACAAGAACGGCATGTGCGCGCAGAAACTCCTGAACGTGAATCGAAAGCGTATCCCCTGTTACAAAAATAATCCTCTTCAGATAAGAAGGCAACTCATGTTGAAGAGCGTCATAAAGGGCAGGGCCGTCCATGATGGGCATCCGAAGGTCGCTAATGATCGCGTCAAAGCTGCCTTTACGAAGCTTGTCCATAGCGATAGCGCCGTTAAGAGCAATATCTATAGTGTGGCCTTCGGGTTCCAGAAGATCGGCCAAGGTCTGTGCCAGCTCAATTTCGTCATCGACAAGCAGGATTTTCATGTGTGGAAGAGGGCTTATGTTTTTGCTTGGTGATTCGCCGTTATCGACGTGTCCTTTTTCTGGCGGAGGGAACGTAAGGGAAAAAGTTGCGCCGCCCCCCGGCGTGTCACCGACAAGAATTTCCCCTCCGTGCGCGGAAACGATATTCAGGCAAAGGGCCAAGCCGACGCCCGTGCCGCCTTTGCCGCTTTTTGTCGTAAAAAATGGCTCGAAAATTCGCGACCGGATATCGTAAGGCACGCCGGGTCCCGTGTCCGAAACGACAAGCTCGACATGGCCGGAATCATGCGCGCGCGTTGTCACGCCGATGCGTTTTGCGCCTTTCCAGCTTTCCATAGCCTGAGCCGCGTTGAGGATGAGATTTGTGACGACCTGAGTCAGTTGATCGTTATCGCCGATAATCATTCCTGGCGACGGCGCATAGTCTGTTGCGATTTCAATATCGCCCGTTTTCAGTTGATACCCCAAAAGTTCGATTGAGCTGCGAACGATTTGGTTTAAATCGACCGTTTTACGTTCAGGGGGCTTCCGCCGTGCAAGGGCAAGGAAGCTTTTAACGATTCTCGAACACCTGTCGGCGGCTTTAAATATTTTTTCTGCGCGCGTTGCGACGCGCGCCTCTGGGGCGCCTTCCATCAGCAAAGTCGATTGCCCGACAACGACGGACAACGGATTGTTCAATTCGTGAGCGACTCCGGCCAAAAGGCCGCCCAGCGCGGCCATTTTCTCGCTTTGTTGAAGGGCTTCCTGCTGTTGGGCGATTTTGACTTCGGCCTTGCGGCGTTCGGTCAGATCGTGAAGGCCCATAGCGATGGCTTCTTGGTTTTGATACATCAAGCGTCGCGCATAGATGGCAACGGGGATTTTTGCGCAGCTTCCCGTAACGATCTCGGCTTCCACGCCGTTGACGTCATCGTCCGGTGTAATATTGCCAAGCAACTTGCCGCGAACATCAGGATCCGGAAGAAATTGTCCAAGAAGGGCGTTGTCGGCGTTTTCGCGAGTCATTTCCAGAAGCTGCCTTGCGCCGGGGGTCACGTAGAGTATCTCGCCATTTTCAAGACTGACGATCATGACAGGAACCGGATGAGCTTCCGTTATGCCGCGGAATCTCGACTCGCTGGCAAGAAGCGCGACTTCGCCTTTTTTTCGCTCGGTAACGTCATTTGTCGAACCGACCACCCGCATAATGCGACGAGTCGTGCGCCCACGAACGGCGATTGCTTTTGTATGCAGCCATTTAAGATCGTCATCGGTTTGAGTAAGGCAATATTCGACCGTCAACGAAACTGCCGTGGCATTGTGCCGGAATTTGCGGAACGTATCGATCACCTGCAGGCGGTCGTCGTGCCGGATCATCCGGAGCCATTTTTTTAAGCCTTCGGTGTTGTTGGGAAGCCGATAGCCGAGGATTCTCCGGAATTGGTCCGAAAAGAAGACTTCGCCGGTTTTAAGATTCCAATCGAACAACCCCTCATTGGCTCCCTTTGTCGCCAAAACAAAGCGTTCGTTGCTGATGGCCAGCGCTTTTTCCTTTTCGTCCTGTCTTGCGGCGAATTGATTGGCGATAACAAGAGCAAACATCATCGACGCCATGGCAAACGACAGCGAAATGGCGTTGTTGACCATCGATTCGGTTTCAAGATACCCAAGGCTATAGGCAGGCTCCGCAAGAATGCCGCCAAGAAAGCATATGAATGCGGCGATATGAACAAGACTGCCGCTGGTTCTGTTTTTAACGCCCGAAAGCCCGGCAAAAAGAATAAGCGATACGACAAATGTTCCGATGGTCGGTATAAGAAAGGAGATCAATGCCCGATCAACAATGGCAAACATCAAGGCTGCCGTTAGCAAAAAACCGAACAGGACGAACGGAAACCCAAATCCGGGGCTATAGACGGCAAGTTCGAGAAAGTAATAAGTGAAAAATAATGCAAACAACAGCGAAGCCAAAAGGCTGACGTTGGATAATAAATTCCTGTCTGATACATCGACGATCCCAATTTGCCCCATCAGCATGTTGTTCAAGCTAAAGATATTTACGCACAGGCAAAGCAGAAAAATAATTAAGAACACCTGTCCTCGATCGTGCATCACGACCCAAATAAAGAATAGATAAGTTGCGGCGGAAAGAACGGCACCAAATAAAAAGCCGAAAAGCAATACGGACAACTGATCGATTTCGGGAACGGGCGCAAGCGCGTAAGCGTAAGCAGCCTCCGGCGCCGCGGCAAACAGCGCGGCAACCCACAAAATTTTGTGGAAACGGCCAAAGAGACGGAAAATCATGAGTCCATTGAAAGACAAGAGGAACAGCGGGAAAGTATGGGGTAAACTTTTTTAACTTTTCGTTGATTTTAGGGTGACGCCTGCGATTTTAATGGGGTATAACGCTTTCATTCTCCTCTCCTTGCGGTGGGGGCTCGGAATAACGTTATATGGAGCCATTCTTATGTTCTCTCTTTCCGGAAAAAATGCCTTAGTTACAGGCGCTACGGGCGGGTTGGGCCGCGCCATCGCCAAGACGCTGCATGCGCAGGGCGCGGCGGTCGTTTTATCTGACATGAAAGAAGGGCCTCTGGCCGCATTCAGGGATGAACTTGGCGGTCGCGCGCATTATACGGTTGGGAATCTATCCGATCCTTCCGTCCCCGCAACGATAATCAAGGAAGCCGAGGAAAAGCTAGGCGGCGGCGTCGACATCCTTATCAACAACGCCGGGCTAACGCGCGATGGATTGGCGATGCGTATGAAGGACGAGGATTGGGACCTTGTTATGAACGTCAACCTCACGGCCGCTTTTCGTTTATCGCGGGCCGCGATGAAGGGAATGATGTCCCGCCGTTGGGGCCGGATTGTCAGCATCGCCTCAATCGTCGGGGTAATCGGAAACGCGGGGCAGGCGAATTACTCGGCTTCGAAAGCGGGGCTGATCGCCATGAGCAAATCTCTGGCGCGCGAAATTGCGACGCGCAACGTCACGGTCAACTGCATCGCGCCGGGTTTTATCGCCTCGGCCATGACTGACGTTTTGCCAGACGAGGTTAAAGCCAAGATGCTATCGAACATCCCGATGAACCAGTTCGGCCAGCCGCAAGATATCGCGAACGCCATTGCCTTCCTTGCGAGCGAAGAGGCGCGTTACATCACGGGCCAAACGTTACATATCAACGGCGGCATGGCGATGATATAGAAGGCGCAGTGAGCGCTGGGTTCAGCGTCATCTCCGGAAACGAAGGGGGCATAAAAATGAACGAACCGCCGCTGTTCGTTTCGCGCCTTTGTTTCCGGCATTTTTATCGTGCCTCCTCGATTTGCTCCGTTCCGGGATCGGCATAGATGCCAAACTCGTCCTTTCATAAACGTCTTAGCCGTTATGCAAAAGTCTCCACATCCATGGCGGGTTTTGCGTCGCGCGCGGCTGGAGAAAAGGTTCTTGGCCTATCCTTAAACCGTAAAGAACAAGCCAAGCGTTTGCGGATTGCTTTGGGCGGCCTCAAGGGGCCGTTGATGAAGATCGCGCAAATACTTTCGTCGATCCCGGATGTTGTTCCGAAAGAATACGCGCAGGAATTGGCCCAGTTACAGGCCGATGCGCCCTCGATGGGATGGCCGTTTGTGCGCCGTCGCATGACGGCGGAACTTGGCCCGGACTGGGAAAGCAAATTTAAATCGTTCGACCACGAAGCTTGCGCGGCTGCATCGCTGGGGCAGGTACATAAGGCGGTCGGGCGCGACGGGCGGTTGTTGGCGTGCAAGCTGCAATATCCCGACATGAAATCCGCCGTCGAAGCCGATTTAATTCAGTTAAAAGTCGTGCTTGCTCTCTTTGAACGCTACGACCGCGCCGTATCGACCAAAGAAGTCCAACGGGAAATCGCCGAACGTTTATCCGAAGAGCTCGATTATATCCGTGAAGCGAAACACATGCGCTTGTTCGGGTTAATGGAGGTCCAGACGAAAGGCGTTTTTGCTCCCGAGCCTGTCGAGGCGCTTTCGACGGATCGTTTGCTGACGATGACATGGCTTGAGGGCAAACGCTTTACCGATGCTGCCGATACATATTCGCTCAAAGATCGCAACGAGATCGCGATGAACATGTTTCATGCGTGGTACATGCCGTTTTACAATTACGGAGTTATTCACGGCGACCCGCATA
The DNA here is from genome assembly GCA_964449155.1 of uncultured Rhodospirillaceae bacterium. GTDB lineage: Bacteria > Pseudomonadota > Alphaproteobacteria > UBA9219 > UBA9219 > CAIXLI01. Next base: position 2,136 of record CAYVBP010000008.1, on the reverse strand, counting down.
TGGGTAATTACACGGTGCGCAAAGACAATGGCATCAATCTTCTCGACTTCGGATGCGTGCGGGTATTTCGGCCAGAGCTTGTGAAAGCTGTCATTATGCTATACGAAGCCCTGCGCGACGATCGCGAGGACGACGCCGTCGAAGCCTATAAAATTTGGGGCTTTTCAAAGCCGACCAAGAAATTGGTCGAGGCGCTCAACATCTGGGCAAAATTTTTATACGCGCCGTTGCTCGAAGACAAAACGCGCCCCATCGACGAAACAAACACCGGCCTATACGGGCGCGAAGTTGCAAACCGGGTACATGCCGAACTCCGCAAGATCGGCGGCGTGACTGTGCCCAAGGAATTCGTATTTATGGACCGCGCGGCGATAGGGCTTGGGGCTGTCTTTTTGCGTTTAAACGCAAAGATTAATTGGTACCGGATGTTTCAAGAAATGATACGAGATTTTGACGAAAAGGCTTTGGAAAAGAACCAAAAAAAGGCATTGAAGACGGCCGGGCTTTATTAACCATTACGCCATATTACCTCTTGATTTTTATAAGTTACAAGAAGATGCTACAGCATACATCGGGGACGCCCTTGAACCAATTTTAAAGGAGACCTTCTATGATTGCTTTTGATCTTCCTTCAGACCTCCACGCATCGGGCCCCCAAGATATAATCGTATTTTCTGACGGAAAGAAGAAAACATCGATTGCAGGAGATTTGTCAAACAATGTTCCTTCGCCCTTACATGCTGATCCTTACGCCGTTTCTGTGAAAGAAAGAGTCCAAAAACGCCAAGGCCCTGACGGCAAGCCCTTATATGTTTGGGATGCCTTTTCTCCGCCCAAGTCCGAGATCACGAAAAGAGTGTCCTCCCTCAGCGAAAATTTTGTCGCGAAAATTGTAAGTTTCGGAAAGGTTCTCAATTTTTGGCAACCGATGACTGCCGACGCAGCGGTCACAGACAAGCCCCTGAAGTCCACGGACGATATCAACCCAGGGATAATTGCATATCAAGAGGGGCAGTATAACAGTTGTATTAGGGATATCTTAACTGTCCCAGAGGTCAACGATGCTTTCATTGCAAATGGTGGATCGGACAGTTCCCTAACCACATCCCAGAAAGCCGACAAGATTAAGGGCCTTGTTGATGCCAACCCGGCCCTTGTTGATGTTCTTGCCAAGACCCCTTCTTCATATGGAAAATACATTAATCTCCAGCAACCAATGATGAACGATGTCCTATTGCACGGGTACGGCAACTATATGCTCGGCGCTCTTCATATGCTCAATCATATGACTGGCGAGAGATTTCAGCTGCCGCTCGATTCCAATAGTAAGGACGAAGTGTTAGGCCAAGCGCGGGATATTCTTACATACGTGGAAAAACACCCCGAAATCGGAGAGAAGACCCTTCCCGGCTATGACCATTTGAAAGTTTCGGATTTAGAATTCAGCGTAAGATTAAAGTATCTGACTGACGACGGGACAAAAAAAGTTTCCAATCCCGAATTTGCTTTAAAAAACGCTCTTTATTGCCTTGAAGCGGATCCTGTTATCGCCCGCCAGATCAGCGCCTACGGAATGACTGATCTTCTGGATATAGTGGAGAAGGCCAAGGACGATCCTGTTGTTGGCGGAAGAGCCAGAGGCTATAGCGCCGGCGGTTTTATGAGCATGGCATTTAAAATTTTGTCGTCGCCAGAGATTCAAAAGGCGGTTCCCGCTTCCGAGACCCCGGTGAGAAATCCGGTGCCCGTGAATAATAGTGTAGAAAGTCCAGCGCCGGGCGGCGGTGGGTTTTAACAGACCCCTTTTCGTGGAAATACCGCCCCGTCTATGAAATGATCCTCGATCAAAGAGCGCCGTCATCCCCGCGCAGGCGGATTCAGTTGGAAGCGCGTCGACGACAAGCTTTTCCTAAATTTCTTATACCAATCCCGGATCGCAGTGAATCGAAAGGGCACGGGGGACACAATAAAAATGCCGGAAAAGGCGGTATGGAACGGGTAACGGCGGTTCGGGCATTTTTATAAGTCCTTACAAAACCCCCGCCTCAGGCGGGGCGACTAAAGGAAGGTATACATCCGAGTGAGTGAAGGGCGTCATACCGACGAGCCCATGAAGTGACTCCACAACAACAAACG
>CAYVBP010000007.1:2717-34123 GCA_964449155.1 uncultured Rhodospirillaceae bacterium | reverse complement strand
ATACCAATCCCGGATCGCAGTGAATCGAAAGGGCACGGGGGACACAATAAAAATGCCGGAAAAGGCGGTATGGAACGGGTAACGGCGGTTCGGGCATTTTTATTGTGTCCCCTTTGCTTCATTTTGATCCGGGATTGGCATTAAAAACAAACCGGATCAAGGCGTTATTCTTTGCCAAAGACTAACGGAAAAGCGCATTAAAAAGGAGCCTGTCCGCTCAAATAACCATAAGCGTCAATTCCTTGTTTTATCGTGGGGCAACCCCTATATATAGCACCATACAGAATCTACTTTAACCCCAACCTCAGAATATCAAATGCCGTCAGCTGCTGAATCCCTTGCCGCCAATATGAGTCTTTCGGCTTTTTCGAAGGCCGCTGAGCTTAAAAGCCGTATCTGGTTTACCGTTTTGGCTTTGATCGTATATCGCGTCGGGACCTATATCCCCATTCCGGGCATCGATCCTGCCATGCTTGGCGAAATTTTCCGCAAGCACAGCGGCGGAATCATGGACTTGTTCAACATGTTTTCAGGCGGTGCCTTGCAGCGTATGACGATTTTTGCGCTCGGCGTCATGCCGTACATCACGGCGTCGATCATCGTTCAGCTGTTGGCAGCCATCGTTCCCGCAATCGAAGCGCTGAAGAAAGAAGGACACGCGGGACACGTCAAAATGAACCAGTATTCCCGCTACCTGACGGTATTGTTCGCGGCAGTGCAGTCTTATGCGCTGGCGGTAGGACTTGAAAACATGATGGGCTCGCAAGGCTCGGCCGTGATTATTTCAAGCGGCTTCTTCCGCCTAAGCACCGCCATTACCCTGACGGGCGGCACGATTTTCCTGATGTGGCTGGGCGAGCAGATTACGGCCCGCGGTATCGGAAATGGCGTTTCGATAATCATTTACGCAGGCATTGTCGCAGGCCTGCCGCAGGCCATCGGGCAGACGCTAGAGATGGGCCGCACAGGAGCCTTGTCCACGTGGATGATTATGGTCATTTTGGTTCTTGTTTTCGCAATTCTTGCCGTTTGCGTCGCATGCGAACGCGCGCAGCGCCGTATTCTGATCCAGTATCCGAAGCGTCAGGTGGGCAACAAGATGTTCGGCGGCGAGGCATCGCATCTGCCGCTTAAGATCAATACGTCAGGCGTCATTCCGCCGATTTTTGCAAGCTCGCTTTTGCTTTTCCCCCTGACGCTCGCAAGCTTCTCAAGCGTTCAGGAAAAAGGCGGCGTATTGGCCGACATTATTACTCTTCTTGGGCACGGAAAACCGCTGTTCATGTTTTTGTATGCGGCATTGATCGTCTTTTTCTCGTTTTTCTACACGGCGGTTGTTTTCAATCCCGTCGAGACGGCGGACAATCTCAAGAAATATGGCGGGTTCGTCCCCGGCATTCGTCCGGGAAAGAATACGGCCGATTATTTCGACTTTGTGCTGACGCGGTTGACGGTGCTAGGCGCGGCCTATCTGACCGCAATATGCCTATTGCCCGAGTTTCTGATGAGCAAGGGCGCCATTCCGTTCTATCTTGGCGGCACATCGATTTTGATCGTCGTGAGCGTCACCATCGATACGCTGTCGCGCATACAGTCTCACCTAATCGCGCATCAATACGAAGGCCTCATCAAGAAATCGAAGCTTCGTGGGAGATAGAACATGAACATCATTCTTATCGGCGCGCCCGGTGCCGGAAAGGGAACGCAGGCAAAGATTCTTGAAGAAAAATTTGGCATGGTTCAACTCTCAACCGGCGACATGCTGCGCGCCGCCGTCAAGGCGGGAATGCCGTTGGGCCTTGAAGCCAAGAGCATCATGGAAGCGGGCAAGCTGGTTCCCGATTCCCTGATGGTCGCATTGATAAAAGAGCGGATCGCCCAACCGGATTGCGCCAAGGGATTTATTCTTGACGGTTTTCCGCGCACGGTGCCGCAGGCCGAAGCCTTGGACAAAATGCTGATAGAGCAGGGCAAGAATCTTGACAAAATCATCGAACTGAAAGTCGACGAAGAGGCATTGATCGAACGCGTATCGGGCCGCTTCACTTGCGCCAAGTGCGGCGAAGGCTATCACGACAAATTCAAGCAGCCGAAAAAAGCAGGTGTATGCGATGCGTGCGGCAGCGCGGAGTTCTCTCGCCGCGCCGACGACAACGCCGAGACGATGAAAACGCGTTTAAAGGCCTTTAACGAGCAGACAGCCCCGATTTTGCCGTATTACAAAGCCAAAGGAACGCTGATTTCCATCGACGGAATGGCCAACATGCCGCAAGTAACCGCATCAATCGAAAAGATTTTGCAAGGCTAAAAAGACGTTTACGCTTGTCTTTCGCTAAAACGAAGGCGTTCCTTATACCTTAAGCAAAAACTTTCCAGCGCAAGCGTGCGTTGTTCGGGATTAGCGGCCGCATAGCTACCGCGCAAGAGATGCGCGGTAAAACGGACATGCGTAATGCCCATCCGGTCGCGGCCTATTTCCTGAACCTCAGCGATTTCCGACAGCGATCCCGACAGCACGCGCCGGAAGAGTGCGCCTTCTGCTATTTCGTTTGCTCGTGTGGAAATCTGTGCCATGAGACTCGCGCCATTGTTTCTGGTGCGCAATGATTGTCCAAATTATCCAGAGGGGCAATAAAAAAACAACAAGCCTGTGGATAACTTGTGCATTTTAACGAAAACATCCAGTTAACCAAATCCGCTAATCTGAATTAAAATCTCCAAATCAAATTACCGATGACCGCCTGTGAAATCGCTTCAGCTGCGCGCGAATCGTAATAAGAAATTCCAAAATGAAAATTGTTGGTCAAAAGAAGATCGACAGTAAAGGTCATCTCGAAAACATCCGAAGGTCTTCTAGCCCCAATCGTTTCAAAAGACGATGCGCCTGCGAAAGCGAAGGTGCCTGACGGATCCGGGCTTCCAATTCTGTGTTTCCAATCGATTTGGGATTTTAACGTCACAAAGGCCTGATCCATAATCGGCGCGATTTTCGAAAGCGAGAACGTCTTTTCCGCTCGGACCCCCAGCGTCGTATTTCCCAAAAACGAATTCTCGGCCGAAGACGAAAGAGCTCCGTCTCCGCCATTTTCCGAGAAATTCGAAGCATGCATGAATGTGTATCTGACGTTGCCATAGGGTTCGAGCGTCAAATAGCCCTGCGCGGGAAAAGAATACGAGGCCTCGCCAAACCCGCTAATCGTTTGTGCGCTGTAACTTGCGTTTTGACGGGCGTCATAAGAAAGGAACGACACGCTTCTGTCCGTATCGACAGTATGTTGGCCAAGCACAACGCCCGTCTTCAAAGTGAGTTTCTTTTTTTTGTAACTGCTATACCCGGCCACGGTATAATGAATGGCTTTTCCCTCGGCCGAGTTACCGGGGTCCGACGCGAGCCGATAAGTGCTATGTCCGATGCCGAAAGCGACGCCCCCCCGCCAGCGATTTGACGAACCGAGTATTTTATCGCCGCCAAACATCGTTCCTTCCGTGTGGTCCTTAAAGTCGAAAGCGTTAAGACCATCGCCATAAGTTTTTCCGTGTCTGGCGTATGGGCGAAGCCACAAAACGCTATCCGCTTTCTTGCCGCGCATCAGAGCGGTCAAAAGATCGACCGTTTGATCGTCGTATTCGATCAATGCGTTTTTAACATCCGTATGAAGTTCGCCGGTCAATCGCCGGAACGCAGTAGCGGCTGTTTCAAAGTTTGCAAACGAGGCGATGGTGTTATTGACGGCATTTTGCGTTGTAAGAGAGTCGAGCGATCCGGCGACTTGCCTTTGGTTCTGGGTCGTCGCGGCGGAAGCATAGGCCACGCTGTTGCGCGCCATCGTAACGTCGATGGACGTCGAATTGTACGAAAGTGTCGGGGAAACAAAGACGGGCACAAAAGCTGCCGAACCGAAAGCAATGGAATCGAATGTGCCCGTAACGCCGCCGTCAGCCGTAAGAATAGTATAGGGCGTATTGATAATATAGCTTCCGATAACGACGACATTGCCGCCGGAAAGCGTTGCCGCGCCCGTTGCGGCGATCAGATCGCTGGCGCCGGTCGAGTCCGTTTCGACCTCATAGATAGAACCGGATGCGAATGAGACGTCGCCCGAAACATGCAGCGTCCCGATGGAATTACCGGGTGCCACCGTGCCGCCGGATTGTATTGTCGCGCCGCCGATAGTACCGCTGCCCTTAAGCGTGCCGCCCGAGGCGACTGTGACACTGCCGACAATGGTGCCGTTTGCGCTATAAGTGCTGTCGCTGTTAATAGCCAGCGAACCTCCATAAACAGACGGCAATTCGACTTGTGCGCCGTTTTCAAGAGTCAGCGATCCTGTATAAGCGCTAAGGTCGCCTTCGAAGGAGGTCGTACCGGAAAGAACCAAGATGTTGCCTGAACCGGTAATCGCGGACTCGACGATATAGTTGGCGCTGGTATGATTGAAAACGATAACGCCCGAGCCATCCCCAAAAACGATATTTTCCGCGCTAAGCGTACCGGGAACCGCCGCTGCGCTGCCCAGAGCCGCGCCGATATTAATAGTTCCGGTCGCGCCCGATTGCTCTGCAATTGTGACTGAATAGCCGCTGTTAACCGTAACTGTGCCGCCGTTTCTGACAGTCAAAGTTCCCGTTCCATAGGCCGCGACGGACAAGTTGCCATTAAGGGTCCATAAAGATCCGGAATCGGTTACCTCTGCGGTTGCAACGCTGTCGAGGCCTGCGCCCAGAGACGTCTCTCGACCGATCATTGTCCCGCCGTCGGATATAGTCAAAGATCCTTGCCCCGAGTATCCGATGGCCGTTGTTTCCAGCGCTGTCAAAATGCTTCCTGTTCCCGATAGGATGGCAGTGCCGATACCCGTTGCGTTATACCCAAGGGCAAAATGATCGGCCATTACCGCGCCCCCATTGGTTACGGCGATTGAGCCAGCGCCGCCGTCGCCGACGCTTAAGAGGTCTGCGACATTCCATGTGGATCCTGCGCCCGAGATTATTGCTGTTCCGGAGCTATTTTCGATTCCGGCAAGAAATCCGTCAGTTGAAGAAAGAACGCCGCCGTCCGATATCGTTACAGTGCCTGTTCCTTCATAACCGATCGTCGCTGTCCCAGAGTTCACGGTCCATGTGCTTTCCGAACCTGTAATTGTCAGATAACCCGAAGAGCCGCTATAATAGCCGACGCCAAGATAGCCGCTGGAGGCTGTCGCGCCGTCGGACACGGTTACCGTTCCATTCCCGCTTTCGCCGACGATAAAGCTGTTCGTTGTTTCCCAAACCGTTTCTGTGCCGGAGATTGTGGCGGTGCCGATGGCGCTCGGTGACGCATAGCCATAGCCGACGGCTGCCCCGATCGTCGATATGTGAGCGCCGCCCGAGACCGTTACGCTACCGTTCGCTCCATCGGCGACGCCAAACCAATCCTGAACCGTCAGCGTTGCGCCGTCTGATACGGCCAAATTTCCAGTGCCATTGCCACCGATGAGCGCCGAATATCCGCTGCTTACCGTCCATCCGGTTCCGGTTCCCGCAATCGTCAGATCGCCCGAGGAGCCGCTATTGTAACCGACGCCAAGATAGCCGCTCGTGACCGTCGCGCCGTCCGATACGACAACGGTGCCTTGCCCTGTCTCGCCGACCGTGAAACCCTCTGTCGCATTCCAAGTCGTTCCCGAGCCCGAAATTGAAGCCGAGCCGATAGCGCTCGGAGCGGTATTGCCGAAGCCAATAGCTGTCTGAACCGTCGATACATGCGCGCCGCTTGAGACGGTTGCCGTCGCCGTATTTCCGACTCCAAACCAATCTTGAACCGTAAGCTCCGCGCCATTCGATACAGTAATCGTTCCAAAGGCGTTGTCTCCCACTTCCATCCAGTCCAAAACCGTCAGCGACGAATCGGTTCCCGTAACCGTGACCGAGCCTTCGCCCGTCGCGGTTGCCGAAACGCTTAAATAAGAGCCGGAAGTAACGGAACCTCCGTCGGAAATCATCAGAGTGCCGATCCCCTCGTTGCCGACGACAAGCTCGGTGGTTGTCGTTGTCCAAGTCGATCCGGAACCTGTAACAGTAACGGTTCCCGTGCTTGTGGCATCCGTGCCGATGTATCCGCTCCAACTCGTCAGCGTGCCGCCGCCTGAGACGGTAAGCTCGCCCGCAGCATTTGTGCCATTGCCAATAGAAAGATAAGCAGACGACAGCGTTCCTGCACCGGATATTGCCAGCGTTGCCGGATTTTCGGAGGGATAGCCAAGGTACAATGTAGCCGATTCCGCCCCCGAAGAGCTGATAACCGAGGAGCCTATCGCAATATATATTTCAGTCGAACTAGTCGGAACGGACGCCGGATTCCAATTGCCTGAGACGAACCAGTCAGTGTTTGTCGCGCCGGTCCATTCTGCGGCGCTGGCGGATGTAGGCGAGGCAAAAAGCGCCAACGCGCAAGCCGCCGTGCCCAAAACCATTCGTTTCTGAGCGGCTTTTTTGCAATCGGACAAGAACAACTTAGAACGCATTTTGAAACATCGCGCCCCAAAAAGTTTCGTAATCGGGAATCGGCATTACGTTACATTCAAGGTATGCGTCTATATGTTAAACAATCCCTAACGGCCTGATAGTCCTAAAAATTATAAGCCAAACTGCCCATAAAAGTATGAGCGAAGGCTTCGGCGGCACGGGAGTCGGCGTACATAAAGCCGAAGTGAAGCTCCGGGGTCAGAAGAACGTCGATGGTGTAGGCCATCTCGAACGTATCCCGAGGCCTTATGGCCCCGGTTGTTTCGAATGGCAAAGCATTCGCAAAACGATAAGTCCCTGTCGGCGTCGCATTGCCGATGCGGTGTTTCCAGTCGATCTGGGTTTTAAGAGTGACAAAAGCCTGATCCATGATTGGCGCGATGTCCGACAGCGAGAATTTGTGTTCGGCGCGAAAACCGACTTCCGTACTTCCGAGAAGCGCGTTATCCGCCGAAGCCCGAAGCGCGCCGCCATCGCCTCGTTCCGCAAAGCTCGACGCGTGCAGATAGGTGTATTTCATATTTGCAAAAGGCTCGACCTGAAGGAGCCGTTCTTTCCCAAGCGCATAGGAAGCCTCGCCGAAGCCCGAGATGGTTTGCGCGTCATATCCGCCCAGTTGAAGCGCATTATAGCTCAGGAACGATATCCTTCGGTCGGTGTCAATCGAATGAAAGCCGAAAGCCGTGCCTAGCTTCAAGCCAAAGCCCTCTTTCTGATAGCGGCCATATCCTGCCATCGAGTAATGCCGCGTTTTGCCCTTGACCGAGTTTCCCGGGGCCGTCGCCAGATCGTAAGTCGTCTGACCGAAAGCGAAGGCGACGCCCAGACGCCAAGCGTCGCTGCCGTCCAAAAGACTGTCGCCGCCAAAAGCGACGCCTTCCGTTTGGCTTGAGAAATCAAAAGTATTGGCGTTATCGCCGCGCGTTTTCTCATAACGGGTATAGGGGCGAAGCCATAAAACCTTGTCGGCCTTCTTGCCGCGCATCTGGGACGACAGAAGATCGAACGTTTGATCGTCATACTCGGCGACGGCATATCTGATGTCCGAGTGAATCTCGCCCGTCAGCGCGCGGAAGGCGGCGGGTGCCGTTGCCACTGTCGCTTGCGCCGCGATAACGTCGTTAGCCTCGTTGGCTGTTGTCAGGGAGTCGAGGGATCGGGCGACTTCGCGTTGATTAGGCGTCAGCGCAGCGGGGAGATAAGATGTGCCGTTGCGCAAAAACGTGACATAGGCCGAAGTTGACGAATAGGAGAGAGAAGGCGTGGCATAGACGGGCGTAGGCGACAGTGTTCCTATCGCGACAGAATCGAAGGAGCCGGTCAATCCGCCATCTGCGGTTAAAAAGGTATAGGCGAAATTGGCGCGATAGCTGCCCGTAACGATGACGTCGCCGCCGGAAATAGTGGCCGTTCCGGTTGCGGCGATAAGGTCGGAAGCGCCAGAGGAATCCATCTCGACTTCGTAAGTAGAGCCTGACGCGAAGCTGACGTCGCCCGAGACAAAGATGGTGCCAATGGAATTGCCGGGCGCAAAAACGCTGCCGGATTGCAAAGTCGCGCCGCCGATAGTGCCGTTGCCCTTGAGCGTGCCGCCTGAGCCGACCACAACGGTTCCGCCGATAGACCCGTTGACGCTGTAGGTTGTGCCATCGCCGATAGTCAACGAGCCGCCATAGGAAGAGGGCAGGGAGAACTGCGCGCCGTTCGCGGTCGACAGCGATCCCGTATAAGCGCTGAGGTCGCCCGTAAACGACGTAACGCCCGAAAGCAAAAGAATAGAACCGGACCCAGAGATCGCAGGCGCAAAAGTATAATTCGAACCCGTATAATTAAAAACAATCGTCCCCGTCCCCGCGCCGAAAGCGACGGCATCCGAACTAAGCGTCCCCGCTGCCGCAGCCGCGCTCCCCGACGCCGCGCCAATATTCAGCGTTCCAACCGAGCCGGTCTCTACAGCAATGCTTGTCCCATATCCGTTGCCCGTCGATACCAATCCCCCATTCGCAACCGTCAGCGTGCCATTGCCGCTGCTTCCGATTATAAGACCTCTGTCGTTAGTAAACGAAGAGTTCGCCCCGGTCACGGTCACCGTGCCTATGGCGGTTGCGTCGCTGCCGATAATGCTGTCGGGGGGAAGAAAATTGTCGTCGTAAGGTATGTTGTGACAGATAACCCCCGCACCGTCGGATACGGTTAAGGTTCCAACGCCAGTGTAGCCTGCCAGAACGCTCCGATCCATTTCGAGCAGGGAGCCCGTTCCGGTAATAAGAAGCTCTCCGATTCCTGTTGAACTGCCCCCAAGTATAGTATGATTAATCACATTATTCGAAAAATCCGTTCTGGTGGTGCCATCAACAACATACACTTTTGCGCCACCTGAAATGGTCACTGATCCTTGGCCTATTTCCCCAACCAAAAGATTATTGCTCATTGTCCAAGTTGATTCTTCCCCTGTGATTGCTGCCGTGCCGGTAGAGTTTGTGATATACCCGATTATTCCATGTTCACTAAAAACGGTGCCTCCATCCGATACTGTCAACATCGCCGAGTCGTTATAATTATAACCAACCATTACATCTTTATTCGCTGTTAATGTCGAGTTAGGTCCTATAACATTTATGCTTCCCGATGAATCTGAAAAACAGCCTATGCAAACGTACGTGCTTGATACGACACCACTATTCTCAATCGTCATCACACCATTGCCATGATACCCAACATATAAGGTATTGGATAAGGTCCACGTTGACCCTTCCCCTGTCACAGTTGCAGTTCCCGACGATCCTGAATCAAAACCGAGGTGTCCCTTATAGCCGGAGGCTGCCCCCCCGTTCGATATTGTTAACGATCCTTCGCTATTATCGCTATAGCCCACGAGCATCGATGTGTCGGCGGTAGTTCCAATGGCCACGAATATCGAAGCTCCGTCTGTTATAGTTAGGTGTCCTTCGCCGCCTAATCCGACAAACATGTTAGAACTTGTTGTCCACGTTGACCCTGTTCCTGTTACCATCGCTGTGCCAGTGCTCCCAAAGATATTCCCTAAATATCCTCGATTACTGGCTACGTCGGCGCCGTCCGAAATTGTCAGCGTTCCGGTTCCGCTGTTTCCGACGTATAAGTGGCTTGTCAAAGACCATAAAGAGCCTTCGTTTGTAACTGTAACTTCACCCGTCGAGTTGGCAGCGTTTCCGATGTAGCCTTTGTTGGAAGACGTCAGGGTTCCTCCGTTCGATATGGTCATTGAGATGACATTGGCCGATGCCGTCGTGCCTATCGTGACGCTTTTCGACAACGCGCCTGCCGTCGATATCGAAACAGGACCCGTTCCAATCGTTACGTCCGTCGTCGTTGTCGGAAGCGAGGCAGGATTCCAATTTGTGGTTGTAAACCAGTCAGTGTCTGTCGCCCCCGTCCAGTTTGCGGCGCGGGATGACGATGCCGAGGCGGAAGCGATAAGCAAAAGCAAAACGGGCGCAAAAAATGCTCTCGTACGCCTTACGCGTTTTTGGTTGCATAAATTGTGCGGCCCAAAATGCATTAGCCTCTCAGAGGTATGGGGGAATGTGCGATTATTGAAACGGACTACAAAACAATCTGCATCAAACGAGGATGTAAGAGTGAACTCAAAATCCTTAAGTAAATACTAAGGCCATGCATTTGCTTCATGCGCAAAAACGGGCCCATCCTTGTTTAAAGATAGGCCCGTTTTTTGAAAAATATAACTTTTACAAATAGCTAACGATCTTATCCCCAATTTCCTTTGTACCGACCTTGGTTTTTCCGGGGGCGTAAATGTCTGCCGTGCGGTAACCTTCATCAAGGACGCGGGCGACGGCCTTGCGAACGCGTTGGCCCAAAGCGGGGGCGTTAAACGAAAGCTCGTACATCATCGCGACGCTCAGGATCGTTCCGATAGGGTTTGCAATGCCCTTGCCCGCAATATCGGGCGCGCTGCCGTGGATCGGCTCGTAAAGCGCATTTTTGCCGCCAAGCGACGCCGAAGGCGAAAGCCCCAGCGTTCCGGACAAAGCCGAGGCCTCGTCGGACAAAATGTCGCCAAACATATTAGGCGTCAAAACAACGTCAAAATCGCTGGCGCGGCGGATAAGCTGGATCGAGGCGTTATCGACGTACATATGGGACAGCTCGACGTCGGAATATTCCTTGCCGATTTCCGTCACAACCGTGCGCCACAAGCCCATCGCCTCAAGGACGTTTGCCTTGTCGATAGAGCAAAGCTTCTTCCGGCGCTGCCGCGCCAATTTAAAGGCCATGTGCGCGATTCGCGCGATTTCGGATTCGTGATAGCGCATGGTATTAACGCCTTCGCGATTTCCTTTTTCTCCGGAAATGCCGCGCGGCGTTCCAAAATAAACGTCGCCCGTCAGTTCGCGGACGATGACAAGAGAAACGCCCTTAATGTTTTCCGCCTTAAGCGGAGAAAATCCGGCCAAAGGCTCCCACATATCTGTGGGGCGAAGATTCGCATAAAGCCCTAAAGCCTTACGGATTCCCAAAAGACCCGCTTCGGGGCGTTCTTTCATGGACAAGTTGTCCCATTTGGGGCCGCCAACGGCACCCAGCAAAACGGCATCGGCCGCCAAGGCTTTGTTTTTTGTATTTTCGGGGAAGGGGTTTCCGGCATTGTCGATGGCAATTCCGCCTAAATCGGCGCTGTCGAATTCGACAGGGCATTCGGCATTCAAAGCCTTCATGACCTTGACGGCCTCATCGACGATTTCGGGTCCGATCCCGTCGCCGGGAGTAAGGAGAATTTTGTGCATTTTTGGGTCTTTCAAAGCGTTAATACAGTCTATTTCACAGCCTTTCGCAAAAAAGGCGAGAGGATTTTTATTACTCGATACAGGTTTAGATGTCACGGATTTTGGCAAAACGCGTGACTTGACGGGAAAATTTGCTTAGATAAATGACGGTATTCTTTATTGATATGACGGAATTCGAATGTCCCAGACAGCTCCGATACTTGAGTTTCTAACGGATGACAGCCCCGCGCGCGGAACCGGGATTTTGCCCTGTCAGACAATCCGCGACATGGTGCGCACGGGCGAAATTTCGGCGACGTCCGATATCCAAGACGATCAGGTCCAGCCCGCCAGCCTCGACTTGCGGCTTGGCAAATACGCATATCCGGTGACATCCAGCTTCTTGCCCGGCGAGGGCATGACCGTGTTTCAGAAAATGAAACAGTTGGACGAGCATTACGAAGATTACAAAATTTCCCTTTCGAACGGTAACGGCAAGGGCGTTCTGTTAGAAAAAGGGCAGGTCTATGTTATCCCGCTGATGGAATCCATCAAGCTCAGAAGCGAGTACACGGCCTATGCCAATCCGAAAAGCTCGACCGGAAGGCTCGATATTCTCACGCGCCTGATTGTCGATCGCGCGACCAAGTTCGACGAAGTGTCCGATTGCTACAACGGCCCGCTCTATATCGAGGTCGCGCCGCGCAGTTTTGGAATCGTTGTGAAAGAGGGCGTTCGTTTGAACCAGCTTCGTTTCCAGCGCGCGCGCGGCGAGACGCCGAAAGCAAAATCCGACGACGAATGGAAACGCCTTTTGCAAGAAGAGCAAATAGTCCTCAAAGACGACGCGCAAGGCCGAAAGGACACATTCGACCTTTTCCGTTCATCGAAAGATGTGGCCGAAGACGGCAAAAAAGCGAAGATCAGCGCAAACAGATGGATGCTTCCGTTTCACGTCGATTTAAAAGGCACAGGTGAAGAGGGGAACCTAATCGGCTGGCGGTCGAAGGCGGGTGCCAGCCGCGTCGATCTCTCTCGGCGCGATTACGATCCCTTGGATTATTGGGAGCCGATCCGCTTTCACAAAAAACCATCCTTGGTATTAGAGCCTGACAGTTTTTATATTTTAATGACGGAAGAATACTTGGGCGTTCCCCCGGATTACGCCGCCGAGATGCTTCCGTACGACACGCGGGCAGGGGAATTCCGCGTGCATTACGCCGGATTTTTCGATCCCGGGTTTGGATGGGACCCCGCGACGGGAAAGATCGGGCGCAGCAAGGGCGTTCTTGAAGTTCGCTCGCGCGAGGTGCCTTTTTTGCTCGAACACGGCCAGTTAGTCGGCTGGTTGCGCTACGACCGCATGGCGGCGGCGCCCGATAAGCTTTACGGCGAAACCGGAGGCTCCAGTTATCAAGGCCAAGGCCTAAAACTGGCCAAGCAGTTCTTGGGCGCAAAGTGACGGTTTCTTGAGTGGCGACGGGGAAAGCGGTTCTCCCATCGAACTATAGGACGAAAGCGTATTCTTCAGCTTTTTGTACAAGCCCAGAGTCGCAAGCGAGGACAGAATCGTTGCGGCACCCAGAACCGGAGAGTGTGTAAAAAAGGTAGCGACTCCAAGTCCTGTGGACGCGGCAGGTCCGACAATTCCGCCCGATGTAACGTAGATTTTGCAGTCATCCCAGATTTCCTTCATTTTTGGGCCGGTCAGGCTATAGGTCGCTTTATCGTACGATGCCGATACCCAGTTAGAAAAAGGGACAATCGAAGCGGCGATGAGCGCGCATCCCAAGACCTTAAGCCGTATATCGTCGTCCGATATTGACAATATTCCTGCGCCGACAGACGCAAATAGTCCCGTTCCTGCGCTTTCCAGCATGGTAGGGTGAAGATATTTTTTACAAACGGTCCAAAGATTGTCTACGGAAGGGGCAGCGTCTTCTTGAGTCGTGGGAGCGGTCATGTTTATCTCCTGAAAAAGGGGAAAGACTGACGGTACTCACTCAACGGTCCTGCGCCCTCGATAGTAGCGGGCGCACAGCCGGAAATAAAGGGTGTTGTTGATAAAAGTGGGGGGATTCTGTTGCCCGGTTCCCCCCGGACCGCGAGTGAGTATCTAACTACCTGGTTCCGCTAGGCGGAATTAGGCGGCCAGACGAACTGCGCTCATGTCAACGTTGTCGTTGGCATTTATTAAAGTGACCCGATAACGGCGGTATCATGCCGGGCAAAAACCATGTCTTTATCACGCGCGTCGATCCTGTTTCGCCCCCGCCATAGCCCGAACGGCATTCGAGCTAAGGTGGAGGCGCCGGGTACCGCCCCCGGGTCCGCAGCGTCTATTCCACAAGGCGTTTATCGCCATAGTCGGAAACCGACGCCTGTTTATAACATAAAAACCAAAGAAATTGTGAGTTTTTCCGACCCTATATAGCAGTTCCAAATAATAATCAGACGTCATCCCGCGAAGGCGAGGATCCAGTTGGAATCCCAGAAAAAACTGAATCCTCCAAAAGCCGCTTCCCCCCGAATTAGTTTATAGGCCGTTGGCATCAGCCTCTTTCGTTTCACTTCGCCCACCGCCCTTGCGAAAGAAAATTCCTAAAACAAACGCACATTTATTCGAAAAATTCTTGGTTATGGACAGAACGATCTATTGGAGCTAAATTCCCCTCCCTTTTCGCTACAGGACTTTGCTTTCTCGTGCGCAGTCCACAGTGAATCTTCAACTCAGGAAGGTGCGATGACGATAAGTTTCAAGAATGCCGCTCTCGATAAGCTTGTGCGTGAAATGACTGAGCTATGTCAACCGGATGCCGTTTATTGTTGCGACGGGAGCAAGGCCGAATACGATACTTTGCTAAAAGGCGCCGAGAAATCTGGAGCCGCCATTCCAATACCCAAGCGGCCGGGAAGCTTTTTGTTTCGCTCGGACCCCAGCGACGTCGCGCGCGTTGAAAATCGCACGTTCATCAGCTCCGCAGCAAAGGACGATGCAGGGCCGACGAACAACTGGGAAGATCCCGCGACGCTAAAGAAAACCATGACGGATCTTTTCAAGGGCTGCATGAAGGGAAGGACGATGTACGTCATCCCGTTCTCGATGTGCCCTCTGGAATCGCCTTTAGCCAAGATCGGTGTCGAGATTACAGACAGCCCCTATGTTGTTGTCAATATGCATGTGATGGCGCGCGTTGGCACGGAAGTTCTCGACAGTTTAGGAACGGATGGCGCGTTTGTGCCGTGTATGCATTCGGTTGGCGTTGGCGGTGGAACGGACAAATGGCCGTGCGCGCCGATTGAGAAAAAATACATCAGCCACTTTCCCGAAGAAAATCTAATATGGTCGTACGGATCGGGATACGGCGGCAACGCGCTTTTGGGCAAGAAGTGCTTGGCGCTTCGTATCGCCTCGACAATGGCTCGTCGCGAAGGCTGGATGGCTGAGCACATGCTGATCCTCCGTTTGACCGATCCAAACGGCAAGCAGTACCACATCGCAGGCGCGTTTCCGTCCGCGTGCGGAAAGACAAACCTTGCGATGATTACGCCGACAATCCCCGGCTGGAAGGCCGAATGTTTGGGCGACGATATCGCGTGGATGAAACAGGGCAAAGACGGCAGGCTTTACGCCATCAATCCCGAAAACGGTTTCTTCGGCGTCGCGCCGGGAACGTCGCGTGCGACGAACCCGAACGCGATGAACACGATTGAGAAAAACATTATTTTCACGAACTGCGCGTTGACGGACGATGGCGACGTTTGGTGGGAAGGAATGGACGGACCGAAGCCCGCGCATGCTATCGATTGGCGCGGCAACGACTGGACGCCGGAAAGCGCGACTCCAGCGGCGCATCCGAACGCGCGCTTTACCGCGCCTGCGGCCCAGTGCCCCGTCATTTGCAAAGATTGGGAAAAACCGGAAGGCGTGCCCATTGACGCCATCCTGTTCGGCGGTCGCCGCGCGCGGATAGCGCCGCTCGTGACGCAAGCGCTGGATTGGGATCATGGCGTGTTCATGGGCGCGACGTTGGCGTCCGAGACGACGGCGGCGAACATCGGCGCGGTCGGCAATTTGCGTTATGATCCGATGGCGATGACTCCGTTCTGCGGTTACAACATGGGCGATTATTTCCAGTATTGGCTCGACATGGGCGATAAGCTGGGAAGCAAAGCGCCGAAGATTTTCTACGTCAACTGGTTCAGGAAAAGCCCCGAAGGTAAATTCCTGTGGCCGGGATATGGCGACAACAGCCGCGTCCTGAAGTGGATCTGTGAGAGAGTCAGTGGCAAGGTAGAGGCTGAAAAAACGTCGGTCGGGTATCTGCCGAAGGCATCGGACCTCGATTTAAGCGGCATGAACGTGGCTCCGGACGCTTTGAAGGAACTGCTCGATCCCAAGATCGCCGACCGCAAGGCCGAGATCGACGGACTTGAAAAGCACCTAACCCGTTTTGGCAACCGCTTGCCCGCGCGGATTAAAAAGCAGCTCGATACCCTAATCCAAGCGTTAGGCGGCAGGTAGTTCCAATCGCCTTATGAAAGGCTTGTCGGTATAGCTCTAGCTGGATTGTTATTGCTCTTCCGGCAGCATTCGTTTCATATGTGTGCGCCATGAGTCTGTCCATCGCATCGCTTTCTTTCGTCTGGTCCCGTCTACCGCAGCTTTCGGGCCGCGCGCGCTTGCTTGCGTCATTTTTATCAGGCGGGCTTATGGCCGTCGCGATGCCGCCGTTTAACCTTTTTCCGTTATTGTGGATATGCCTTCCTGCGCAGATTCTCCTGTTGCGCGGGACCCAAAGCGGCATGCAGGCCTTTTGGTGCGGATGGGCATTTGCATTCGGGTTTTTCGTCTTTGGGCTTTACTGGATTGCTGCGGCGATGTTCGTCGATATCGGGCAATTCTGGTGGGCCATTCCGTTTTCAGTAGCGGGGTTGCCCGCATATCTTGCCCTCTACTACGGAATCGCAGCGGTCATCGCGCGGAAAATCGGACTTATGGGCATCCGTGGAGCCATCGTCTTCGGTCTATTGTTTTTTGCCGCCGAATACGCGCGTGGGCATCTGCTAACGGGATTTCCTTGGATTTTATTGGGATATACGTGGTCTGACGTTCTTCCGGTTTTGCAAGTGACAAGCGTCGTCGGCATCTACGGACTAACCCTTGCGACAGTCATTGTGGCCTGTCTGCCTGCCGCATGGGGCGCTTCGTCAAGGTTTGTGCGCCCGGCGATAGCAGCCAACATCCTTGTTTTTGCTTTTTCTGGGTTGTGGGGCGTTTATCGTTTGCAAACAACAACCGTCAATACAGTACCCGATGTGCGTATAAGGCTCGTTCAGCCGAACATCGAGCAAGCCGACAAATGGAAGCGCGACGAGCGCGAAAGGCACTTTGAAAAACTGATAGAGCTGACCGAAACAAAAGGAGAAGAACCGATAACGCATGTATTTTGGCCCGAAACAGCGTCGCCTTTTTACTTAAGCGAAGATTCTTTTCATCGGCAGGAAATAGCAGTGCGCATTCCGTCTGCCGGGGCCGTCATGACGGGCGTCATCCGCCGCAGCGTCGATGCGGAAGGCCGCATGCAGTTTTTCAACTCGCTGGTCGCAGTAGACGGCATGGGTCGTCTGGTTGCGGGATACGACAAAGCGCATCTCGTTCCGTTCGGAGAGTTTATGCCGTTAAGAAGCATTATCCCATGGCGCGCAATCGCGGCGAGCGAAGCCGATTTTTCGTCAGGTCCGGGGCCTCGCAGCCTGAACGTTTTGGGCCTTCCAAAATTCAGCCCGCTCATTTGCTACGAAGTCATTTTTCCCGGAAAGGTCGTCGATCCTGAAGAACGACCGGGCTTTCTGGCCAACGTGACGAATGACGGATGGTACGGGCGCACGACAGGTCCATACCAACATTTTGCCATCGCGCGCGTCCGAGCGATTGAGGAGGGGCTTCCTCTCGTGCGAGTCGCGAACACGGGCATTTCCGGAATCGTCGATCCCCTAGGCCGAATCATCAAAAAGCTAGGCCTTGGAAAAGAAGGCATAATCGATAGCGCGCTGCCAGAATCGCTGGGGCCAACAGCATACAAGAAAACGGGGGAAATACCCGTGTTGGTTGCACTTGTAATATTATTCACACTTTTTGCGAAAGTAAAAAAGCCATAAGCATTTCAACTAGAAATCGTATAATAATATGAAAATGAAACGTAGTAGAATATCTTTTCTTGCATAAACTTATAAAATACTCTACTCGCATTCGCTACAAATCGGAGAAATGCAACTCAAACAATCGTTGGGGTATTTTTTCCTACAGGGATATTTGTCAGATGATAGATAAAAAGAAGAGTAAAAAGGCTCCGCTTCGTTCAGAACATCCGGATCCCGTCGATATCCATGTCGGCTCGCGTTTAAGGATGCGCAGGAACCTTGTAGGCCTTAGTCAGGAACAGCTTGGTAAGTGCTTGGGATTGACCTTCCAGCAAATACAGAAGTATGAGCGCGGAATCAATCGCATGGGATCGAGCCGTCTGTATCAGATCGCGAAGACGCTTTCCGTTCCTGTCGCGTATTTCTTCGAGGAAATACCTGATTCCATCACAATGGGATCACAGCCGGGCTTTGCCGACGGCGAACAGGCTCCGTTGGAGAATGCGCCGGGAGGAGACAAGCAAACCGACCACGATATCCTTCGTCGTCGCGAGACGCTTGAGCTTATTCGCGCGTATTACAAAATTCAGGACGCCAAGCAGCGCCGCAAGATCTACGAGCTTGTCCGCTCAATGTCGGACGACGAATAAAACGACTTTTTATTTCTTTCTCGGCAGCAAATCCGAGGGGTTCGGCGTCGGTTCGGGCGAAGGGAATATCCATAAGTTTGGTTTTTGATCGGGCAGGGGCGCTGTAGACGTCGGCCCGCGTGCGGTACGTGTGACGGCTGGGATGAGCTGCTGCCTTTCCGCTTCCTCAAAAACGGCTTGAGGAAACGCTTCGCGAACGCGTTGCGCAATAAGCCGAAACTGTGATCGCAGTTCCTGCGAAAGGGTTCTGTCCGTGACGTGTCTCATCAACTGACGTTCAAGCAAAAGAACCGGCGACGGAAGGGCCGATAGGCTTGAATATGTCGGGATGATTGCCTGAAGCCTTTGTTCAATAGCCGGATTTCTCTCAAAATTTATATCTATTGACGCATCGTAACGCGCCATTGCCGCCGGAAGATCCGAGACAGTTTCCTTCATAATTCTGAGAATTTCCTTATCCCTTGGGCGCGAAAAAGGCGTTTTTTCGTACTCTTCCGAAATAATGCGTTCAAGTTTCTCAAATATTCCAGCGTGTGTGCCCGGCTTAAAAACACGGCTGTCCTTAAGCGTATGATAATTGACATTTATGGGCTTGCATATAACCGCAACGCCTTTAGGCGCGCTAAGAAGGTCAACCGAAGGAAGCGCATGTTTTGCGGAAAGGAAAAGCACGCGCTCGACGCGATTTTTGGGATCGAAGAGCATATAGGTCATAAGCGCATCAATATGCTTAGGCGGCCTAAGGGGGGCTGACGAAATGACAATCGACATATCGACGGCCTGCGCAAAAAGCGACGCGACAAGAGGATAAGCGTTATCGACAATCTTATTGCAAACAAGCTGCGCGATATCTTCGTATTCGTCAATGACGGGCCAGTGAAGCAAAAGATCGCGAAAGAAGCGGCCAGACCCCGTTCTAAAAAAAATCGTCTTCGGATTGCGTTCGGTAAGCAAGTCAATATAAGCGGCCACGTCATAGCTAAGAGGCGACTCGCGCGGCTCAAAGGGAAGATCGTCGTCTAAAGGAGCATCAACCATCCGCAGGCCTTTCTGTCGCGACGAAACGTCGCAAAGGCAATCTTTTTATCCGGTTCCAAGCAACGGTCCAAGATTTCGGCCGCCGAGAATATGAACGTGATAATGAGGCACTTCTTGGCCGCCGTTGCTTCCTGCGTTTGTAATCAAGCGATAGCCGCCTTCCGGCAGCCCTGCCTGCGCGATAATTTTGTACATCGAGCGCGCAAAGCCGATGATTTCGTCGTCGCGCGCGCGGGCGACAAACGCGCCATAGGTTTCGTAAGGCCCCTTCGGGATTGCAAGAATGTGAACAGGCGCATGCGGCGCAATATCGTTAAAGGCAAGCGTATAATCGTCTTCGTAAACCTTCGTGCAGGGAATCTCTCCGCGCAGGATTTTCGCGAAAACGTTGTTCGGATCGTAGCTCATATAATCGCCTCCCGACAGGAACTTTCAGAAAAGTTACAGAACGAGAAAGCTTCTTACAAGCAAATAGGCGGCCAAAGACAAATAATTTTTTTTGTAAACAACACACGCTAACTCCTTGTTTTTGCGTAATTACAGGAATAAATCGTCGTCAGGTATTTTTCGGGATTACTTAATGAGGACAAGATCATGGCCGCTCAAAAATGTTGCGCCGATCAACGGAAACAAAACGCGCAAATGGCAAAATATGCCGAAAGCGTCAAGCGCGCGGAAAGACTATTGGAAATTGTTAATATTACGTTTCCGAACGTAATCAATACGCCAGCGACAACGACGTTGTCATTTTTCGGCATAGGCCTTAAGCAACAACTCGAGAGAAATAAGAAAGATATCAGCGCCGCGTATAAAGAGACGTGCTTGCCTTATCTGTCGACAGCCGTTTTTGTAAACGTCAATCGGAGGTGCGATGAAATAAGAAGCGTCACGGTTTCGCTTGGTAGGGAATTAAGCGTCCTGTTTTCCCAGTCGCCGTCTTCCGCCGACAGAAGAATTTACAATGAGATTTCCGAAATTCTCAAGGCATCTGGCCTAAACATAGAACCCAGAAAGCCATTGCCAAAAGCAACATGTCAAAAAAGCTTACTGATGACGCCCGCGCCCGGCTCAAAATAAAACCCTCGGTATATACAGCGCATCCTGCTTGCGGTTATTGTCCGTGGATCCTCTATATAACCAACGATGCAAAACGAATTTTCTTGCGTTAACAAGCAAGCTGATAAAGACTAAAAAAGAGAACAACGACGGAGGGCTGCGATGGAACGAAATCGAGAATTTTTACCCGCGGAATTGTTGGAGCTCGTCGCTTTCCTAGAAGAAGAAAAGCCGAACTTTTCCTTTGTGCAAACGCCCGAGGGCTACGATGCGCAAGAGCTAATGTCCGATATCGACAACTCGCTGAAAATGAGCGGTTCGCAGACGAGGAGAATCGATATCGACGAGGAAAGGTTTGGCAGCGCATCTTCCGACAGCGCGGATCTGGACGTTTTGGAAGAGGTCTTTGCCGATTCCCTGAACGTAAATGCCGAAAATCAGGTTTTGTTCGTATATGGAAGCTCGGGCAAAATGCGCAAGAGAGTCATTTCGTCATTCAACCGGGGACGCCGTTCGAATCCTGCAAAATACGGTTTAGACAAAATGCACGTCGTCTTTTTCGGTGGGAACATCGATAAACTTGGAAGAGAGCACGACGTCGATGAATACGCAAAGGCGCTTGACGCCGGAGGCCGCCAGTTTGCCATTCCCAATAGGAAAAAAGCGGAAGACGACGCGATGCCAAGGGCAGCCAACCTGCTTACTCCATCCAGCGACGTTTCGTAGCGATATATTTTTCGTTATGCGGATTGACTTCCATCCATAACGGAACGCGAGCCGTGACGGCGATGCCGTTTTTCTCGAGCGCGGACGTTTTGTCCTTATTGTTCGTCAGCAGCCGCACTTTTTTTAACCCGAAGCTTTTTAGAATGTCGACTGCGGCCGTATAGTCGCGCGCATCCGGCGCAAAGCCAAGATGAACATTCGCTTCGTAAGTATCCATGCCGCCTTCCTGCAACGCATAGGCGCGGATTTTATTCGAAAGGCCGATGCCGCGTCCCTCGTGGCCGCGAAGATAGATCAAAAGGCCGCATCCGGCTTCGCCGATCATTTCCAGAGATTTTTCGAGTTGTTCGCGACAATCGCAACGCAGCGATCCGAAAATATCGCCCGTCGCGCATTCCGAATGCAGGCGAACGAGGCAATCGTCAACGGGCGTGCCTTTGACAATGACGATATGCTCGATACCGGCGGCATCGGTAAAGATCTTTAGTTCAAAGTCTCCGTAACGTGTCGGCAGCGACGCAGAGGGCAACTTATCCATCAGGCTGCCTTGCTGCTTGAAATGCCGGTCAACGCGCCGCAGGCGCGCGCGACGCGTTTGCACGCTTCGCGCAACGTTTCCATCGAGGTCGCATAAGAAATCCGAAACGCGGGACTAAGTCCAAAGCCTGAACCTGGAACGATAGCGACGCCCTCGCTTTGAAGCAGATAGGCTGCAAGATCGTCATCGCTTGCGATTGTCTTACCGTCGGGCGTTTTGCTGCCGATAAGGCCCTCGCAGCTTGGATAGACATAGAATGCGCCTTCCGGCTTCAAGCATTCGATTCCGGGAATTTCGTTCAATTTTTCGACGACAAGATCACGGCGGTCCTGAAACTCCTTAACCCAGCCTTTCAGAAAGTCCTGATTGCCAGTCAAGGCGGCGGCAGCCGCAGCTTGGCTGATCGAGCTGGGATTGCTTGTTGAATGGCCTTGCACTTCCGCCATCTTTTTTATCAAAGCTTCGGGGCCACCGGCATACCCAATGCGCCATCCCGTCATGCTGTAAGCCTTCGACACGCCGTTCACAGTCAATGTGCGGTCGTATAATTTGGGTTCGATCTGCGCGATAGTCGAAAACTCGAAATTATCGAAAACAAGATGTTCATAAATATCGTCCGACAAAATCCACACTTGCGGATGCCGAACAAGAACGTCGGCCAGCGCCTTAAGCTCGGCCCGTGTATAAGCGGCGCCTGAAGGATTGCCCGGCGAATTAAGGATCAGCCACTTGGTCTTCGGCGTGATCGCCCGTTCAAGATCGTCTGGGGTCATCTTAAACTTGCTTTTGGGGCTGGTTTTAACGAACACCGGCACGCCTTCGGCAAGATTGACCATGTCCGGATACGAAACCCAATAAGGGGCAGGGATGACAACTTCGTCTCCCGGGCTAATCGACGCGAGAATGGCGTTAAAAATAATCTGCTTGCCGCCCGTGCCGACCGAAACTTGGCTTGGTTTATAGGTTAGCCCGTTCTCGCGCGCAAACTTGTCGCAAATAGCCTTTTTTAGGACAGGGGTCCCGTCGACAGCGGTATATTTCGTTTGCCCCGCGGCAATGGCGTCGCAAGCGGCCTTCTTAACGAAATCAGGCGTGTCAAAGTCCGGTTCGCCTGCCGCAAGGCCAATAACGTCTTTGCCCTGAGCCTTCAATTCCTGCGCAAGCTTCGTAATGGCG
Organism: uncultured Rhodospirillaceae bacterium; assembly: GCA_964449155.1. Classification (GTDB taxonomy): domain Bacteria; phylum Pseudomonadota; class Alphaproteobacteria; order UBA9219; family UBA9219; genus CAIXLI01. The sequence continues at coordinate 11,522 of CAYVBP010000007.1, read as the reverse complement.
AGGGTTGGCGACGGCTTGACTTTTGAAAGTCTTTGGGCGACGGGAACGGACATTCACAGCACTCCTTAAGAAAAACGGGCACTATTTATAGACCCGGCAAGCGCAGGGGTCCATACCCGTTCGAAGAATTCCCGCAAAAAAAGAAACGCCCATCTTTGCGGGCATCTCATTTGATTTACACAGGCAAGGCGGGAATTAAAACGCTTGAAGCCTTCTATCAGCGACAAACGGATTGTTTTTTCTCTCCGCGCCGAAGGTCGAGGAGGTGCCGTGGCCGGGGATAAAGAGGACATCGTCGCCCAAGGGCCATAACTTTTGAGTAATGGAGCGGATAAGCTCCTGCGGATCGCTGCCGGGAAGATCGGCGCGGCCGATCGAGTTGCAAAATAACACGTCGCCGACAAAGGCCATATTGACGTCTTTACTATAAAAAACGACGCTTCCGGGCGTATGTCCGGGACAGTGAATGACTTGCCAGACTTTATCGCACAGCGTGACGGTATCCCCGTCGTTGAGCCAGCGGTCCGGGACAAAACTATCCATGTTTTTCATGCCGCAGGACACGGCGTTTTTCGGAATGTCCGCAATCCAAAACTCGTCAGTCTTATGAGGTCCTTCGATGCGCGCGCCCGTGGCCGCCTTCAAAGCCTTGGCCGCGCCGCCATGGTCAAGATGACCATGCGTAATCCATATTTTTTCGACCTTGAGGTCGCGTTTTTTAATTTCGGCCAGAATCAAATCAATGTCGCCGCCCGGATCGATAACGACGCACTTCTTTTTTTCCGGACAAGCGACGATGGCGCAGTTCTGCTGGAAGGGAGTAACGGTGACGATGGAGATATCGAATACGGACATGACAACCCTTTTATACCAACGGCCCGATGAAACCAACCCATCCTCGTCATCCCTGCGAAGGCGGGGGATCCAGTTTGAGCGTACGAAAAAATGCCGGAATGGCTTATTATCGTGGCAAAAATTAACAGGATCCCCGCCTTCGCGGGAATGACGACAGTTTGGGCGCAAAAGGTTAGCTCATAAGGCTGTTGGCATTATATAGCGTTCTCGTTCCTATTGCCATAAGTTTAGAAGCGAAGGGGACACAACAAAAAATGCCTGAACCGCCGTTATCCGTTTTGCACCGCTTTTGCGTCATTTTTTTTGTTCCCTTCGCCCTCTCGATTCACTCCGATCCGAGATGAGTAATAGGAACTCTGGAATTGCTTAACAGCATCAACGCACGATGAAGGATATTCGCGCCGTCTTCCGACATGATGGATTCGGGATGAAACTGAAACCCCAAAAATCCCGCCCCCTTCATCGAAACGATGCGTTTATTCTCGTCAAGATCGAAATCGACGCCCTTTTGTTCAAGAGCCTTAGCGTTAAAGACAGGCGAAAACGAATTATAAAAGCCGAGCCGATATTTCCCCCCCATAAGCCCGACGACGCGTTGCATGCCTTGGGTCGAATGCGTTTGCCTTTCGACATCGATGCCTTTGTTGACGGCCAAAGCCTGATGGCCGAGGCAAATGCCAAGAATAGGTTTGCGTAAAGCGAACAGCTCCGTAATAATTTCCTGAACGCGTTTCATGCGCGGATGCGTCATGTCCGTGGGATCTCCCGGCCCCGGCCCGACAATCGCGATATCGCAGGGATCTTTTGCGGGATTGTAATTAAGGCTGTCGACAACCTCGACGTTGGCGTGCATGGTTCGCAAAATGTGCGCGAGCATATAGGCAAAGTCGTCCTCGTTATTCAGGATCGACACCTTCAGTCCGTCGAGAACGCGAGCGCTCTCCGCATAAGGGTTTTGCCGATTCATCCAGAAAGAAGACAACTCGGCGTTACGCGCATGCAAAACAGGCTCGACTTTGCGGTAAAGTTCAGGCGTCAAATAAGCTTCCTTAAGCTGCGAAGCGCCGCTCAGGATGCCAAGACTTCCCATGGCCTTCGCGCGAGATTCCTTGGCCTCGTTCGCGGGATCGGAATCGCGCACGATTCCGCCGCCAGCCTGAACCCTGAAATTGCCCGCGCTGTCGATCTCGGCGCAACGGATCAAGATAGCGCTATCGAGATCTCCGTTCGGCGCATCGGTGCGCGGATTGCAATACACGCCGACTTCGCCCGCGTAATAACGGCGCGATACGGACTCATAGCGTTTGATGATGCGTGCCGCGCTTTCCATCGGCGAGCCGACGACGGTCGGCGCATGCAGGGTGCGGCGCAAAGCGGCCAGCGTGTCTTTGCCGCGGCGGCCGATCAAGCGGTATTCCGTATGAACGACCGCGCCGATATCGCGTAAAAACGGCCCTTCGATTTCGCCGCCGTCCGGGCAAATCACGCCCATGATTTTCATTTCCTCGTCGACGACCTGAAAAAGCTCGTTAATTTCCTTAGGATCGTTCAAAAAACGGTCAAGCCGCGTCTCAAATGTCTCGCGATCTTCCTTGCGCAACGTTCCCGCGATGGGAACCATCACGGTTTCGTTGCCCCGGATTTCAAGATGCCGTTCGGGCGTCGCCCCAACGATGAATTGGGTTTTTGACGAATCGTCCGGATCGATATTGGCGATCAAAATCGCCATATACTGCCCGCGCTGCGTCAAAATTTTGCGATAGATGCCAAGCGCGGTATGAACGTCGAACGCCTCGATCCGTCCCGTAAAAGAGCGCGCGATGGTAACCTGCGACGCATTGCCGCGCTCGATCTCGTTTTTCTGGAATTTCGAAACAAGGTCGGAGTATGCGTCGTCGGAAAGCGACGGCTGAATGTCTCCGTTCCATTTTATTTCGGAATCCGGAAGCTCCGCGATCAGCGTTTCATTGGGGATGCGCAGCGCGACTTGGATTTCCATCGCCAAAATAGGCTCATCGCCGTGCGCCTCGAACCCGCGCTCTTGGATCGCGCGGAAGGGCAGCACGAAAGCGACATCGCAGCTGCTCTTTCGCGCCAGCGCGTGAATGTCATCGATTTTTTCCAGTTTGTGAAAAGGGCCTTGCGCGCACAAAACGTGGCCGTCTTTTTCAATCAACGCGAAAGGTTGCCGAATGTTCAGGACATCGAAAAACATTTAATCCTCTTGAATCCCGGCAGGCGTCGCCGCCACCTTTTTCTGTTTCGTATATTTCCAGCAACGATACATGCCGTAAAGACTGACAATGCCCCACACCGTGTTCGTAATAATCGCCGCCGTATTCCAGTATACGGCAAGCGACACGAGAATGAGAATAGATCCTATAAAGTTTCCGAAAGAAAACTCCATTTTCTTCGCGAACTCGCGATGCAGCTGCACGCGCGCATAATAGTAAATAGAGATAATAGCTCCCAAAATCCCCGTTGCATCCGCCCAGTCAGTCATTTTTTGAAACCCCATTTTAAACCATGATATCTACGCGCGACCAGCCCCGCTGTAAAATGCCGTCTAAATACGAACGGCTCTATAACCCGCCCCCCACCATCCGTCATCCCCGCCCCCTTATCCGTCCATCCCCGTCTTCCTCATCCATCATCCCCGTCTTCCTCATCCATCATCCCCGTCTTCCTCATCCGTCATCCCCGTCTTCCTCATCCGTCATCCCCGTCTTCCTCATCCGTCATCCCCGCGAAGGCGGGGATCCAGTTGGAATCTCAGCAAAAACCGAAACATCCAAAATCCGCTTCCTCGCGGGTCATTTCGTCGGCTGACATTATTCCCAAATTACTTGCAATCCGGAAGCGCGTACCCGGCAAACTCATCGAACGAGACCTGACCCGACCCGTCTTTATCGATCTCGGCAAAAAAAGCATGCATTTTCTCACGAGCTTCGACTGATCGCGACTTGGCTTTTTTGCTGGCGGATTTATACATCTCATCGAAGGCCAAAGCGCCGTTATTGTCTTTATCCAGCTCACGAAAACGCAAGCGAATATCGGCGCTGACGATTTCCAGATATTCATGCGAGAAAAGACAAGTCGACGCGCCACCGGCCGTTGCCATAACGCAACAGGCGAAAAAGACGCCCCCAATCCCGCGTGCTGCCCAAAAGAGATATCCGCGAAGAGAAATAAGATGTTCCGGCGTTTTCATTGACCCGATTTTTCGCGGACAGAGGATATCGAAAGAAAATTTACCATAATGATAATCCATTGTTTCCTTGACTTACAGGGAATTCTGCATATAAATGCTTATATGAAAGGCATTTCCTCCATTTCTTTCTCGCTTCGTCCCGGCGTCGTAACGCTGGCGCTGGTTGTCCTGCGCGGGTAACGCGCGCACACACACACTTTCCCACTTAAAATTTGGTTTTTTTACGTTACAAGGATGGCAAGGCATTGCCATGTAAGGGGTTAGCTTATGAACAAGATCATCATTTTCGATACGACGTTACGCGATGGCGAACAATCTCCGGGGGCCACAATGTCCTTGAAGGAGAAATTGGCAGTCGCCGAAATGCTTGATTCCATGGGCGTGGACGTCATCGAAGCGGGATTTGCAGCATCGTCACCGGGCGATATGGAGTGCGTTCGCGCGCTCGGCAAGGAAATCAAGAAAGCCCGCGTTTGCAGTCTCGCGCGCGGCATCGTTTCCGATATCGAGACGGCGGCGAAGGCCTTGGAAAAAGCCAACAAACCCCGCATCCACACGTTTATATCGACAAGCAAGATTCACATCGAGCACCAATTCCGCATGAGCTACGAGCGCGTGCTCGAAGTCATCGGCGAAACGGTGCGCCGGGCGCGCGAATTGTGCGACGACGTCGAATGGTCCGCTATGGACGCGACGCGCAGCGACATGGACTATCTCAGCAAAGCGGTCGGCGTGGCCATCCAAGCGGGCGCGCAGACGATCAACATTCCGGACACCGTCGGCTACATAACGCCCGACGAATACCGCGAAATGATCTCGGTTCTGGTCAAGCGTTATCCCGGCGTCATATTTTCGACGCATTGCCATAATGATTTAGGCTTGGCGACCGCGTGCTCGCTTGCGGGCGTCCTTGGCGGTGCGCGACAGGTTGAATGCACGATCAATGGGCTAGGCGAACGAGCAGGCAATGCTGCGATGGAAGAAATCGTCATGAACCTCAAAACGAGGCAGGATTATTACAAGTGCGACACGAACATCGACACAAAGCGCATCTACGATACGTCGCGCTTTGTCGCTGCCGTATCGGGCGTTACGGTCCAGAAGAACAAAGCCATCGTCGGCGCGAACGCCTTCGCGCACGAGTCGGGGATCCATCAAGACGGCATTCTCAAGAACAGAAACACCTACGAAATCATGACGCCGGAAAGCGTTGGCGTTACGCGGACTCAGTTGGTTCTTGGGAAGCATTCAGGCCGAGCGGCATTGCGCAATAAAATTGCCGAATGGAACCAGCATTTGTCCGACGAGGAATTCCAAAAGTGCTTCGAGAATTTCAAAGCCCTCTGCGACCGGAAAAAGCAGGTCACGGAAGAAGACCTTATGGCGATCGTCAACGATATCCAGCACTACGCCACGCCGCAGATCGCCGCGTTGACGGCAGTGCACATCGGTCAGACGGCGGATGGCAGATACAGCGTCCGTATCGAGCTAACTCTGAATGGCACGACGGTCGCGGCCGAGACAGATGGGGACAAACCTCTTGACGCCGTATTCCGCGCGATCAATAAAGCCGCAGAATGCGAACCGAAATTGACCAATTTCGAAGCGCACAGCATTTCGTGCGGCGCGGATGCTCAAGCGGAAGCCGTCATAACGCTCGAACACGGCGGAAAAGTCTTCACGGGCCACGCGCGCGACACGGATACGATCATGGCGACCGCAAGGTCCTATGTGAACGGCATAAGCAAAATTTTAGCGCAAGGAAGCGCGAACGGTGAAACGGAAAGGAAGTAAACATCATGCTTGACGATCAGGACGGTTATATATGGATGGACGGAAAACTCGTGAATTGGCGCGACGCGAAAGTTCACGTGCTGACGCATACGCTTCATTACGGCAGCGGCGTATTCGAAGGGGCGCGGGCGTATAACGGCGTCATGTTCGAAGCGTCGCGGCACCATCAACGCCTTCATGACTCGGCCGAAATGATGGGATTCAAAATTCCCTACACCGTCGCCGAACTGGATGCCGCTGCGGCGGACGTTTTGAAAGCCAACGGATTGAGCAGCGCTTACGTGCGGCCCATCGCATGGCACGGATCGGAAGCCTTGGGCGTCGCGGCGCACGGCAACACCATCCATGCCGCCATCGCGACGTGGGAGTGGGGGGCCTATTACCACAGCGAGTCTTTAAGCCTGATGTGGTCGGAATGGGTGCGTCCTGCGCCGAACATGGCCTTGGTTCACGCGAAGGCCTGCGGCCAGTACATTCTCGGCATGATCGGCAAGAACAAGGCCGAAGCCATGGGCTTTGACGATGCCGTAATGCTCGATTACCGAGGCTATGTCGCGGAATGCACCAGCTCGAACATTTTCTTCGTCAAGAACGGCGAGCTGATGACCCCGATCGCTGATTGCTTCCTGAACGGAATCACGCGGCAAACGGTGCTGGCCTTGGCGAAGGCGAACGGCATTCCGGCCAAGGAAGTGCATGTGAAGCCCGAAGAATTTCTCCAAGCCGACGAAATTTTCGTGACAGGATCGGCTGCCGAGATTCAACCGGTAGGCAAGCTGGCTGACAAGACGTATAAAGTCGGCCCGATCACGCAAAAGATCGCGGATCTTTACAAGAAACACGTCGAGCCGAAGTAAAAATCTTTCCTCTTATCGAGGGATAGCCACTATGCGGGAAGGGAATATTTATGGGTAAAACTCTGTACGACAAAATATGGGACCAGCATCTTGTCGAGCAGTTCGGCGACGGATCGGCTTTGATTTACATCGACCGGCATATGGTGCACGAAGTAACCAGCCCTCAAGCATTCGAAGGCATGGCGACATCGGGTCGTCCGTTCTGGCGGCGCGAAAGCGTCCTAGCGACGGCGGATCACAATGTGCCGACGACGGACAGGACGAAGCCGATCGCGGACCCGGACTCCAAGCTTCAGATCGAGACGCTGGACGAAAACTGCCGCGTCTTTAACGTCCGGTACTATGGAATCCATGACAAAAAACAAGGCGTCGTGCACGTCGTCGGTCCCGAGCAGGGCTTCACGCTTCCGGGCATCACGCTCGTCTGCGGCGACAGCCATACATCGACGCACGGCGCATTTGGCGCGTTGGCGTTTGGCATCGGCACGAGCGAGATCGAACAAGTTTTCGCGACGCAAACGCTGGTTGCCCAGAAGTCGAAAAACATGCGCATAACGATCGACGGCTCTTTTCAAAAAGGAGTTGGCGCGAAGGATTTGATCCTTCAAATCATCGCCCAAATAGGGATCGCGGGCGGCACAGGACGCGCCGTCGAATACGCAGGCAGCGCCGTCCGCGACATGTCGATGGAAGAGCGCATGACATTATGCAACATGACCATCGAAGCGGGTGCGCGTACCGGGTTGATCGCTCCGGACGAAAAGACGTTCGCATACCTGAAAGGCCTGCCGTTGGCGCCGACCGAAGCCCAATGGGACAAAGCCGTCGCGTTTTGGAAGACCCTCTATACGGACGCGGACGCCAAGTTCGATATCGAATTAAAAGTCGATGCCGCAAACGTCGAGCCTTTCGTAACATGGGGCACGAACCCGGAAATGGGTGCGCCCATTTCCGCGACCGTTCCGTCCGTCAGCCAAGAAAAGGACGAGATCAAGCGCAAATCGCGCCAACGCGCGCTTGAGTACATGGGGCTAAAGGAAGGCCAACGGTTGGACGGCCTCGCGATAGACCACGTTTTCATCGGCTCATGCACGAACGGACGCATCGAAGACCTCCGCGCGGCAGCGTCCATAGCTAAAGGCCGCAAAGTCGCGGCGGGCGTTCAAGCGCTTGTTGTCCCCGGATCCGGCCTCGTGAAAGAGCAAGCCGAGAAAGAAGGTCTGGACGTTATCTTTAAAGAAGCCGGTTTCGAATGGCGCGAGCCGGGATGTTCGATGTGCCTTGCGATGAACCCGGACCGCTTGAAGCCGGGCGAACGCTGCGCGTCGACCTCGAACCGCAACTTCGAAGGGCGTCAGGGATACGGCGGCAGAACGCATCTGGTATCTCCGATCATGGCTGCGGCGGCGGCGATTAAGGGCTGCCTGACCGACGTAAGAAAGCCGATGTAATTTTAAGGAAATAACCATGAAACCCTTTACGACACTAACGGCCAAAGCGGCCTACATCCCGATCAGCAACATCGACACGGATATGCTGATCCCCAAGCAGTATCTAAAAACGATCAAGCGCTCAGGGCTAGGCAAATATTTGTTTTCCGAGCAACGCTACGACGACAAAGGCGCGCCGCGTCCTGATTTTGCGTTGAACCAAAACCCCGATGCCCAGATATTGCTGACGGGCGAGAACTTCGGCTGCGGCTCAAGCCGCGAGCACGCCCCGTGGGCGCTGTTCGATTTTGGAATCCGCGTTATCATAGCGCCCAGCTTCGCCGATATTTTCTACAACAACTGTTTCAAGAACGGCCTGTTGCCGTTAAAGCTCGACGCCCAAAGCATAGAAGCTTTGCGCGCAAGCGACGCCCCAATCACGGTCGATCTTGAAAAGCAGACGGTGACGCAAGGAACGCTTTCGTATCCCTTCGACATCCAGCCCGCCTACAAAGAAGTCTTGTTGCAAGGCTTGGACGAAATCGCGAAAGTCTTGCGCCTAAAGGACAAGATCGCGGCCTTCGAAAAGAAACGCTTTGCCGAACAGCCCTGGTTGATGAATACCGGAGCATAAGGGCAATCAGCGCGCCCATAATAT
>CAYVBP010000007.1:0-2617 GCA_964449155.1 uncultured Rhodospirillaceae bacterium | reverse complement strand
AAGGCGTTAAAATCAAAAGCGCTAAGAATGTCGTATTCAGAGCCTTCTGTGTCGACCGATATGTAATCGATAGTCGTTGGCGCGTTGTGTTGTTTCAGCAGATCGTTCAGGGATACGGCCTCGACCAAATATTTGATGCCGTCTTTGCGTTCAGGGGCATGCGCATCGATGTCGGCGAATTTACTTATGGTTGACAGACCGTCTTCGGGGGCTTGAAGAAATTCAATTTGCGTATTGCTCATAGTCCAGACACAACGGAAATCCAGCGCGCAATGACGATTCTTCTTCAAAACCTCCGGCCACAGACGCGAAGGCTCGGCCAAAATGCCATTCCATTCATACCCTTTTTCCAGAAGATAAGTGTTGCTCAACTCAACGCCATCCTGAGCGCCAAATTCAACAAAGAACCCGCGCCTCTTTTCTTGGAGCTGATAAAGCACAAATAAATCCTGAAAAAACTGCGACTTGGTAGGGGCCAAATGCTTGAGGCAATATTCGAAAAAAGAAAAGATTTCCTCGTTAGGGTATTGTTTTGTGATGTTGCGCCATTGAAGAAGGTAGGAGAACGCTTCTGATATGTGCATAAGTGAATCTTTCTACAGGGTTGCTTACCCGGCCACTATAGTCGATTCACATAAAGCATCAAATAAAAAGGAAAAAGCTCAAATGAACGGCGTTATATCAACAACGATCCCTACGGGCCGCCGGAGCTTTATGAGAACTTTGGTTTTTTGTTAAGCGACGCAAGAAAAATTAAAGCGGCACTGGCGACAAAGATAGAGTTTTTATGTGCAGAATGGAGAAAGATTCATGGCGTTAGAGAAGGATGAATTCGCAGCGGCCAATCGCAGAGGGGCTTCTTTGTTGGCGAAGACGCCAACGGCTTAGCGCATTTGCGTTTGTGCATTATTAAAACTCTTTATCGGGAAACGATTGAGGCTATTTCTTCCTCCCAATATTTATCCAATACCTTGTGCTTTTCAGTTCCCCCGTGCGGGTCAGTGCTCCTATCTCTACCAACTCCTGCAAATCACGGGTTGCCGTGGCGCGGGACGTCTCGGTTATGGTGAGATAGTTCTCGGCGCTTAGGCCGCCTTTGAAGCCGTCGAGGCCTTCGCGGAACATACGGGCGATAACTTTTTCCTGACGCTCGTTTAGTTTTCCTCTGAGCTTGTCATACAACTTTGTTTTTTCGATCAGGAAGTCGATCATTTGTTGTGTGTGATCTTGGGCGTCTAAAATGGTTTTGGCGAAGTAGTCCAGCCAGTCCGTGATCTCGTTGTCTTTGTTGTTCAGTTCCAGCTTGTCGTAATAGCGCTTCTTGTGGCTCTCAATAGTTTGCGCGAGTGCAATAAGCGTCGGCTGTCCGAGAGACTGCGACAAAACCTTTTCGGCAAGGCCTCGCGCAATGCGTCCGTTGCCGTCTTCGAATGGATGAATGCTGACAAAATACAAATGCGCACTTCCTGCGCGTGTTAACGCGGGCAGGGGAGATGCGCCGTTCGTCGCGGTTTGATTAAACCACGCAATAAACCGATCCATTTCTTTCGGAACATCTTTCGATGGCGGCGCTTCAAAATGCACTTTGGTTTTGTAGGACGGGCCAGAGACAACTTGCATCGGGTCTTCGTGCGTTCGATAGCGACCAATGTCGTTGAGGTCGTCCCGTTCGTTCGAGATCATCTTGTGCCAAGCGAACAAACTTTTGTGCGTCAGAGGTGCGGCAAATTCCTGATACAGATTCATCATCATGTCGGCGATGCCGCGTTCGGCTGGCGGAATTTTTTTGTTATCAGCCTTAAGGCCAAAGTGCCTTTGGATCGAAGACCGCAAACTGTTGCGGTTGAGGTATTCTCCCTCAATCTCCGATGTCTTCAACGCCTCGTTGCTCAGGAGGTCGATAACGAGGTCGTTCTTATCCTCGTCCCCAATGTGTTTATAAGCCCCCTGAAGCACGCCAGATTGGCGCATGAATTTTGCTTCAAGCTCTTCTAAAAGAGCCTTTTTATAGGTGAATTGAGGCCAATCCTGTTGCTGCCAGTTCCTACGCATGAGCTATAACCTCTCTATTTATAACTCACAAAATAGCACAAATATGAGTTATAAACCACCCTTTTATGCCTCGCGCTCCTTTTGGATCATAAAACCTTTATCTATCAATATGTTGAGCGCTTCTGCCCTTCGTTTTTTGCTTTGCCGAGCATCTTCAAAACGCGCTTTTGCGTTTTGGTGGCCTCTTGGGTCACGAGGCGCACGCGCTTTAGCGCATTCCGGACGTGTCGTACCCCTTCCACGACAAGGTTCTTCACGTCACAAGCTGTGGTCGCGTCTGCATGTACAAAAAAAAGATCAACCTTAGTCAATCCCTTGCCGGCCAAGCCGTTGGTTTAAAAGAAGTCGATGACGGCCTTTGGCTTGTCAGTTTTATGGATTATGATCTCGGTTACGTCGATCTTGAGGAGAGGACACTGCAACCCTTAGACAACCCCTTCGGCCCTAAAGTGTTACCTATGTCTTAGGTACGTTTTGTTACCTATGTGTCCGGAACGTACCTTTACAAACTGGTCGGAGAGAGAGGATTCGAACCTCCGGCCCCTGCCTCCCGAAGGCAGTGCTC
>CAYVBP010000006.1:0-42091 GCA_964449155.1 uncultured Rhodospirillaceae bacterium | reverse complement strand
TTGATTCAAGTGTTTTTTTATCAGCAATTCCGCTGTTTGTACCGCGTTCAGCGAGGCGCCTTTGCGCAGGTTGTCTGAGACAACCCACATCGTTAGGCCGTTTTCGACAGAGTCGTCTTTGCGAATGCGGCTCACGAAGACGGCGTCTTCGCCCGGGCATTCAACGGGGGTGATGAACAGATCTTCCTTGGGCTTGTCGACGACGATAACGCCCGGCGCTTTTTGCAGCGCCGCGCGCGCTTCGGCGGGCGTGATTGGACGTTCGAATTCCATATGCACTGCTTCGGAATGACCAATAAAGACGGGCACGCGCACGCAGCTTGCCGATATCTTGATTGCAGGGTCGAGGATCTTTTGCGTTTCCTTGACCATTTTTTCCTCTTCCTTGGTCATGCCGTTGTCGAGGAAACTGTCGATATGGGGGATCACGTTAAACGCGATTTGCTTGGCGAAGATTTCTTTCTTGAGCGCATCGTTGACGAAAATCGCGCGCGTTTGCGTGAACAATTCGTCCATGGCTTCCTTGCCTGCGCCCGAGACCGCTTGGTAGGTGGCCACGACAATGCGTTTGATTTTTGCCAGATCGTGCAGCGGCTTTAACGCTACGACCATTTGGATGGTCGTGCAATTCGGACACGAGATAATGTTTTTCTTCGAATACCCGGCCAATGCTTGCGGGTTGACCTCGGGGACGATCAGCGGGACATCGGGGTCCATGCGAAACTGCGAGGTTTTGTCGATGATGACGCATCCGGTCGCCGTTGCGCGCGGCGCGAATTCGGCCGAGACTTTGCCTCCGGCTGAGGAAAAACATATATCGGTGCCTTTGAAATCGTATTTGGCCAAGTCCTGAATTTTCAATACGGCGTCTTCGCCGAAGCTTATTTCTCCGCCCGCAGAACGGCTTGAGGCAAGGGCGATTATTTCCGAAATTGGGAACTTGCGCTGGGCCAATACCTGCAATGTTTCCCGGCCTACTGCGCCCGTCGCGCCGACGACGGCGACTTTGTATGTTCTCATGTCTTTTTCCGTTTCTTTTTATTCCTAATAGGATAAGGATATTTGAGGCACTTTAACATGAACGCGGCTATAATAAAAACCGGTTTTTTTATGTTTAATAGCGAATTTAGAAGGTTGCGCGGCATGTCTCATCTTCTCATTAAGAAAGTCGCGGTTATCGGCTCTGGGGTCATGGGCAGCCAGATCGCGGCGCATGTCACGAACGCGGGCGTTCCGGTTGTTTTATTGGATATTGCGGCCAAGGACGGGACGGATCGCGCGCATATCGTCAGGGAAGCCGTCGACAGGATGCGTAAGGCCGAGCCTTCGCCGTTTATGCATCCGAATAACGCCGATTTGATCGTTTGCGGCACGATTGACGACGATCTTGGTTTGATTAAAGACGCCGATTGGATCGTCGAGGTCGTTCTTGAAAATCCAGACGTCAAGGCCGAGCTTTACAGAAAAATCGAGGCGGTGCGTAAACGTGGCTCGATCGTATCGTCGAATACCTCGACAATTCCTTTGAAAAACCTCGTTAAGGATCAGCCTAAGACGTTTGCGCGCGATTTCATGATTACGCACTTTTTCAATCCGCCGCGCTATATGCGGTTGATGGAATGTGTGATCGGCGAGAATACCGATCCGCAGGCCGCCAAGGATGTCAGCGATTTCTGCGATCATGCGTTGGGCAAGGGCGTTGTCGTGTGCAAGGATGAGCCTGGGTTCGTTTCGAACAGGTTGGGGCTTTATTTCCTGCAATGCGGGGTTAACGCCGCGTTCGAGCTGGGGCTGACGGTCGAGGAGGCCGATGCCGTGTTCGGCAAGCCCATGGGCATGCCGCGTACTGGAATTTTTGGATTGTCGGATTTAATTGGGCTTGATCTTATTCCGCTGATTGCGAAAAGCTTTCTTTCTACGCTGCCTCCCGACGATCCTTATCGCGCCGAGACGGTCGCGCATCCTGTCGTCGATGCGTTGATCGCGCGAGGGTTTACGGGGCGCAAAGGCAAGGGCGGCTATTATCGCATCGTGAAGACGGACGCGGGCAAGGTGACGGAATCCGTCGATTTGAAAACCGGCGCGTACCGGGCGTCGAAAAAAGCAAAGCCCAAATCGGTGATCGATGCGGACGGCGATCTTCGCGCTTTATGCGAGGCGACCGACAACGTTGGAAAATACGCGTGGACGGTTTTGTCAAAAACGCTCGCGTATGCGGCGTCGTTGGTCGGGGTTATTGCCGACGATATCGGCGCTATCGACGCGGCCATGCGCTGGGGCTTTAACTGGCAGTTCGGTCCGTTCGAACTGATCGACAAGCTGGGCGCGGAATGGTTCGCCGAAAAATTGAAGGCCGAGGGTCGGTCTGTGCCCGCGTTTTTGAAAGAAGTCGCGTCGCGCCGATCGTTTTATCGTGTCGAAGGCGGCGAACTGGAGTTCTTTGCGACGGACAGGAAGTTCAAGCCTGTGAAGAGGCCTGAAGGCGTCATTCTTCTTGCCGACGTTAAACGCGCGTCGCGTCCGGTTCTTGAAAATGCTTCCGCCAGTTTATGGGATGTCGGCGATGGGGTTTTGTGTTTCGAATTCCATACCAAAATGAATGCGCTGGACGACGATATTTTCGATCTTTTGAAAAAAACGGTCGTTTTGATCGAGAGTAGCGACGGGAAGGACAAAGGCCTTGTCATTTATAACGAAGCCGAGGCGTTTTCGGCGGGCGCGGATCTTGGGGTTGCTTTGATGGCGCTGAACGCGTCCATGCATTCGATGTTCGAAGGCACCATCCGGCGCGGGCAGGAGGCTTTTCGCGCCTTGCGCTTTGCGCGCTTTCCGACCGTCGCCGCTCCTGCCGGCCTTGCGCTGGGCGGCGGGTGCGAGATCACGTTGCATTGTTCCGCGACGCAGGCTTATGCCGAGACTTACATGGGGTTGGTCGAGGTCGGGGCGGGTTTGATTCCGTCGTGGGGCGGTTGCACCCGTATGTTGAAACGCGCGTTTGAAAAAGAGGCCGATCCTATGGCTGCCGTACGGCGCGTTTTCGAAACCATCGGACAGGCCAAGCAGTCTAAATCGGCGGCGTCGGCGCGGGATTTGCTATACTTGCGCGAAACGGATGGCATTACGATGAACCGCGACCGTCTGTTGGCCGATGCGAAACGGCGGGTTCTCGGGCTTGTTGAAAATTATTCGCCGCCGGAACTTCAGAGTCTCGAGCTTCCCGGTTCTGCTGGCCGCGCGGCGTTGGAGGAGACGATTGAGGCCTGGCGCGCGTCGGGCATCGCGTCGCCGCACGATGCGACGGTTTTGAGATCTTTGGCCTCGGTTCTGTCGGGAGAGGGAATGGGGGGATTGCCCGCCTCGGAAGATCGGATTCTTGAGGCCGAGCGGTGCGAGTTCATGAAGCTTCAGCGCATGCCGAAAACCATCGCGCGCATCGAGCATATGCTGAAAACAGGCAAGGCGCTGAAGAATTGACGCGCTAGGCGTCGAGCCAGTTTGCGATTTGCTGGACTTTGCCTAAGATGGCTTCTGCTGATATGGGCTTTGTCATAAAGGTTGTCGCGCCGCTGCCCAGCGCCAAAATCAGTTTCTTTTGATCGGTAAAGCTTGTCACCATGATGATGGCGACATCGCGCAATCCAAGATCGCCGCGGCAAATCTTCAAAAAGGTCAGCCCGTCCATTTTGGGCATGTCCCAATCGAGAAAAATAATCTTGAACACTTCGTTGGCTTTTTTTGCCGTTTCGATCAGGCCGAGGGCTTCCGATCCGTCGCTTGCGAGAACGACGTTCGAATAACCGGCATCGTTCAAAATCTTTTGAACGGATTGCTGGAGGGTCACGTCGTCGTCGACCACAAGGATGGGCGCGTCATTGGAAAGCATGTGACCCTCGTAAAAACAAGGAAAGCAATAAGCCAATGATAACTATTAAAGACGCATATAGTTAACAATTAGCAAAAAAACCCTTGGCAGAGGGACGCAATTATGCAAACGTGCGCGCCTGTTTTCGAACGGATTCATATTGCAACGCAAAAAACGGCACTTCTATGAACACTGCGAAAAAACATCCTCGTCCGGCAAGCGACCGGTCCCCGAATGCGCCGATAAGCGCAATTCGAAAGAATGGCCGCGTGAAAGTCTCGCGTTCTTTTTCGGGTTTGAAAAAGACGGCTGCGGGCTTGGTTCTGGGCGTTGCTTTGGGCGCTGCGCTGACGGCGGCCGTCGCGGGCAATAAGGATGCCGTGAATACTGTCGTCATGGAAGGACAGATCGAACCGTACGACATTGTGATTAATGCGCCCGATCCTCAGCCAGCAAAGAAGCAAGCGCCAAAAAAAGCCATTTCGGAAAGCAAAAAGAAGGTTTCCTCTCCCGTGAAGGCAAAAGCGGTTCAGACGAAACCGGCGAAAGCAAAGGCCGCGCAGGCGAAACCGAAGCTAAAGCCAAAACCAAAACCGCAGCAAGCTTCGACCGTTCGCGTTATCGTTGAAGCGGATCCGAATGCCGATATCATAATTCAAGCGGAGGACGAAGCAGCGACGGCGCAATGGTATTTGCGCCAGAACGACATTGAAGAAGCTATTCAAACCCAGCGCAGGGCTGTGCAGATTTTGCCGTCCCATATGGGGTACAAGCTTAAGTTGGCGATCATGCTTGACCGGGACGCGCAAGCTGCGGAGGCTGCCGCGCTTTATCGCGACGTTTTGGCCGCTGCGGAAAAAGGGGATAAGACGTTGCCTGCCAATCTCGACATCGCCGAAATCCGCCATCGCGCGGAATATCTTGGGGTTATGGCCCGGAAATAATTTTTTTCGTCGAGATCCGGTACGACTGGTTGGGGGCAAGCGTGACGTCGATTGGCGTTGATCCGTCGTCGGGGGAAACCGAAAGCGTCACGTTTTGCGGCGTGACTTTTAGAATACGGATGTCGTCGCGCGCGGTTTCGGGCGTATGCTTTTCGCCTTGAAGCCAGACTGACCAGTCGTCTTTTCCAAAATACAATATGGCTCCTAGATGCACGTCGCCTTTGCCTGCGGGCTGGATTCTTTGCGCGAGGATTTCGGCTTCCTTGTATTCTTCGGGGGTCAGGAACAGGGAGACTGTGGGCGGGGCTTCTGGGTTTTGGGCATAAGAGACGTTGGTCGTTCCTATGCCTGCAACGGCCGTGAGAAGCATTATTGCGCGGACGCTCATCGTTCCTCCGTCCCTTTGTGCGCGCCATTCGATAGCCATTCGCCCGATGCGGTAAGGCGCACGTTGGCTTCTGAAATTTGCGAGTCTTTTCCGCCGAGGCGGCGGAGGTTCATTTCGCGCAGCTCGATCCGTCCGGGAAGCGCCCGGCCAAGGGAATCCAGAAAGGCAAAAGCGTCCGTATCGGCGGGCGCGTCGGCGGCTATTGTCCATTGCGCGCGCGCCAGCGCTTGCTTTCCTGCGCCGGGGGTATTTATGTCCGTTTTTTGCTCTGGCGATAGGGTATAGGACAGGCCTGTCAGGCGGGATTCGGCGGCGCGGTCTTCCAGTATTTGCGCGGCGCGAAGCCTGTCGACGGGGCGAAGGTATTTTTTTGCCGCGTTGACGTCGATTTTGTTTTTCATATTCTCGATTGCGATTTTGTCTTCGTTTATCTGGCGAAGGGCTTCGTTGGTTTTTGCGGTTTCTTTTCGCAGCGTGGTCAGCTTGATCGCGGCTTTTCGTTGCGCGAGGCCAAAAAGGGGGGTGCTGGCTGCTGCGATAAGCGCGGCGGCGATCAAGGCCGCGATCCATGTTTTGTGGGGGCGGACATCGATCATTGCGGTTTCCTTTTCATAACGATTTCGCCCACGGGGTCGTCTTTGTCGAGGGACGCGGTCGATATGGAATCTTGCGGCAATGCCGGGTACGGCGTTTTGATGACGCTGACGACAAAATCGGGCGCGGCGCGTTCGATGTTTTGGACGGCCTCGAGAAAAGTCGCAACGGCTTCGGCGCGATCTTCCGCAAGATCGGCGCTTTCCATGCGCAGCGATATCGCCAGGATTTCGGGGGATTCCTCGCCAAATTTTTTCCAGTCTAGCTTGACGAGCTTTGCGGTTCCGTCAAGGCCCGCCGCCAGCTCGTTCACGGCCTGCCATGGCGTCGGCGTCGGGCGCTCGAAGATATGCCGCCGCGCCAGCGCTTGCCGCATCAGCGCCAAGGGTTCGGCTAGCGGCGCGGTTTCCGTTTGCTCGCGGGAAAGCGCGCTTTGGGCGGCAGCGAGATCGAAGGCGGCTTTTTGCGTTTTATATAATGTGACGGCAAGGCTTTCCGCGCGTGTCAAAGCCAAGGCGACTGAGGCCGCGAGGCAAGCGTATCCGATTTTCGTTCCCCATGCGCGGATAAGATTTTCCGTTCGCGCCTTGCGGATATCGGGAAGCATTAGCGACAGGGCTGGGCGCAGGGACGAGGCGACGTGCGCCGCGAAAAGAAAATCGGCATCGCCGCCGTCTTCGTTGGCCGAAAGGGGCGACAAGTTCAGTTTTCTTGCGGCTTCCGATAAGGACATGCGGCGGATTGATTTTAACGATAAAGCTTCGAAGGCCGCCGTGCCGTTGGATCCTGCGGTGCCGAGGAGAAGAACCGAGAGCTCGCGGGCTTCGCGCAATCCTTGGCGGGCGAGATAATCGAGGCTCGCCTCGATGTCGCGCGCGACGATTTCCGCTTCGTTGCTTGAGGAATCCGGCGGTAAGGGAGTTAGACGCGTGAACACAAGGTCGTTTTTGTGCGTGACGATCTGGCGAAAACCGCCGGACTTTTGACGCGCGACCGTCATGGCCCATCCTGACGCCGCCTCGGGCATCAACCGCGCGATTAGCCGCGCGCCTTCGACGGGCAAAAGGGCGATGACGGGCAGCCGATGGCGCAATTTATCCGCCCATGCAAAGACTTGGTTGCTTTCGTGGACGCCAATCATCAAGACGCGGCGCGGCGCGTTTTTAAAGTTCAGGCTTGCCGTCAGGCGGGCCGACGGAAACATTTGCTTTAAACGACGGCGGACCAGCTTGGCTTTGTCGATGATGTTTAAGGTCGGAAGTTCGTCGCAGCGATAATCTTGCGCGAGGTTGTCGGCCAAAAGAATGACGTTCGCGGACGGGTGGCTGTCGATAAAACCGGCGATCCGGCGCGCGCCGTCCTTATCGTCATACGCGGCGGCGCATGGCGCGGCTCCCGGAATTCCGAACGGCGCAGCAATAATTTTGTCGTCGCCGACGCTTATGACAAGATGCGGTTTTTTCCCCGGCATGTTCATAGGCGGCTCCCAAGAACCGAAAGGCTGCCGTAAAGAGGACCCAATACCGCCAAGACTGTCCAGGCCATGACGGCGCCTATGGCAAGGGTCAGCGAGGGTTCGAGCATTCCCAAAAACGTGTCGGTAGCGTGAGCGGCTTCGCGGTCATAGGCGGCGGCGATGGCGTCAAGGCTTTGAATAAGATCGCCGCTTTTTTCGCCGGTGCGCAAAATGCCGGCGGCCGCAGGCGGCAAAACGCCGTTGAGGGCGTGTGACAGAGATGCGCCATCCATAATGCGCTGGCGCGCAGAGTCGATGCCGCTTTGCAACGCGCGGTTCGACATTGTTTCCGCAGCTTGACGCAGGCAGGACGCCATGTCGCATCCGCTGCGGAACAAAATTGAGAAACTGCGGGCAAAGCGGGCTGTGTCGGATTTCAAGACGATGCCGCCCAAAACCGGGAGCCGCAGCAGGGCTTTGTCTGCCGTCAAGGCGAAGGGCGGATGATATTTTCTCGCAAAGACTGCGGAAGTCGCGAGCAGCGCAAGCCCGAAAACGGCGTCGCCACCGTAAGTCGCGATGAGCGAGGAAACGGAAACGAGCATGCGCGTTGCGACCGGCAGGGTTCCTTGAATGCCGTTCAGGAATTGCACGATTTGCGGAACGACCGCTGTCATCATGAAGGCCGTCGCGCTGCCGGCGACAAAGAATAAAAACGCCGGGTATCTAAGGGCGCGAGAAAGGCGTTCGCGCGCTTCGGCCTCGGCTGAGGTGTCGCGGGCCAGAAGGTCGAAAACGGCGGACATATCGCCTGTTTTTTCTCCCGCGCCGACGATGGCGAGAAAGATCGGGGAAAAGAGGTTTGGGAAAAGCGCGAAGGAATCCGCGACGCCTTTGCCGTTCGCAAGCGCCTTCGAAATCTGGGCCAAGGCGTCGGCGAGAATTCTGTTATCGGTAGACGATTGGTTTTCGAGCAAGGCGTCGGGCAGGGATATCCCGGCTTTTAAAAGACCGGAAAGCCTTTGGCAAAATTCCGCCAGTTCGCGCCGCGAGATGCCTTTGCGCGGAAGGAAATTACGCAACGCGCGTTCTTTTTTTAGACGCGCGTCGATCAGTTCGAGCCCAGCTTGGCTGAGGTCGTGGGCGAGTTCGTTTTCGTTGGCCGCGTCGCGTTCTCCGCGCGAAAGACGGCCCGACGCATGAATGGCGCGGTAGGCGTAATAGGGCATTAGCACAGCCTCGTCAGGTCGATGGAGCGTCTTAGCTCGTCAAGACTCGTTTCGTGTCTAAGGACTTTCGCGATGCCGTCGGCGGCCATTGAACGAAAGCCTTCTTTTTCGGCGAGCTTGCGTAGCTTTCCGCGCGGCGCGTCGGCGGCGATCAGTTCGTCCATCTCAGGAGATATTCTTAGAATCTCGACGACGGCCAAGCGTCCGCGATAGCCTGTGCGCGCGCAGTGATCGCATCCGACGGCTTCGGAAACCGTCATGGGGGCCTCGATGGGCGCTTGCGTTTCTGCAAAGCCCAAGGCGGCGATGGGCGCGGGGACGGCGGAAGGCTTTAGCGATAAAATTTTTCTTTCCTTTTTTGTTGCGGCCCTTGTTCGTTTGCATTTGGGGCATAATTTCCGGACCAGCCTTTGCGCGACGACGCCGACGAGGTTTTCGGCCAAAAGACGCGGCGACAAGCCCAGATCGTTCAGGCGCGGTATGGCGCCGAAAGAGTCGTTGCAGTGCAGGGTCGTGAATACCCTATGCCCGGTCATGGCCGCGCGCATGGCCATGCGCGCCGTGTCGTCGTCGCGCACTTCGCCAACGAAGACGATGTCGGGGGCTTGTCTCAAGATGCCGCGCACGCCTTCCGCAAAGCTTAAGCCTTGGTGTTCTTGGATTGCCGTTTGGCGGATCAGGTCGAATTGATATTCGACCGGCTCTTCGAGGGTCATGATGTTGACGTCGACGCTGCTAAGCTTCTTTAGGATGGCATAGAGCGTCGTCGTTTTGCCGCTGCCTGTCGGGCCTGTGACAAGGACGACGCCTTCGGGACGATCCAAAAGCCTTTCCAGCTGCTTTAGGGCCGTCGCGTCGTAGCCCAAAGCCTCGAGCGGCAGCAGCGCCCGGCGGTGGTCGAGGATGCGGATGACGATGTTTTCGCCGTGCACCGTCGGCATGATCGCCATGCGAAAATCGATATCCGCGCCGCCGATTTGCATATGGAAACGCCCGTCTTGCATCGAGCGCGTGTCGGCGATGTTCATTTGGGCCATGATCTTAAGGCGGTGCGATAGCTGCGGCCAGTGCGCCAAATGCAGCGCGCGTTTTTGCCTTAGGACTCCGTCGATGCGCACGCGCAGGCGCACAAACGTGCTTTCTGGCTCGAGATGGATATCCGACGCGCCTTCGCGGACGGCGTCGGTCAAAATCGTGTTGACGAGGCGGACGACGGGATGCTGCCAGTCTTCGCTTTCCTTGGCCAGCGTTGCGGCGACGCCTTCGAGTTCTTCGAGGATTCCGTCAAAATCCAGCGAACTGCGCGCGTGCGCTTCCAGCGCTTCGGCAATATCCGTTTCCGAGGCGATCAACTGGACGATTTCGATATGGCGCGGGAAATATCGGCGGATTTCATCGACGGAGCCGATGTCCAGAGGGTCCGCGACTGCCAGCCTTAAGGTTTCGCCGTCGAACGAAAGAGGCACGACGCGGCATCTTTGCGCGACGGCGCAGGGGACCCGGTCGATGGCTTCCGGCTCGATGATGACGTTTTTCAGATCGATCAAATCCCGCCCGGTTCGCGCGGCCAGCGCGTTGGCGAGAATTGCGTCGGTTATGAAGCCGAGGCGAACCAAAACGCCGCCCAGACGTTCCTTGCTGCGGCGTTGTTCATGCAGCGCGATTTGCAACTGGTCTTCCGAGATGTTTTTTTCGCAAACCAGCGCTTCGCCGAGACGACGACGCTGTTTGATCTCGATATCGCCGCGCGGTTGTAAAAGAGCCTTGGCCATATCTCACCACGTTGTGTTGCAGGCGCCGTTGCCCAGCATGCTGACCAGCGTATTGCGATCGGCATAGGCAAGAATATCGTCGTATAAGTCCGTGCCGCTTGCGACGATGGGCATGTCGTAAAAATGCGCGGATGCGCTCGGTGTGCAGGCATCGTATTCGCTTACGGCGGCGTTGCATTGAGCGAAGCCTGCGGTTCCATTGCAGGGCGGGTAATAAGAGCCGGGCGGAAAGGGCATGCAGCCGGAATCCCCCGGCGCGGCGATGAATGAGCCGTATCCGGTCGATCCATGGCTTATAAATATGACAGCGGCTTTTTGCTCTGGGCCGCCTTTCGTCGTCGTCACTTTAATGGGGATCGCGCCGGTTGCTGAGCTTAGATTATATCGGCAAAGGCCCTTGGTTGCGTAACTGATCGTTTGTTCTGCGGTTGCAGGAACGCCGTTGACAGGATTTGCGAGGCAAAAACCGGCATTCGCGTTATCCTTTGCCGTGCATGCCGACTGAGGCGGCACAAACGAGGAGCATGTGCCGTTGCTTGCGCAGTTTGCGGAATTTGTCGGCAGCGTTGTCAGGCCCGGATCGACGCGCATTGTTATCCAGTGCCCCCAGCCGTCGCGTGCCACGGAGGGCGGAAGGCCGAGCGCGACAAAAGGCGGAATGCCTTGAGGCTGTACGCACGCGCCGCAGGAAATCGTTGTCGATTCATAACCCATTTCCCCAAAATTCGTTAGCGTGTCGTTGGGAATTGCCGGGCAGGGAAGGCATCCGTTGGCTTGCGCGAACGCAGCCGTTGCCAGCATAAGGCTGCGCAGGTTGCTTTGGGTCAAGGCGACTTGATTGGCAGAGCGGACGGCATTAAGGGCCGGAAGCACCGTCAAAACAACAAGCCCCATGACGACCATAACGATCGCCATTTCGGCCAAAGTGAAGGCGGAAGAGGGATTCGGCGTTCCGTTGCGAAAGACAGCGCGTTTCCCGCCCGGCACGAATCCCGAATCCCATCCCCCGACGTTCATTTTTGTCACATCTTTGCGCAGACGGTGTATGTCGAGGCAGATGAATATGAACCAGCGACTGTGCCGCTTGCGCCGCATCCGTTTTCTTCGCAAGCATCCGTTGGGCTTTGCATGGCCATGACGGTTCCGGAGTTCGGTTCTCCATTGTCGAGTTTGGAATCGATAATGGCTGCGGAATCTCCCGGCACGTTGGTCAGGCAGATGACGTTTGTCGAGAACGTTTCCGATACTTCTTCTCCGGCGGAAAAAGCGCCGCGCTGAATGCCGTATATGCCGCCAAACGGATTGCCGGGCAGCGACGTGTCTCCGGCCGCGCCTTTGACAAGGTTCGCGGCGCGAAGAACGCCCCACAGCTTGGATGTTTCGTCGCCCGGACTTGTGCTGTCGAAATTGCCGGACAATGAGCCATCGCCGCCGCCGTTTAGGGTCGTTTCGATGTTCGATCCCGTAAAGTGCGCGGTGACGTTTTTGTCGTCTCCCGGCATCGCGTTGTAATTTTGGGTATAGGTCTTGAACTGCGAGTCGAAGGCTTGGATCGCATTGACGACATTTGTGACTTGCGCGCCTTGCATGATCTGGCGGCCCGTCAGCACGCCGCCGACGATCAGGCCGACGATGACAAGGACAATGGATAGTTCGACAAGCGTAAAACCGGCTTTGTTTTCGTTTTTCTGTGTCATCTGTATCTCCTTTTTTATAGAGGCGCGTCGATTTCGGTTATCGAAGCGTCCTCGGTTGCGGATTCGGAAGGAATGAGCGCGCGCGGATCGCGGCTATATTGACGATATAGGGCCTCGTCTGCGAAATCGGGTTTTGGCTGGTCCGCGATGGTCGCGCGGAGCAAGACGACGAGTTCGCTGACGGTCGACTTGTTGTCGCGAGACTTAAACATATTTCCAAGCCACGAAACATCGGCAAATCCCGGAATGCCTTTTTCGGTGTTCAGCGAGCTGTCTTGCATCAGGCCACCCATGACCGCGATTTCGCCTGAGCGAAGCTGGACGACGGAATCCATTTCCCGGACGGCCAAGATGGGAATTTGGGATTCGACGGGCGCTGTGACTCCGGCAACGGCGGCGTTAAGGCCAATCGACGGGTCGTCGACGTTGCCGACCACGCGCGAGATCGTTGGACGCAGGGTCATCGTCACGGCGTTTCTTTCGGCGTCGATCGAGGGTTGGACCGTCATGACAAGCCCGACCGGGACCGTGTGCGGCGTGCTGGAATAGACGGGGTTTGTTGTGATCGACGCGCCGCTGGCGTTGGTTGTCGTGGTAAACTGGGCTTGCGTCACGAAGTAAACTTGGTTTGTCGCGACCTTCATAACGGCTGTCTGGTTGTTTAAAACGGTCACGCGCGGCGCCGATAAGACGCGCGTCGTTCCGAACGTTTGGATCAGGTTTAAAAATCCGCTGAAGTTCGTTCCTGTAACTCCTGCGGCGAAGAAGCCGTTGGAGCCTAAGGCGGCTTGCGTTCCAAAATTTGCCGAGACGCCAGCTGCGTTTTTAAAGACGCCTGTCCAGTCGATGCCCGATTGAAAATCGTCGTTTAACTCGACCTCGATAATACGCGCATCGATCAAGACCTGCGCCGATATTTTTCGCCTCAGTTCGGTTATATACTTCTCGATCGCGTTTTGCTGTTTTTGACTGGCAAAAACGGTCAAAATGCCCGCTTGCTTGTCGATGCTGAAAGAAGTCTTGGCGTTTCCTTTCTTGTCGCCCGCGCCGAGTATTTGCGCGATGGATCTATCCGCTTCGGCCCAGAAGTCGGCGTCCGATGTTCCTGAGACTCTCGATGTCGAGTTGTTTTCGGCCGACGATGCGCTGCGGTTGGCGTTGTTCGATGACGATCCCGTTCCGACATCGACGTCGAATACGTTCGTCGATATGGTCGTGTCGCTTGACGCGCGGCGTATCAGGCTTGGGTAATCGAGATGATACGATTTTTGATAGGGTTCGTCAGGGCCGATGTGCAAAAACGCGCCGTCGATAGCATAACGTAGATTTGCCAGCGCGCAGATGCGCTTAAGAACTTCAATAAAGGGCTGGTCGTGCGCCGTCACGATGACGTTTCCGCGAACGCGCGGGTCGAGCTCGAGATTGACGCCCGCTTTTTGCACGAGCTCGAGCAAGACATCGCGGACCGGCACGCTGTCGGTTATGGCGACGCTCACGCGCTTGAACAAAGGCGAGTTTTTCGGCGGCGTCTTAACTTCTTCGTCAGGCATTTTCGGGATCGGCGGTGGACTTTCGGCTTTTTTGTCGGCCTCCTTGGTTTCGGGCGCGCGACGGTCGCGCAACGCGACATAATCCGCGCGGCTCATTCCGCCAGCGGGGTCGATGGCTTCTGTTCCGATCAGCCCAAAGGACGGCGTACACCCTTGAATCATAAGAAAAAAGGGCAGCAATAAATAGAGAGGCCGTAGCTCCATGATGATACTGGGAAGTTTTTGAACACGAACGTATGCGGCGCGCTTCTATTATAGGTTGTGTGTTTTTGTAAACGCCACAATCTGTGGATAAGTCACTATTTCTGGGGATAAGTTACATTCCAGAAGCATAGCCCTTGTGGCGGCGCGGTTGGGCCACCTTTGGTTCTGTCGCAGGCGTCGAAGGCGCGGCGGAAATTGTCGATGGACCATTGGCCCGTGCCGACGAAAACCAAAGACCCGACCATGTTACGGACCTGATGGTACAAAAAAGAACGCGCTTCGGTGTCGACATAAACGACTTCTCCCTCGCGCGATACGTCGAGCTTGTCGAGTGTTCTTATTGGCGACGATGCTTGGCAATTCCTTGCGCGGAAGGTCGAAAAATCGTGTTTGCCGATGGGAATGGCTGCGGCTTCCTTCATTGCGCCGATGTCGAGGGGTTTTGCGACATGCAGCGCGTAATCCGCCTGAAATGTCAACGGCGCTCGGCGATTGACGATGGTGTAGCGATATGCCCGACGCGTGGCATTGAGGCGAGCATGGAAGCTTTCGTCGGTCTCTTCTGCGTTGAGGATCGAAACCCGGTGCGGGCGGACGTAGAAATTGACAGCGTCGCGCAGCGTTCCGGCGTTCGTTTCTTTCGACAGATCTACATGCGCCACTTGCGCTCGCGCATGGACGCCGGTGTCCGTTCGGCCTGCGACGAAAAGGGTTGGGGATTCGCCGGAAAATTTGAAAAGGGCTTCTTCGAGCGTTTGCTGAACTGTGATTTGATTCGCTTGCCGTTGCCAGCCGTGGAATGTCGATCCGTCGTATTCGATGGTCAGTTTCCAGCGGGTCATAGCGTCGATCCGGTCGGGAGGCGAAGGCCGCGCAAAAACGATGCGCCGTCCGTGGCCGCCTTGCCCGCGCGTTGAACGAGATCAAGCCGTAAGGCTTCTTTTCCGCAGGCGACAGTAAAGGTTTCGTCGAGCAAAGCGCCGGGGGATCCCTTTTTATCCGCGACGACGGTTGCGCGAAGAACTTTAATTGCCTCGCCGTTCAGCGTAAACGTGCATCCGGGCCAAGGGCTGAGCGCACGCAGTTGGCGGGCGATGTCGGCTGCGGGTTTCATCCAGTCGATAACGCCGTCTTCGCGGGACAGCTTTTGCGCGTAGGTCGCGCCCTCTTCGGGTTGCGGCGCGGGGATCAGCTTTCCCGCCGACAGGTCTTGAAGCGTGCGAACGATCAAACGGCCTCCAATTTTGGCCAAGGAGTCATGCAGGCTTTGCGCTGTTGTTGTGTCCGTGATCGCGACGCTTTCCTTGAGCAGCATCGGGCCGGTGTCGAGGCCCGGGTCCATTTGCATGATCGTGATGCCGGTCTTTGTATCGCCCGCCAAGATCGCGCGTTGGATGGGGGCCGCGCCGCGCCAGCGCGGTAAAAGCGAGCCGTGAATGTTCAAGCACCCGTGTTTGGGCGCATCCAGAATAGCTTTGGGGAGAATAAGGCCATAGGCGGCGACAACGGCGACGTCGAGATCGAGCGCTGCGAATTTTTCCTGTTCGACCGGGTCTCGAAGCGTTTTGGGAGTCCGGACGTCGATGCCAAGTTCTTCGGCTGCGACGTGCGTGGGAGTTTTCTGAACTTTATGGCCGCGTCCGGCGGGCTTTGGCGGCTGGCAGTAGACGGCGACGATTTTATGTCCCGCCGCATGCAGAGCCCTTAGCGCTGTTACGGCGAAATCCGGCGTGCCCATGAAGGCGAGGCGAAGGGGCGTGGAGGCGTTCATTTTGGCGCGGCGATGCTTGTTACAAAATGCGTCCGGCTTCTTCCTCTCTCTTCGCCTTCTCGATTTTTCGCAGGATCATACTGCGTTTAAGTTTCGACAGGCGGTCGATGAACAGGACGCCGTTGAGGTGGTCGATTTCGTGCTGGATACATTGGCTTAGCAGGTCTTCGGCTTCGAGCTCCTGCTTTTTTCCGTGTTGATCGATATAGGTCATGCGGATGCGCTTGGGGCGTTTGACGTCGGCATAATGGCCCGGGATAGATAAGCATCCTTCGTTATAGACAAAGACGGCTTCGGGGTCGCTCCAGATTATTTCGGGATTGGCCATGAGAAAGGCTTTTTTCCCCGTGCGCTCCTGCGACGTGTCGACCGCGATGACGCGCGATAACGAGCCGACCTGATTGGCGGCCAAGCCTATGCCGTTGCCTTTGTACATGGTTTCGGCAAGTTTCTCCATAAACCCGGCGACGTTTTTATCGACGGCTGCTATGGGTTGCGCCGTTTGTCTCAAAACCTCGGCCGGAAGAGTTTGTATTTTAAAATCAGGCATGTATCCCATCTATTGTGCGCATTTTTTAATTTGAAAAATATATACATGATTTTTATGAGGACTTGGAAAAAATTTAGGATGGATTGGGATTCAGGGACTCATACCAATCCCGGATCAAAATGAAGCAAAGGGGACACAATAAAAATGCCCGAACCGCCGTTACCCGTTCCATACCGCCTTTTCCGGCATTTTTATTGTGTCCCCCGTGCCCTGGATTGGTATCAGGCATTATTTTGATTTGGGATTTGTATAAGTAATTGAGATACAAAAGAATTTGTTGAGCAAAGGGGGTAAGCGTTCCGATTTGTTTTTCTATAGGGGGCACATAAGGATTGGTTTGACGGTTGCGTCTTAATTAAGATAACATCCGGCTATGGCTAACGCGCAGCAAATCGTTTCCTTCCGCTTTTCCGCCGCTTCGGTGAGCGATGCTGCGCGCATTATTTCCATTATTATTCCTGCCTAGGGCAGGAACATACGCGACTTTCACCCACAAATCGGTTATTTGAATTGTCCTTCTTTAAAAGGAGTGACGCATTATGGCGACACGCATCTATCTTTATGACACGACCCTTCGCGACGGCGCACAGACGCGAGGCGTCAATATATCCGTCAAGGAAAAACAAAAAATCGCGGCTTGGCTCGACCGGCTGGGCATGGCCTACGTCGAGGGCGGATGGCCCGGCGCAAACCCGACGGACGACGCATTTTTTGCCAATCCGCCGACGTTTGAATGCGCGAAGCTCACGTCGTTCGGCATGACGTGCCGTCCCGGCAGGGATGCCGCGTCCGACGAGGGGTTGCATGCTTTATGCGTGCCGTCGGTCTCGGCTGTGTGCCTTGTGGGCAAGACGTGGGACTTCCATGTGACGAACGCTTTGGGCACGACGCTTGAGGAAAATCTGCGCATGATTGCCGACAGCTTGAAATTCGTGCGGACTCAAGGCAAGGAAGCCTTGTTCGATGCCGAGCATTTCTTTGACGGGTTTAAGGCTAACGAGACTTATGCGCTCGACTGTTTGCGCGCGGCGCATGAGGCGGGCGCGTCGTGGATCGTTTTGTGCGATACGAACGGCGGGACTTTGCCGCACGAAATCGGGGACATTGTCGCTCAGGTCAGAAGCGTTCTTCCCGGCGCGGCGCTGGCTATTCATTGCCACGACGATACCGGCAATGCAGTTGCGAACAGCCTTGCGGCAGTACGCGCCGGATGCACGATGGTGCAGGGGACATTGAACGGATTGGGCGAAAGGTGCGGGAATGCGAACCTTGTGACCTTGATGCCAACATTGCGGTTCAAGATGGGGTGCGACATCGGTGTGCCGGACGAACGACTTGCCGAACTGTCGCATGTCAGCCGGTCCTTTGCGACGCTGCTTGACCGCGATTTGCCGCCCGGCGCGCCTTACGTCGGCACAAGCGCTTTCGCGCACAAAGGGGGGCTTCATGCTTCGGCCATCGCCAAGAATCCCCGCACTTACGAACACCTGCAACCCGAGCTTGTTGGCAATCAGCGCGATATCATCGTTTCGAACCAAGCGGGCTTGTCAAATTTGCGTGAGCAGCTGAGCCGCGAAAACATCGATGTCGACGACAAGGAGCCTGCGCTTGGCGATTTGCTGGCCGAGGTTAAGGCGCGCAGCCAAAGAGGCTTTGCCTACGACGAAGCGTCGGCGAGTTTTGCGTTGCTGTCCTTGCGCATGCTGGGGCGGTTGCCGGGATTCTTTTCGCTCGAACGATGCGACATTCATATTGTCGGCGAAGGCGACGCAAGCCACGATTTTGAAATGACCGCGCGCGCTTCCGTCAGGCTGAAAATCGGCGACCGGACTCTTGACGCAGAGGCGCAAGGGGTCGGTCCGGTCAACGCGCTCGACGCGGCGCTGAGAGAGGCGCTTTTGGGGACTTATCCGGAAATCGCCGATATCCGGCTTACGGACTACCATGTCCGCATTCTGGATTCGAAAGCCGCGACCGCTGCGACGACGCGCGTCATTCTGGAAAGCGAAAATGTCAAAAACGGAGCGTCGTGGGCCACGGTTGGAATGTCGTCAAACATCATTAATGCTTCGTTGCAAGCGTTATGCGACTCGTACGCGTATGGAATCCTGCGGTCGCGTTAACTATAAGGCGCGTTATATCCGGGTATCGAAAACGCATATTTTTGGTGCCCGGCGGGGAATTTTTTCGCTCATTTCGAAGAACGGAAGGGTATTTCTTGCCACTTTCGTTGGCCAGCTTTAACATCGTGGCTTCGTTTGTCCACAAAAGGAGCTTTTTATGACGAAAATCGACTTCACGGGTCTTGCCATTCCCCCCGTCACGCCATTCTTGAACGACAAGAAGCAAGGGGTCGACCTGAAGAAGCTCGAGAAGCTTATCGACTTTCTTATCGTCAAGCAAAAAGCGGACATTATTATCCCCGTTGGCACGACGGGCGAATCTACCTCGCTATCGCATGAGGAAAAAGAACTGGTCATTCGTCATACGATTGAAGTCGTTGACGGGCGCGTTCCCGTTTTTGCGGGCACGGGCGGGCCGAATACCGAGGACACGATTGCGATGACGCGCTTTGCGCAAAAGGCGGGCGCGGACGGCGTTTTGGTCGTGTCGCCGTGTTACATTCGTCCCAATCAGGAAGGCCTGATCCGGCATTTTACCGCCGTGGCGAAAAGCACGGATCTTCCGATTATTCTTTATAACATTCCGTCGCGCACGGGCGTGCCGTTGCTGGTCGATACCGTCGTTAAAATCGCGAACGCCGCCAAGAATGTCATCGCGATCAAGGATTGTCCTGGAAGCACGGGCGCGTCGATGGACATCGTTCGCAAGGCGCGCAGTGAGATCAAACATCCCTTTGCCGTTCTGACGGGCGAGGACGATAATTCGTTCATGAACCTGTGCTTTGGCGGCGACGGCATCATCGCGGCGACGGGCCACGTTATCGGCGCCGAGCTGAAGGAAATGACGAAGGCCTTCCGCAAAGGCAACCTCGCCAAGGCGCGGGAGATTCAATATTCGATCCTCGATTTGCAACGGCTGCTGTTCTCGGTGCCGAATCCCGCGATGATTAAGGCGGCCTTGGATATGATCGGGCCGAGCTTGGGCGGTCGCGTGCGTTCGCCTTTATCAGACGCGCCGAAAGAGCAGATCGCGAAGCTTAAAGTTTTGCTGAAGAAAATGGGGAAGATTTAAGGTTTTTCCCAATACCGGGTTAAGAGCGGCGGCGGGGGTAACGATTGGTTAACTCTGCCGCCGTTCTTTTTTGCTTGGTAAATTTTTTGAAACGTTTTTGTGATAATTTTTACGAACGCGAGGATATTTTTTCTTATTTTTTGGACGGGATTTTGCGATGCAAGAAACAAAAAGATACGATTTGAAGTATGCGGAACTTTTGAAACTCTTGGGCCTAAATGCCTCCGCAACGTATTATGACGTTCTTGGCATTTCGCGCGATGCGGAAACGCTGGAAGGCGTCGTTCGCAAGTTTGCGAAAGAGTGGCATCCTGACGCCTTTTCCGAGAATAAAGCGGCGCTTGTTTGCGCAAGGATGGGGAAAAAGTTTAATCCCGCCGATACTCGGAGGGTCTATATGGAGGTCTTTAAGACGATTAGCGGTATTTGCGACTATCTTAAGGACCCGAACAAACGAAAGAAGTATGACGATCTTTTAGCTTCCGAATCCAAGCGCGAGGCTCAACGAACCGAGGCGCCCAAGAAAAGCGGCGGCAAAAAAGGACTGGGACTAGGTCCCGAATGGAGAGAAATGATGGAGGATGCCCGGAAGGCTGACGAAATCTGGATGGAGATTCGTCGCCCAAAGACAAGCGCGACAGTACCGCCCAAGGAAGAACCGTCGCCGCAGGCAAGATACGAAGAACCCGTTAAGACAAAGGCTCCTCCTCCGCGTGATTTTGCGGCGAAGCAAGAAAGGAAGCCGGGCGTTAGGCATAATTTTAGAACGCACGGGACAGGAATTTTGAGCGGGATTGCAAAAGCTCCAAGCAGAGTTAAAGCCGAAATCGATAGGGTAAAAAGAGCGCGCGAAAAAAGATTGAGACACGAGAGAACGCTTTAGCGCCGATTTTCGATCAAACTAAATTGTTCGCCATCGCTTTTAAAGGCGCGGCGCGTTTTTACGGACTTTTTCTATTTGCAGCATGAGAGACGTGTCGACCAGGCCTTGCGCGCGCATGTCGTTGATAAAATCTTTGGGCAGACCGTAGTCGTTGCTGGCGATCAGGCGGTGCCCGAGTTCTCGTTTAATGTCGCTGAATATGTCCTTGACTGGGCGGTTGTGAGAAAGCTCGATGTAAAAGGGAAGCGTTGTTTCGGCGGAAGAGGGCGCTTTGTTATCGGCAGGGATTTTGCCGGACAAAATATGCACAAAAGGCGCGTTTGGATTCAAAAATATGCCGCTGAGCG
Source organism: uncultured Rhodospirillaceae bacterium (assembly GCA_964449155.1). GTDB lineage: Bacteria > Pseudomonadota > Alphaproteobacteria > UBA9219 > UBA9219 > CAIXLI01. The sequence goes on along the minus strand of CAYVBP010000006.1, from coordinate 21,649 downwards.
TTTGTTCTTGCTCGGCGGCTTTTTCTTTTTCCTCTTTTGATAGTTTTTTGTTGGTCGATGTTTGCAACGCCGCAATTTCAGAAGGGTAGAGAACCTGTCTATATAGGGCTCTTAAGGTTCTTTGGTAGCCCTCGATTTCATTTTCGGCGCTTGCTGTCTTTGATCTTCTTCCCAATATTTCTTCGTGTAGCCCCATCTTGGTTTCGGCGGATAATATGCCGCCCCAAATATTTATCGTCGCGACAATATCGGCGCGAAGGTTCCAGAGGTTCTCTGTATCAAGAAGTGTCGGCTGAAAAAGGGCGGGGCTTGGCGCTGGTTTGGCGTAAGCCAAAGGATGCGCCAAAATTTTGGCCGATTTTTTTGGGGAAATTTTTTGTTCTATTTCCCCATACATAAGCGCCGCTCTTCGGGCCATAATTCTTTTTTCCAAAAAAAGTTTAACGGGCCACAACAGTGCAGAAAGCGTTAGGGGTTAGATACCCAACACTGAAAACGGACATCCCCTTTTTCAATCGCGTTAATCGGACCTGTATGGCCTTCGGGAGAAAAATCGTAAAGAGTCGAAGATTCGTCCCCGAAGGTCATGATGAAGGCGCTTTGCTTTTCGAATTTGCTTTCTTTAATCCAGCGGGCGGAAAACGTTTTTCCTTTAAACAACACCGGCTGAAGCGCGACGATTTGCGCGCCTTGGGATATTGTGACCGGAACGCGAAGGCTTGACCCGCGTTCGGTCATTTCGCCAACTTGGCATTCGATGTTTTTGCTTCCGGAGGCAAAAGATTCTTTTCCCGCCGCAAAAAGCCCAGCCGCAAGAACAAAGGCCAGAGATGCGACCGCAAACGGGACGGACCTTTTCTTTCTCAATCTTATCCGGGCGACTGGGTGGCGCATCAGTACCTCCGCAATAGTCCAATAAGTTTGCCCTGAACCTTGACGCGCGACGCAGGAAAGCGCCGCGTTTCGTAGTTTGCGTTGGCCGGGACAAGGGCTATCAGGCCACCCTCGCGCTTCAGATATTTCAGCGTCGCTTCCTGATCGTCGACTAAAGCCACAACAATGGCGCCGTCGTCGGCGGTTGTGCAACTGCGGACAATAATGCGGTCGCCGTCAAGGATCCCGGCGTCGATCATCGAGTCCCCCGAAACCTCCAGCGCGTAATGCTCACCCGCGTTTCCGCCTTTAAGGGTCGCCAGCATTCCCGCCGGAACGTCAATGGCACCGTTCGGGTCGCGTAAGGCTTCGATGGGCGTTCCCGCCGCAATGCGTCCGTAAAGAGGCAGGCTAACGCTTTGCGCCGCAATCGCGGCCATATCCGGCAGGTCGGCGGGAAGCTCTCGCAGCGAGCCGGATCGACTTTTTTCTTCGGTCTTTTCAGGGAGGCGGATAATCTCAAGCGCGCGCGCGCGGTGGGGCAGGCGTTTGATAAAACCGCGTTCCTCAAGCCCCGTTATCAGCCGATGGATGCCCGATTTCGATTTAAGGCCGAGCGCGCGTTTCATTTCTTCGAACGACGGCGGTATGCCGTCTTCGGTTATCCGGTCGCGAATCAGAAGGAGCAGCTCTTTTTGCTTGCGGGTCAACATAAAAGAATCCCCTAGAACGGAAGTGAGGCGTGGAGAACAAAACATGAATGTTCTACTTTGGTTCTATATGCCTGTCAAGTCCTATTCCTTGGCAGCTGCGATAGTGACTGGTTGGACTTTTCTTATCTTGGGATTGCAAAAATTGCGGGCAGGGGGCGGGCTGATGGAGATCAAAATCAGCATTCCCGTTGTCTACAGAACCGCGATGCGCGGTCTTTATCTAGCCAATCCGCGCACGAAGACTATGCTTCTTGCTATCATTTATGCCGGAACGTGATGCGGCCTTTGCTGAGGTCGTAGGGCGTCATTTCGACATTGACTTTGTCGCCGGTCAGGACGCGGATGCGGTTTTTGCGCATTTTTCCAGATGTATGCGCGAGCACTTCATGCCCGTTGTCCAGTTTGACCCGGAACATCGCGTTAGGAAGGATTTCGGATACGATTCCTTCAAATTCAAGGAGGTCTTCTTTTGCCATAATTTGGGCTACAATTCGTTGTTTGCGTTTCCAAAGGTGTTATCAGGATTTAGGCCAAAGGTAAAGCCCTGTATATTAAACGTTATTTGCGTGTTTTTTCGGCAATTACTGATGTTTTGCGTTGCCTCGAATTAAGACTCTCTTAATCGCTCTTTTCTATGACTGTATGTATTAGTGAGTCTGTTTTAAGTCCTTTCTTTCCGCACAAGGAGCTGCGAGATGCTGTATAGAAACGTCTTGGAAAAAGCGGATTTATCGACGCGGTTTTTGTTTCTTTTGTGCTTTCTTTCCGTCTTTCCGGGAACGGCGCTTGCGAACGTCGTTACGCTGACGCCGATGGGTAGAAGTGACGATGCTCAGATTAACGCGGCTTTGGCCCGAGGCGGCAAGGTTTATTTAAAGGCTGGCACATATGTCATCGACAACCCCATCGTTTTCGCGGCGAACAATGTCGTTCTTAGCGGCGACCGAGGCGCGCGCATTCAGTTGGCTTCGGAGGCTAACTGGCCGTCATGCGAAAATAAAAAATGCTCTGCCGCTATGTTCATGATTTCGAACGTTCAGAACGTCGGAGTATCCGGGTTTGAAGTGGATGGAAACGCAGTCAAGAATAAATCCTCGAACGACAAGAGCACTGTTGGAGAGACCAATTATTACACGATGTTCTATCTGAACGGCGCGCAGAATGTCGAGATTAGCCATATGTATCTGCACGACAACTGGGGCGACGTTGTTTTTGCCACAGGCGGGACAGAGGGGTTGAATTTCCACGATAACGTCGTTCGTCGTCCGGGGCGTACCGTCGTTACGGCGCGCAATTCGGGCGCGGCATACGTTTCAAACAACTGTATGCGCTTTTCATACGAAAGCGCGATCCGTTCGACTTATGCCGATGCTCCTTTATATGCGGCTTATAACGATGTCGCCGTTGAGCCGGGGTATACAGCCGCCGATGCCGCGCTTCAGGCGCAGAAGGGCGGGTTGCTGAGAAATTGCGATAATGCGATTGCGAACGTCACGGCACCGACGGTTGGGCCCGTTAAGACCGGCGGATGCCCCGTTCTTTTGCCGTCGGTTGTTTACGCATCGTGCAGCATCATGGTCGCTGGCAACAATACAATCGCTTTGAGCGGCGCTTCGCCGACGCCCCAGATGTCGGGAGATGCCGTTTTGGCATCGAAGACGGGGGCGGATTCAGCCACAGCGGCGTCGGCGGAGGATTCTAGTTCGACTACAGCTAGAAAATCGGCTGCCGTTCAGGTTGATTCAGCGGCGGATGCGGGGGCGGGCGAAACAGAAGTCTTGGATGAAAACGCCATTTTAGAGGCGTTGGCACTTGAAGACGAGGCTCAGAGCCAGAATCAGGCCTCTACGACCGAAGAAAGTACGACGACGCAAAGCCCGACCCAAACGACAACGGCGTCAAGCACCTCAAACAGTGGCAGGACGACGGGGTCCAGCTCGGCTTCCTCAGGTTCTTCGGGGTATGTTAACTCCGTTGTTTATGTCCGGACAACGGAAGGGTCAGCCGTTTCGAGCGCCGTTTCGTCGACGCCTGTGACGTCGAATACGCCTTCATCTTCGACAACGACGGCCAACACGAATACCAACGGGACGACAACGACGAAGAAGTCTAAGAAGTTTTCGGATCCTTGTTACTATTACGGCTATTGATTATTAGGCCATCGGTTTTTCCCTGCGCGGTGTTCCTTAGGGGCGTGTGCACGAAATATGGAGTTTATACCAATCCCGGATCAAAATGAAGCAAAGGGGACACGATAAAAATGCCCGAACTGCCGTTACCCGTTCCATACCGCCTTTTCCGGCATTTTTATTGTGTCCCCCGTGCCCTTTCGATTCACTGCGATCCGGGATTGGTATCAGGGAGTTTGAATCTCAATCCCAATCCCATCCGCCATTTTCTCCCCGACCTCAAACTGGATCCCCGCCTGCGCGGGGATGACGACGCTTTCTGAATTGAGAGTCTTTTAAAACCGCTTGGAGCGGTTCCCCATCAAGCCCCCGGCTCTGCCGGGGGTTATTGATTGCGTCCCCCGTGCCCTTTCGATTCACTGCGATCCGGGATTGGTATTAGATTTCGCCTAATGCCCGTCAGTGGTCAGATGGAGACGCTTTAAAATTCCATGACGGGCAGTTCTTTTTATGAGCGTCGACATAGGCGACAAAAGCCGCCAGCCTTTCCATAACTCCATCGGAGACGACATGTTCAATCTTGCAGGCGATCGTATCGGCCTCGTGCGTGTCCGTGCCTAGATAATCGTGTAAAAACCTATGAAGAAACGCATGACGGTCAGAGATCTTTTTTGCGATAAGCCTACCCTTGCTCGTCAAAAGAATCATTCCATAAGGTTCATAACGAATAAGCCCTTTTTCAGCGAGCGCGCGCATAGCCGAGGTTACGGATGGCTGCCGAACAGTTAATAATTTGGCAATATTTTTGACTCGAATGGCCTCTTCACGTGACGAAAGCTCGAGGATCGCTTCCAAATAGTCCTCGAGGCTTGCCGATAAAGAAGTTTTTTTTGCCACGTGTTGCTCACTTTCGTTGTTCTTTTTAAGGGTAAAATAAAGGTTCCGTTCCGTCAAGCAACCGTATCCCAAAAGTGATGAAAACGCGCTTGACAAAAATATAAGATAGCCTATAAAAGTTAGTCATGGCTAACAATATGAACAATCATATGGCTCCAGCGTGGCCCAAAGAAACAAAGAGCTTAGGAGCAGATACGCATTATGTGGCAAATGTTGTCGAGGGCCGCGTCGTTTCACGCGATTTGTTCAAAAACAGGAATTATATAGTCATCAGCCATAAGGGTCAGGACTATCGATTGACACAAACGTCGACCGGAAAACTGATCCTTACAAAATAAGCCAGCCGAAAGCCAGCCAACAACCCAAACCTTTATGAGACGCGATGGCTCTGGCAATGGTTGCGCAAAAGGAGGACTCCTCTATACGGAGTTTTCTTCCGTCTACGGTGGACACTACGTTTCAAACAGCTCTGAAGCGTCTTGGTAAGACATGGCTTTCGTCGTCCGAGACATTCGACGCTCGTTTTGTTACGCATCTTCAAAGCGTCTATACCCACCTTCTGAGCGTTTGGCCTGAAAACGCCAGACCGGAACAAAGCCTTGCGCTTTTGTCGAAAGACATAGCCGAACATTTGCGTCCCGCAGTTGAAAAATCTGGTGCGGATGCTTTTGGTCTTTGGCTCTCGACTCGATCGCATGATCGTCCAGAAGATATTCCTCTTTACCTTCTTTACGATCTCGACCGAGGTGTTCGGGCAGCTCTTCCTGACATTCAAGCGGCCTACGTTCCAGAACGAGCCATTCTTGTCGGCTATGCACCCCTTAACGAGACAGAAATTGAAAAATATTTGGCATATGAGCGCGACCGCGCTGAAAACCCTTTTTCTGAAAAGGTCATAAACGATTTAAAAACCTGGCAGCAAGATTTTATACGAACGCTTGCCATGGCCCAAGCGGATTCGTTGATGTCGATGGAAGCGCAAACAGCCATGCTTGGTCTTTTAAAACAAGGGCGCATATTTCACGGAGCCCTTTTTATGGCGCAAGCCAGAATGCCGACGGATATAAAGGCGGAAACGCAAAAAATGCGAAACGCCATCGTCGCCCAAATTACGTCTGGAACTTTGCCTGAATCCGTGCGCGCAGCCCTCAGACAATCGCTTGTCAAGCTCGACAACGCTTCTAACGAAAAGCCCATGATATGGGTGCCTCAAAAAGGGCTGGTCGGAACCACAGAACGGGTTATTCCTACTGTTCTTAACGCTATAAAAGCGACAACGGCCCCATCTGCGATTACGACGGTCACGACCTCAACGCCTATAAACACACATCAAGTTTCTGTCGCGCAGCGTGGGGCGCAAGTTGTCCATGCCGCAAAAAATGAATCGGCACTTGTATCAGCTATCACAGCATCGCCTGCGGTATCTTCAATCGTTGTTGCGCAATCAGCTCATTCAACGGCATCAACGCGGCCTGCCTCCTTGTCAACACAAACAAGCATTCCATCTAGCGAAAGCCCCTCATTGCTTTTTGCAACCAAAGCAAGTCAATCGGCCCTCACGCAAGCTCAAACGCAAAAGGCGTCGCCGACATCTCAGCAAATCTTGTCTGGACGGATCTCGGTCGTAAACGAAATCCCAAAAGTTGAAATATCTACACACGAAAAGCCGACAGTATCGGTACAGCAACATAGCGCCATTGCCCCGCATCGTATTGAGGAAGCTGCAAAAACAAAACCGCAACAAGCTTCCGTGCGGCAATCGATCAATAAAGCCACCATGCCATGCGTTTCTTCAACGACGTTAACGCCGCCAATATCACGGCCCCTACAAACAACCGTTCAATCGAAGGAAAATCGTTTGCCATCTTTCGCGGCCAAAAATGTCAGCCTATCGGCTGCTGCGCAATCCCAAATGCAGCAAGCATCGCCGCCGCCTCAACACGTTTTGCCTGAGCGTATCTTGACCATAATCGACACCCCTAAGGCCGAAATGCCTAGGCAATCGCCTTCTCAACCCCACCAAGCGCTTCAAACTCATAAAGAAGCATCCTCCGTTGTCGCCTCACCGCCAGCACAACAAGCGCCGAATACTATCGCAGGGGAGCTTTCTCAGAAGCCTTTAGCATCGCAATCCCCACCGCCTCAATCCGACAAAAATGACGCTAAACAGCAAGAGGTCTCTAAAGAAAAAATAGCGGAAGAAAAAAAGACCGAGGAAAAAAAAGAAACGCGCATAAACCGCCAAGACAAACAAAAAGAAACGAAAAATACAGAAGACAAAAATGAGGAGGGCGAGAAAAAAGTCGCCAAAAACTTTCGTTCAGCCTGCGAAATGTGTACCCACCGCAACTGCGCGACATGTCCTCTCGGCGGCGGTCAAAATCGCGAAGCGCTTGCGCAAATCGCTTCCCTTAAACAAGTACAACCCGCAAAAACCGAACCGTCCGTGCAAAAGAATGAAACCCAACCGTCGTCCGTTCAAAAACAGTATAAACAACAAGCGACCGGGATGTGCGAAGGGTGTTCTGGTGGAAACTGCGCCACGTGCGCACGTGGGGGCGGTCTGAACCGCGCGGCTTTAAACAACATAGCTAAACTTGTACCAAAATGACAAACGCCACAATCAAGGAGAAAAATATGTGTGCCTCGAACGATCAGCGCCATCACGCTTCACAAAATAAAGGCAGTTGCGATGGTTCTTGCACATGCGCTTGCGGTGGCGAATGCTCTTGCCGCTGCAAAACCCATTCGCGTGAAGAAAAAGCGCGGATCGATTTAGATAGGAAAATTAAAAGCCTTAAATCGTCAACATCACACAAAGGAGATATATAAATGGAAAACAGTATCGCTAGCGAATGTTCCAGTTGCGCTTTTGCAAATTCGTCCGACACAGATCACGGTTTGTGTACAACCTCGGTCGTTAGCAGTGTGCGCGAACTCTATGAAGCCTTCAAGCAAAACAGCGTGATCTTCAAACCCACGGACAATCAACACGCGGAAATACTAAAATCTTTTCTTCCTGCCACAGGGGAATCTGTGCTGAAAACGCTGGTTGAGTATAATGATACGCACAAAGTACCATTTGACCCGAATGAGCAGAAAAGCGTCGATGAATTTAAAACGCTTCTAGCTGAAAACGACAAACGCTTTTTTCGTCCCACACTAGTTGGGCAGTCAGGCGTTAAGGAGGCTGCACGCTTTCAAATATAACAAACCTTCACCCTTCCCCCTTGATAGGGGGAGGGGTGTCTACAAAAGTTATCCCGATAAAACTGGTATAGTCATTCCAAATAACAATCAGACACCACTCTCGTCCCCGCGAAGGCGCGAATCCAGTTTATTAGGCCACAAGAAATCAATAAGCCAAGAAAGGGCTGGTTTTTCTGCGTCATCGCCGTTCTTTTTTAACTGTGGCACTTGAAGATAGGCCAACTGGATCCGCCTTCGCGGGGATGACGTCTGATTATTATTTGGAACTGCTATATCATTCTGGCGATAGGTAGGCCTTGACCGGAATAGTCGAAATCAAAAAAGCCACTTCCTCTGTTGCGATTTTAACGTTTTTCCTTCCGATCCCTTTTTTTTGCAAGTCGCATCAAGGGCTAGTTAGGATTATTCAATGTGGAAAGGGCGGGGCGGATAAGCAGGATCCAGCTTCTAATTTTTTCTGAATGTCAAAAAGAGTCTGACTAATTTTGATTGGGTAAAGCCCAAACGGAGATTATTACGAATGCTTTGTTGCCGTTTTTAACAGTTGTACATCGTCTATGGCGCTGTCGATAAGTTTATCGGCGTTGTTGCCGGACAGGCTCTCGGAAAGCTTTTTGCGCGCTATTTCCATGCCTAGACGAACGGCCTCGTTGCGAACTGCGGATATCGCTTTTTCTTCGGCCATGCGGATGCGTTCCGCCGACATGCTTTGCTGGCGCGCGATCGTCGCTGCCATATCGGCTTCGGCGCGTTTGCGCATTTCTTCGGCTTGGCTTTTGGCCATTTCCAAGATCATGGCCGCTTCTTTTTCGGCTTGCGCTTGCTTGGTTTTGCATTCCGTAAGCGCGGCTTCGGCTTCCGCGCGCAGGCTGCGCGCCGTTGTCAGCTCTGCGCCGATTTTTGCGATCTCGCCGTCAAGCCATTGCAACGCGGGCTTGCGAATGACGACGTAGACCAGAACCCAGAAAAGGACGAACGATACCGCGTAAACGTTCAATGGTTCGTGAAGCCACTCTTTCATGCCTTTACCTGCTTCTTAACGTCGAGAATTTCTTCGACCACTGCTTTCGCCAAGTCAGCCGCAACGGCCTGAACTTCTTTAAGCGCCGCTTCTCGGGTGATCGCGATGTCTTCTTCCGCGCGGCGGACCTTGCGCAGGAGTTCTTTTTCCTGAGCCGTCATCCGTTCGTTCGATTCTTCGGCGACCTTTGCGAGCATTTCGGTCACGCGGCCTTGCGCTTTTTCTCGCGCTTCGCCCAACGCTTTTTCCGTCTCGGAAATCGCTGTCTTTGCGCCTTCGTTTGCCGCGCGCGCTGAATCGATTTCATCAGCGATAACCTTCGCGCGGTTGTCCTGCGTTTTGGCAAAGCTCGGGATGACAACCCATGACATCAACGCATACAACAGCAGAAAACTTGCCAGGAGCCAGAATATCTGCTCGGGATAGAACGCCACGTCGATCTGCGGCATGCCGCCGCCTTCCGCTTCTGCCTCTTCAGCCCATGCGGACATGAGAGGCAGTGCGGACAGTATAACCGACGCGCCGAACGCGCGAAGATGCCGCTGAAAGCTCATCTGATTAACGATTACTTGTTGAACAGCATAAGCGCGACGACGAAACCCAGCAGCAGAACGAGTTCTGTGCCCGCGAAGGCGATAAAGCCGACTTTGGAAATCTTGCTGTCGGCCGACGGGTTGCGCGAAATGCCTTCGAGCCACGACGAGAACACTTTTCCAAGGCCGAGACCTGCCGCGATACAGGCGCCGAACATTGTGATGGCAACGCTAAGGAACTTTACTGAAGCTTCATCCATTTAAAATCTCCCAAGTTGTTAGAGGTCGAAAAGGCTAATGCATTTCAATCGCGTCGTGCAGGTACACGCACGAGAGGATCGTGTAAATGTACGCTTGCAGAAACGCAACGAAAAACTCGAAAGCGATCAGAATTATTTGCGCGAGCATAGGGAATATGCCTATGCCAGCCATCCATCCAGCCGTCAAAAGCCCGGCAGACAGCGTCGCAAAAACCAAAAGCAGCAAGTGGCCAGCCAGCATGTTACTGAAAAGACGGATCGAGAGGCTGAAAGGCCGGACCATGAAAGAAAACAATTCAATCACAAACAGAAGCGGGACCGCCAAAATGGGCGCGCCGGGCGGAACGAAAAGCTTGATGAAATGCGTGCCGTGCCGCACGAAACCTGCGACAATGATCGTTAGGAACAGTATGGCCGCAATCGTCAGGTTGACGATCACGTGGCTCGTGACCGAAAACGTCCATGGGAACAGGCCGGACAGATTGCAGAAGAAAATGAACGTGAAAATCGAGAAAATCAGGGGAAAAAATGCGCGCGATTTTTTGCCAGCGTTTTCCGCCAGCATGTTGCCGACCATATTGTAAAGAACCTCGGCTGACATTTGCAGCCTTCCCGGCACAACGGCCTTGGGTCTTAGGGCCAACAGGTAAAACGAAACGCCCGCCAAAATCGAAATCAGCATGTAAAGCGAGGAATTCGTAAACGATATCGGATGCCCGCCCACAGAAAGCAGAGGCTCGCTCATCCGGTGGATTTCAAATTCTTCGAAGAGTGACGCCATTCGTTTTTATCCTTTGACCTACTCTTTATCGTTAGGCTTCTGCGATGCTTTCCACAACCCGTAAACACCGGCGACAAAGCCCATGACAACCGTCCCGATCAGACACCACGTTCCCGTTCCGAAGACCCGATCGAGAATAAGACCTAAAATGACCGAGCCCAGAAGAGTGCCCGCAAAATCGTATCCCGCGCCGCGTGGAGAAAACAACTCCGGCTTTTCGTCCGGCTTGGTTTCCGCCTCGCGGATGCGCTGGGACAAACGATCAAGTTTTTCTTTGTCCATATCCATGCTCATCTCAGCGCAGAATGCTCGCGCAAACTAGGGAAGAGTATTCATTGAGTCAAGTCTCTCCGATTGTTTAGGAACGCTTTTTTTGCGTCTCTTTGCGGCAAGGCGGTCCAAAGGCGCGAAAAACCGTTGTCAGGGCTGCTTTGACGATCATTTTTCCGCGAAAAGAGGATCCGGGGTTTGTGTCCCGAAAGAACACTTTCGATTCGGGCTTTAATCTTCTTGTTTTCGACGTTTCACTCTAATACTAATCCGGACGATGGGGACACAATAAAAATGCCTGAGCCGTCGTTGCCCTTTGCTGAACCTCCTTTTCCGGCATTTTTATTGTGTCCCCATCGTGCCTTTCGATACAGTATGCCGTTCACGGCGCCGTTGTTCAGGAGAAGTGTCCATGCCTTGTCTCGATTCATCCGATATGCCCTTGTGTCCCAAAGGATTCCGGTCGGTGATTTTAAACCTCGGAATCAAGGACGAAACGAAGGATTTTGTTTGCATTCTTTCGGCTTCACCGTGCGCTGCCGCGGGCGTTTTTACTCAAAGCCGCTTTGCCGGGCCAAGCGTGACGCTCAGCCGCGAGCATTTGGCCTCGGGGAATGTTCGGGGAATCGTCGCTCTTTCCAAGAACGCTAACGTCGCCAACGGCGTTGCGGGGGAAGAAGACGCCAAGGCCGTTGTATCAAGCGTAGCCGCAGAGCTTAGCCTTCCGGCGGAGGCTTTCGTTCTTGCATCGACCGGCGTCATCGGTCGCCGCTATCCGTTGGAGCGCATTTTGTCGGGAGTCAAAGGCCTCGCGTCGAAAATGGGGCCTGCGGATTTCTTCGAGGCGTCTCGCGGCATTATGACGACCGATACGGTTCAGAAATTTGCGTCCATTCGCATCGGCGACGCCGTTCTTACGGGCATTGCCAAGGGTGTCGGCATGATCGAACCGAATATGGCGACGCTGTTGACGTTTTTCTTTACGGACGCCGCGATTGCGCGGGAGGATCTTGACCGGATTTTCCGCCGCGTTATGGACCGCACGTTTAACTGCTTGAGCATCGATACGGATACGTCGACCAGCGACAGCGCCGCGATTCTTGCCAACGGAGAGGCTGGAAAAGTCGATCTTGCGGCGTTCGAAAAGGGGCTTGAGGAGGTTGCCGTTTGCCTTGTGCGTAAAATCGCGCGCGACGGCGAAGGAGCGACCAAGCTTCTTGTCGTCAAGACGGATCGCGCCCGCGACTATGCGCAAGCCAAAGAAGTCGCGAAGGCCATTGTCAATTCGCCGTTGATTAAAACCGCGATCTATGGGGCCGACCCGAATTGGGGCCGCGTCGCCATGGCGGTCGGCAAATGCTCAACGCACACGGACATTACGCCCGAAAAAACCGTCATTCGTTTTAACGATATGGAAGTCTATCCGCGTCAGCTTGGCGAGGCGCAGTTGGCCCAACTGAAAGAGCTTTTGAAAAAGGACGAAGTCCTAATTCATGTATCGCTGAATACGGGCGATGCGGAAGCCGTCGTTTGGGGATGCGACTTGACCGCCGAATACGTTCATATTAACGGCGATTATACGACGTAGCTTTTTCTTACGCGGCGTCCTCGTTCCCTTCTTCGCGGACGGATTTCAGCGCGCGCGGGGCCTTTTCGAGGGGGGCAGGGCTTTCCGGAATCTCTTTGCCTTCGCTGTTCGCGCCGAAGTCCTTCAGTTTTCTTGCTTTGCTGAGGACCGTGCGTTCGAGGTTTCCGACAAGTTTATTATAGCTGTCGACGCTGTTTCCTATTTTCGCGCCTATGTCCGCGACATAAGAGGCCATGGTTGCCACGGCTGCGTATAATTCTCCGCCAAGCGCGCCTAGCTTTTCGGCGTTTTCGCGTAAGTTTTCTTGCTGCCAGCCCAGCGCGACAGTCCGCAAAAGCGCGATCAACGTCACGGGCGTTGCCAGCACGACGTTATGCGTCGTTCCGTATTCGATTAAGTCCGGGTCGCAATCGAGCGCGCCGGATAGGAAGTGATCGCCGGGCACGAACAGGACAACGAAGCTTGCCGAACCGTCGATTTTATCCCAATACGATTTGGAACTGAGCAGTCGGATATGTTCGCGCACCTGACGGGCGTGTTTTTCCATTGCCGCCTGTTTGACCGCCGGGGCTTCGCTTTGCGCGCCGTCGAGATAGGACGTCAGGGGAACTTTGCTGTCGATGACGACGCATTTTCCGCCCGGTAGCGTTACGACATAATCCGGACGGATTGCGCCGTCTTTATCCTGCACATGATGCTGCGAGGAAAAATCGCGCGTATGCTCGGCCATGCCCGTCATTTCCAGTATGCGCCGGACCTGAATTTCTCCCCATTGTCCGCGGGTTGAAGGCGTGCGCAGAGCTTGCAAAAGCTGGCTGGTTTCAGTCCGCAGTTTTTGCTGCGTTTCGTTCGACAGGACGACGGCTTGCATCAGTTCTTTATATGCGCCGTGCCGCGCGAGTTCGATTTCTTTAAGCTGTACGTCCATTTTGCCAAGCGTTTCCTTGACCGGCTTAATTAGATCGTCGATCGCTGCGGTTTTTTTGTCCAAGACGGCGCTTGCGGCGATTTCGCTTTGCTTCAGGCGGCTTTCCGCCAGTTGAAGAAAGCTCTCATTGCTTTGTCTCAGCGCTTCGGCTGCGAGCGATTCGAATCGGTCGCCGATTCGGTTTTCGGCAAGGGCTCTTGATCGCACGACAAGCCATCCGGCACCTATGCCGACAAGTATTCCTGCAAGAAAGGCTATGACAATGGATTCCATTCCGGATTTGCCCGATTCGAGTGATTCGAATCGAATCTATACCTGATTCGGGCTGAATGACTATCGACTTGAAGTTTTTTATGCGTCGGCTTATCGGGCCAGCGCGGAGATCTCGTCATAAAACGAAATCGTTGGACGATTCGACAGTATGGGGCCGACAGCGGCGAGCATTTCTTTGAGCGAGGGCGTTCCCATGTGGGCCTCCATAGAGGGTTTGTCCGCGTATTTTTCGTAGAACATAAAGGTGCCTGAATCGTTTTGTGCGCGATGCAGGATATAGGCGAGGATGCCTTTTTCGGAGCCGACTCGGGGGACGTGGTTGCTTAATATCTTCTCGAGGGTGCTTTCCATTCCGGTTTTGGCCTTGAAAACCGCTGTAAGAACGATCATCCGTTCCTCCTTGTTAAAGGGAAGAAAGATGCGATCTTATCTTACTTGTGCCTTTTCCTGCAAATAACGCCGGGCAACCGGGAAATCTTTGGCTGTTATGTCTTCGAAACGCTCGATATCGATTTGGGATTCGACTTCGTTCCGCAGGATGTCTTCGCTAATATTTTTAAGTTTTGCCGCATAAAAAACAAGGGCTTGAAGCTCGATGCGTTCGTATTTGTTTAAAGGACGGTCTTGTTCATAAATATAGGTTGTGACAAAGCCCCCGCTTGCAGCGGCAAGGAGCGTCGAAAGGCATAAGGTTCTAAACGTTATCGAAATACGTGGTTTTTTTTCAACGGCAGGGGGTTGGAATGCTTGGGATTCTAATAGCTCCCGCGCCAAGAAGATTATTTTCTCGCCCTGATCTTCCATTTTTAGTTTCCACTTTTAAATATTACTTCAAAAATATCGAACCAATTGGATTATTCTATCATGTTGCGGCGAAACTAATTCGCCCGTTTCTCGTAAAAATTGCAAAGCTTTAGCTGAGAGTTACCCAAAAAGGGTATGTTGTTATTCTTTTTGCGTGTAATTTTATTGCTTTTTTTTGTGCCTAAGCATTTCGTATTCCAGAAGATCGTATACTTGCGGTCCGATGGAGCTAATTCTCGTCTTTTGAGGGGCGTCTCCGGCGCTTTCCTGAATGCGTCGATATATCGTGCATGACATCGCGGCGAATTCGCGCGGTGTCAGCTCGCGGCCCATATCGGCGGCCGTTTCTTGCAGACGTGCGATGATCTCGGCCAGAAGTTCAATATTTTGGCCGAAAAAGCCGCCTTTGGATTGAATTTCGGCGCTGGTTTTGCCGCTGCTCATCAATATCGCGGGGGTCGTGCCGAGGACATCGGCCAACGCTTGGACCGTGTCATAACGAGGAAACCGCGACCGGCCTTCGATCATATCGCGCACAGCCGTGGCGTTCAGGCCTGCAAGCAGCGAAAGCTTGCGGGGGTTGAGCTTCTGTTCGTCCATAAGTCGGCGCAAGTTGCGGACCCACTCTGGCGCGGTTGTTTCTTTTTCTTTTATCATGGATATTTCCTAGCCTGAAACAGGGGCTTTGTCAATGGGAAAAATAACGTCCGCAAGTCGATTCATCCCATACCTCGAAAAAGCCCATACTGTGATAGCTGCCAAGGCGGCTCCGGCGACGACATCGGACAGGTAGTGCGCACACACGAAGATGCGACTTGACGTTAGAAGAAGGGCATAAAGGTACCAAACAATCCATCCGCGGGGATACATTTTAGCCAAGCTAAAGGCTACGGCAAAGGCTGTCGTGGCATGTCCGGATGGCATGCCGTTCCATAACGATCCGGCCAACGTGAATAATTGAAACCCGTAAATATCGTGGTCAAGCCATAGAACAGGGCGCGCGCGTCCGATGATGGGTTTAAAAAAATTCACAAGCGTGCCGGACAAGGCCACCGTGCAGAAAAGATAGAAGGCGCGTACGCCTGTATAGCCGAACAGGCGGCGTAGCGGCATGGGGATTCCCGCCCCGCGCGAAAGAAAGGCAAAGAAGATGACAATAAGTCCACTGGGCCATAGATACCATTTGCCCTTTCCGAAGTCCGTCATTTGCCGGAAAAACTCGATCAGGCCATGCGCATGGATATCCAGCGACCGGGCATAGTGCGCAACGGGCCTGTCGACATATCGGTACAGGATATATTCCAGCGCGAAAAAAGCGATTATTCCGGCAACGGCGAAAAGGCCTTTGTGAGTCTCGATGTACTTTTTAACGTTCATGGGGTTCCTTCGAAACGGCAAGGTAAAGAGATACGGTCATATTTTTTCCGCGACCCGAATTGAAGCCGTCGATGACGGCAACTTCTTTTGGGGTTATCGGGCCGGAGGCGCTGGCATCGAGAAATTCCTGTCTGTTCGATGCCGCGACGACTGCAATACGGCAGGCGTTTTGTTTCAGCGCATCGGTTGCTTCGGAGGCCGAGCGCGCCAATATCGTATCGGTTCCGGCCATGAAGACAAGGCTCGGTTCGTGATAGCCAAGAGAAACAATAGGCACGGTCTCGCATGGCGCGATTTTGGCTGCGGCCTCGACGATTTGGCGCGAAAGCCAGATGTGTTTGAGGTGCGGCAAAAGGTATCCAAACGTCATGGGCAGGAAAACAAGCCCCGCAAGGGTCAGAACAAGAGCGCTTGCGACCTTTTTTGTCATAAATTGCGCCAGCGCGTATCCTTGTAAAAGAAGAAGGACAATCGCTGCGGCAAGTTCGGGGAGCGCAAAGGTTTTGTCGGAAAGGCTGGGCAGGATGCCGCCAAAAAAGAACGCGAAGCCAGTGCCGACGATCAGCCACAGACCCGCGATCCATGAATAATACGTCCGGTTGCTGAGGTACAAGGGCGCGTTGTCTGTAAGGAATCGGGCGGTCAGAAGCGCGATGGCCGGATAGGCTGGGAGAACATAGTGAGGCAGCTTCGTCATCGACAGTTCGAAGACAATCCACATCGGCACAATCCACCCGAGGCAGAATTTTATCGCGCCGTCGCGCCGGTTTTTCCAGATATAGGGAAGCGCAAAAAACGCGAACAGCGAGTAGGGGAAGAACAAAAACGGCATTGCAAGGAAATGAAGCCCCGGCGGCAGCATGCCTCTGTTTTGTCCTTGCCAGATTTTCGCGAGCATGTCGTTTCCGGCGGACTGCTGAACGAAGGCGCCATGACTTTGCATCATGATTGCCACAAACCAAGGGGCCACAAGCGCCAGAACGAACGGAACGCCAAAAAGAGGACGCAGCTTCAAGAACCACTTAATCGTTTTGTCTGCGGTGTTAAACCAAAGAAGGACGCCTGCGACAGGCAAAAGGACAATCGGCCCTTTAATTAAAATTCCGGCGGCGACAGCCACCCAGAAAAGCAGGATATGGCGTGTCGAAACGCCCTTTTCCTTGTCGGGGGAGAGATCTTCGCCAGATCGTCGGCGAAACAGCCGTTTCAGGGCCGTTTGCGCCTTGAAGACGACGCTGCTTTTATCGTCCGGCGCGTTTGTCAGGGCCGCTTTTGCAAGGGCGTACATCGCGCAAACGATAGAAGCCAACAGGGCGGCGTCCGTCGTCGCCAGCCTTGCTTCGACGTTCATAAGGACGCATCCGGCAAGCATCATTGCCGCCAAAAGTCCCGCGATGGGAGAAAACAGAAGTTCGCCAAGCGCCGCCGTCATAAGGACCGCAACCGTAGCCCCGAAAAACGACGGAAGACGGTAGGCAAAGATTTCATCTAAGTTTTCCGCGCCGAGGGCGCGTGCCGATGCGCTTTGCAACCAATAAATTCCGATAGGTTTTTTATACCTTGGCGCGTCTTGCACGCGGATGTCGGTATAGTTTCCCGACTCGACCATTTGTTTCGATGCCTGCGCAAAAAGAGACTCGTCGCGGTCGGTTGGCGGCAGGGTCGCAATGCCCGGCGTGAAGAACGCAAAGCACAGCAGCGCTAAAAATGCATAGGCTGCGACGCCTAGTTTTTTTCCGTCGCGCGCGAAGAAGAAGGCGGGGATCGTATCAAGCATCTGCCGAAGCCTTGCGTTTATGGATGAAGTAAACGTTACGCAAATAGATAAACAACCCAAGTCCTTGGCCGAGCATAAAGACAAGATCTTGCTGGTGGACCGCATAGACAAACAAGATCAGGCCGCCGCCGATGCTGAAATACCAGAAGACCTCCGGCACGACGCTTTGCTTGACGCGCTCGCTTGCGACCCATTGCACGATAAAACGCATCATAAAAAGCGCTTGCCCCATAAGGCCAATAAACGTCCATAGCGTAACATGGGATTCAAGCCAAGCGGCGATAGAGTGCATAATGGTGCCCGTCGTTAGTGATTTGATGGCGGAGAATCTGATTATACACCGTTTCCGTGAAAAACCGGAAGAGCGTCGAGAAAAGCGGAGGCGTAACGAAATTCTGTTTGCCTCGCGAGGGGGCTGGAATGTCTCGTTTTTGCTTGTGAATGTTCCGCGTAGTGGGCGTTACTCCGGTTTGACGTTCCATTCGATGACGCTCCAGCCGTCGGATTCGTGCGCAAGGATGCATAGCGCGCCGGTGGAGATTTTCAGCTTGTGCGTTTTTTGGAAGCCTTCGAAGTTGCCTGTCATATGCGGCGCGAAACGCGCAGTTCCGTTGCTGGTCACGGCCATGATGGTTTTCCCGGCGTAATCGCGCACGATCCGGGTTCCAAAATCGATCCATCCGTCGATAGTCGCGGGAACGTCGACTTTCCAGCCTTTGGGCACGATCGCGTTTTCGTCCCATGCCTTTAAGGCTTCCGCGCCGATCCGCGCTACGACGTCGGCTTCGGGCTTGTTTTCGTCGATGCCGTAATCGATCTCGTCAAACAGAGACGAGATTTCTATATTGCGTTCGATTCCTGCGGCTGCAAGCGCTTGCTTGGCCGTTTGCTGCGTGCGCCGAAGCGCAGACGCAAAGACGACATCGGGCAACAGCTCTCTTTTGCGCAAATAAAGGCCAAGTTTTTGGCCTTGTTCCAATCCGCTGGGGGCGAGCGGAAGATCCGTTCGCGCGCCGACTCTCGTAACGATGTCTCCGGGAGAAAACGTGTTTCCGTGCCGCGCGATAATAAGGGTCGTTTTCATGGCAGCAGCTCTCCGTGCTTTGCGATCAGGGCTTCGGCGCGCGCAATGTCCTCGGGACTGTCGACGCCTGACATGTTGGCGCGGCCCGCGTAATCGACAGGGACGCAGCGGATTTTGTATCCGTGTTCAAGAACGCGCAGCTGTTCCAAGCCTTCGAGCTTTTCGAATTTTCCCTCAGGTAGCTTCGGAAATGCGTCGAGCATCGCGGCGCTGTATCCGTACAGCCCGATATGACGCCAGACGGGGGATAACGGCAAGTCCGATTTCGCCCTCAGCTCTTTTTCTTTTCGTACAGCCGGAAGGATGTTTTTCGAAAACCAGTGCGCCAGCCCGGTTTTTTCGTCAAAAACGGCTGTCGTTCCGCTGAAGGGCGTCGTCTTTTTGCTTTCGCGCAGCTTGTCGAGCTGTTCCCAAGTTAGTTGCGCGACGGGAGTAACGAGGTCGCAAGGGGCTTTGGCAAAAGAGTCGATCAGGGCGCGTACGAAGTCGGGAGGGGTCAGCGGCGCGTCGCCCTGTAAATTCAGTATGAAATCCGGCTTTTTTTTCAGTTGTGCCACAGCCGCTTGCGCGCGATCCGTTCCCGTCGGGCAAGACACAGGCGTCATGACGCTTGCAACCCCAAGCGCTTCGGTATGGCGGACAATGCGTTCGTCGTCGGTCGCGACAATAATTTCGATGCCCGGCTCTTGTCGCGCTGCTGCTTGCGCGATGCGCACGACGCGCGCCAGCATCGTTTGTCCCGCGATCAAAGCCAGCGGCTTTCCCGGAAGGCGGGTTGATCCGTATCGGGCCGGGACGATTATTGCCGTTTGCATGGACTGTTCTTTCAAGACGTTAATAGCTATTCGGAAATGTTTAGCAAATAATGTTCATTTTTCCCAGAGTTTTAACCTAGCCATGGCCTTTAAAACCCTATAGAACCGACGCTTATGAAACAGGATCAACCCAATGCTGTCCCGGCGTCCTCGACGCGCGAAGATCGCGTTGCCGAGGCTTTGCGCGAAAATCTTTTAAGGCGTAAGCGTCAGGCCGAGATTCGCAGTATGGAAAAAAAGGATTTCGGGGATAATAATTAGGATAGAATCGCCGCGACAGAAGGAAGATATTGGATAATGGATAGAATTCGCATCAAGGGCGGACGAACTCTTAAAGGCAAGGTTTGCATTAGCGGCGCGAAAAATGCCGCGTTGCCGTTGCTGACGGCCTGTCTGTTGACGGACGAAACGCTTTCGCTCAGCAACGTTCCGCATTTGATGGACGTTGTCACGATGTCGAACCTTTTGGGCCAACTGGGCGTGGATATCGGTCTTAACGGCGTCAATGCAGGCGGATTTTCGGGCCGCACGCTGGAACTTAAGGCCACCAAGATTTCGAACGTCACCGCGCCATACGATCTTGTTCGCAAAATGCGCGCGAGCGTCCTTGTCCTTGGGCCATTGCTTGCTCGCGCGGGCGAAGCGCGGGTGTCGTTGCCTGGCGGATGCGCGATTGGTTCGCGTCCTGTCGATTTGCATATCGCGGCATTGCGCAAGCTGGGGGCCGATATCGGGCTGGACAACGGCTATATCCATGCGCGCGCGCCAAACGGCCTTGTTGGGGCCGAGGTCGTTTTCCCGGTCGTCACCGTTACGGGAACCGAAAACGTCATGATGGCCGCGACGTTGGCAAAGGGCGAAACGACGCTTGTCAACGCCGCGCGCGAGCCGGAAGTTGCCGATCTGGCTCGCTGTCTTGTCGCGATGGGCGCTGAGATCGAAGGCATCGGTTCGGATCGTCTGCGCATTGTCGGTAAGGACAAGCTTTGCGGCGCTTCGCACAGCGTCGTTCCGGACCGCATTGAGGCGGGAACTTTTGCCATGGCTGCCGCGATCACCGACGGCGAGCTAGAACTGATCGGCGCGAAGCTTGAGCACTTGAACAGCGTTGCCATCGTTATGGCCGAAGCGGGCGTATCGATGACCGAAACGCCCAATGGTCTTCTCGTGCGGTGCGCCAAGGAATTGCAGGGAACGGACGTCATGACGGAACCGTATCCCGGTTTTCCGACGGATCTTCAGGCGCAGATGATGGCTTTGATGTGCGTTGCGAACGGCGCGTCGATGATTACGGAAACGATTTTCGAAAATCGCTTTATGCATGTGCCCGAACTTCGCCGCATGGGCGCGAACATTACCGTTCACAATTCCTCGGCCCTTGTGCGCGGGATGCCTTTGTTGACGGGCGCGCCTGTCATGGCCACTGATTTGCGCGCATCGGTTTCGTTGGCTCTGGCGGGTTTGGCGGCGCGCGGCGAGACGACATTGAACCGCGTCTATCATCTCGATCGCGGATACGAACGCCTTGAGGAAAAGCTTGCCGCATGCGGCGCTGACATGGAACGCATCAGGGAAGCCGCATGACTGACGAGACGCTGAAACTCCGCGCAAAGGATGCCGAGGATATTGAAATCATTTCGGCTGTTTTGCAGGATTCCATCGTTCCAATATGCGACATCGCCTTTGAGAAAGATGAGAGCGCTTTTGTGGCCGTCGTTCAGCGTTTTCGCCGCGAGGCCAAAGAGGGAGAGTATGAGCGCGTATGCTGCGCGTTGACGGTCAAGGGCGTCACAGGCGTTCATACGCACAACATCGATCAACGCGATCCGGATAAGATTCTCGATCTTCTCGCGATTATTTTAGAACCTGCGAAATGCTTGAATTTTGTTTTTGCGGGCGACGCGCGCATTCGGCTCGATCTTTCGGATTGGACCGTTCTCGTTGAGGATTTTGGCGAGCCATGGCCGACGAAATGTCAGCCGTGTCACGATAAGGCGTAATTTCTTATTTTTAGTCGTAGGCAATATTTCGGCCGAAGCGGTAAACAGGACGCAATAAAAATGCCGGAAAAGACTGTGCGGAACAGATAACGGTGGTTTGGCTGTTTTTATAAGTCCTTACAAAACCCCCGCCTCAGGCGGGGCGACTAAAGGAAGTTATACATCCGAGTGAGTGAAGGACGTCATACCGACGAGCCCATGAAGTGACTCCACAACAACAAACGCCGTCATCCCCGCGAAGGCGGGGACCCAGTTTGAGATCGGGGAGAAAATGGCGGATGGGATTGGGATTGAGATTCAAACTGGATCCCCGCCT